>JBLIIE010000184.1:0-9454 GCA_047634635.1 Granulosicoccus sp. | reverse complement strand
TTACACGCACGCGTAGAGTGCCCAAAACTCGGTGGTATTCAGCCAATGGTCGTACCTCCAGGCATTTCGATGATGTTCTTGTTGGCGCCACTAAAACGCTGCCCAGGCAGATCACTGACTGGTTGGCACCTTGGGATCTTGAGAATCTAATTCCGTATACCGAGGACTACTTGGCAGGTTTTAGAAGCGAGGTTTATCAAGTGGATCTCGATGAAGGTTTCAGCATAGCTCAGGAATCCATGGATAAAGTAATTCGAGGGGATGTGCGTCGAGCCATTGGTGGTGATAAGCAGAGGATTACCTCGCTAAAGACACATCACAGTGGCACCACATTTAAACATGTGTTGTTGCCAGTGTGGACCGCAGGTTTTCAATTTCGTGGCAAAACCTATCGATTTGTTGTAAATGGTCGAACTGGGAAAGTGCGTGGAGAGCGGCCTTACAGTGTGATCAAAATAGTGATGGCCAGTATTGCTGGAATCATCCTGGCAGGATCTGCACTTTTTCTATTCAGCCAAGCACAGGAGATGGATAGATTTGGTTCATTGGGGTATACAACGGGCTTTGGTGGGTCGGTGGCCAGTGAATGGAGTCAGCGGGTTTCGCCTTCTCGTTGGCTAGACTCCTAAATAGCAGTATGCCTATGCTGTCGCTGCGCACCCGACTTTTGATTCTGTAAAATTTGATCAGGCGTGGCATGTTGCTTGAATTTGGGAAAGCCCTTCAAACGATTATGTTTGTAGTCTTCCGATAAGGCACTTTCCACTAGGTCGGAGTCGATGTCCAAAACGCTGGTCATGAATTCATGAAGCATCGTAAATAGCCGGCTCAGTGCAATTTTGTGTGTCTGTGTAGTGGTAGTAAATAACCAATCAGTGAGTGACATAAAATGGTCGAAGGGCTGATCGGCAAGTAACATAGGTAGTCCTTTAGGAAAGCGCCCGGAGTTACCCACTAAATCCCAATAGCGTGCAAATCTGACCATACGCTGAACGGTATCGAAGTCTGCATCGCGGTTGGCCAATATTCGATAGGGCGGCGTTGTCTGGTAACGCATGTCGAATTCGAGAGTGTGCCGGGAGATAGGTGTGCCACGAAGTCGCTTCAAAATGCCGACCTGAATCTCCTGAGGTTCCAGAGAATACAGTAGATCAAAACCTTGACCGAAACTCTCAAGAGTTTCTCCCGGCAAACCGAAAATAAGATCAGCGTGAATATGCGCTTCTGTGTTGTGACGAATCCACTGTAGATTTGCACATGTTCGCTCATGCTGCTGTTTTCTGCTTATACGCTTTTGAACATCCGCGTTAAAGGATTGAATGCCAATTTCAAATTGCAAAGAGTTAGCAGGAAAGCGCGGCAGTAGCTCTAGCAAAATTTCTGGCAAGCGATCGGGGATGAGTTCGAAATGCAAAAACAAACCCTTGTCGATGTGCCCAAGAAAGAACTCCAGGATTTGTTTGCTGGTGTCTGCTTTCAAGTTGAATGTCCGATCGACAAACTTGAATTGGCGTGCACCGCGATCAATCAAGTCTTGCATGTGATTCAGGAATATTGGCAGATTAAATGCCACCGCTGTTTTATCCAGTGATGACAGACAAAATTCACATTTGAACGGGCAGCCGCGTGAGGCCTCAACGTACACAACCCGGTGGGCTATGTCATTGTCGCTATAATGGGGGTAGGGCGATTGAAGTTCGTCTAGCTTAATCGGCAGGGACGAGACCGTTCTTCCAGGGTTTTGCTCACTGAGAATTTCCTGACACAGTTCGCCAAAACGAACATCAGCAGCCCCTGTTATGGTGAAATCAACGATTCTGCCAATGGGCTGATCATCCAGTTCGTAGCTCACTTCTGGGCCGCCGATGACAATGGAGATGTCGGGTCGAATAACCTTTAACAATCGCACCACTTCAGTGGTTAGTGTGACGTTCCAAATGTAGACACCAAAGCCGATGATTTTGACAAAGGGTGTTATCAGCAGCTCTACAATATCTTCTGCACGCTGCTCGAGTGTAAATTCCTGGAGTTTTGTCTGCGCCTGCAGATCGCCCATGTTGGCGTACAGATACCTAAGACCCAGTGAGGCGTGAATGTAGCGTGCGTTGATAGTGCACAGAACGATACTTTGCATGGATACTAGTCTGGACTATTTTGTAGCTATTTCGAAGGCTGCCCGCATGAGTTCGCGGGTGTAAGGTTTTTTCGGGTGGTTCAGAACAGTATACGCTGAACCGCTCTCTACGATTTTTCCATCTTGCATGACTATTATTTCGTCACTTAAGGCGCGGACTACTTTCAGATCGTGGCTAATAAATAAGTAGGCCAACTGATGTTTGATTTGAAGGTCTTGTAGCAATTCGACAATTTGTGCTTGAACGGACATATCCAGAGCGGATGTCGGCTCGTCTAGAATGACCAGGGAAGGTTTGAGGACCATGGCACGGGCGATAGCGATTCTCTGCCGCTGTCCTCCCGAAAACTCGTGAGGAAACCGGTTCAGGGAACTTAGATCAAGTCCAACCTCAGTGAGTACCTGGCTGACTTGTTCAATCCTATCAGTCGGTGTCAGTTTAGGTTGATGAACTTTTAGTCCTTCTTCGACAATCTGCAATACAGACAGGCGTGGGCTTAAACTTCCATAAGGGTCCTGGAAGACGATTTGAATGGATTCTCGTAGTTTTCGCAATTCATGTTGCTGCTTGTCGTGAAGGGAAATGTCCTTGAATATGATTTCGCCTTCACTTTTTATAAGTCGAAGTAAAGCCATACCCAAAGTGGTCTTTCCAGAACCGGACTCGCCCACTACACCTAGAGTTCTGCCAGCTTTGAGCGTGAGGCTGATGTCATTGCAAGCCTCCACATAATGCCTGACTCGTCCTAGAAATCCTCCTTTGATAGGGAAGCGGACGTGGATGTTGTTTGCCGTAAGCACCAGCGGTTGTTTTTTCAAGTCTCTTACCGGCAAGGCGGCAGGTTCGGCCGCAAGCAAATGTTGGGTGTAGCTATGTTGTGGATTATTAAAGACTTGTTCGGTGTTGCCAGTTTCAACGACTTGACCATTGGTCATAACATGAATGACATCAGCCATTTTCCTAACGATGCCCAGGTCGTGAGTAATTAGCAACAATGCCATTCCCATCTTTTGCTGAAGCTCAACCAACAGATCAAGAATTTGCGCCTGTATCGTAACGTCCAGCGCGGTAGTTGGTTCATCAGCGATTAGCAGATCTGGCTCGTTGGCTAGTGCCATCGCTATCATGACGCGTTGTCGTTGGCCGCCTGACAACTCATGCGGATAGGCCTTGATTCGTGATTGTGCATTCCGTATGCCGACAAGTTTCAGTAATTCAAGCACTCGAGCGCGCAAGGCTTTTCCGGATAACCCTTTGTGAAGTTTTAAAGATTCGCTGATCTGTCTATCTATGGTGTGTAGTGGATTCAGTGATGTCATAGGTTCTTGGAAGATCATGCTGATCTGGTTGCCACGAACCGACTCCATGACGGTTGGGCCAGCTCCCACCAGCTCCTGCTCCCGATATCGAATGCTGCCATTAGGGTGTTGAGCCATTGGATAGGGCAGTAGTTGCATCACTGATAACGCAGTAACAGATTTTCCAGATCCGCTTTCGCCCACTAGTGCAACCGTTTGTCCTCTATCGATGCTGACGCTCACAGAACGAACAGCATTGCTTTTATGATCGCCTTGGCCGAACGAAACATCGAGGTTTTCGATGGTGAGTAGACGCTCAGCCATTGACAGGATGCTCGGAAAAAGTTTTACGTGGATCAAGGGCGTCACGCACAGCTTCACCGATAAAAACCAGTAGGCTTAACATGAGAGCAAGAATAAGGAATGCAGTTAGGCCTAACCATGGCGCGTGCAGATTGTCGCGACCTTGTTTAAGCATCTCTCCTAGCGAAGCTGAGCCAGGTGGCAGGCCGAGTCCCAAAAAATCTAGCCCCGTCAACGTCGTGACTGAGCCGCTGAGTATAAATGGCAGGAACGTCACCGTTGCCACCATCGCATTGGGAAGCGTATGTCGAATCATGATGGTGATATCACCAACACCTAAGGCTTTTGCGGCACGCACGTATTCAAAATTTCTCGCGCGCAGAAATTCTGCTCGCACCACACCGACCAACGAGGTCCACGTAAATAGCGTCATCAAAACGAGTAACGAAATAAACCCTGGCTGTATGACACTTGCCATTATGATAAGAAGATACAGGACCGGTAGGCCCTGCCAGATTTCGATAAAGCGCTGAGCGAAGAGATCAAGCAGCCCACCAAAATAGCCTTGAACCGCACCTGCAGCGACACCGATAATCGTGCTGAACAGCGTTAACAGCAATCCAAAGCTAATTGAAATTCTGAAGCCGTAAATCATGCGAGCGAATACGTCACGTCCTTGATCATCAGTTCCGAGCCAATGTCTTGCTGAAGGTGCGCTGGGTGGGCTGCTATCTAGATCAAAATCAATCGTGTCGTAGGAAAAAGGCACTAGAGGCCAATAGATTCTGCCTTTTTCGTTAATCAGATCTGTGAGGTAGGGGTCCGAGTAGTCAGCATTAAAACCCAAATCACCACCAAAGTTAGATTCAGAGTAGGACTTGAATACCGGGAAATACCATTGATTGTCGTGCTTCACAGCCAGGGGTTGATCATTGGCTATGAATTCGGATCCGAGGGACAGGGAATAAATAACAAGAAAAATCCAAAGCGCCCAATACCCACGTCGGTTACGTTTGAAGTTTGAGAGTCTGCGTCGATTGATTGGACTTAGAGGCATGTGTAAACCTCAGCAATTCTGTATATGTTTGTCATGAGGTGGCTAAAAGTTTCGGCTTTCAAAATCGATCCTTGGATCGATGAGGTGATACATGACATCGCCGATGAGTTGCAGAACCAGACCCAGTAACGTAAAGAAATAGAGCGTTGCAAAAACCACAGGGTAGTCCCGGTTAATCGTCGCCTCCCAGCCGAGTAAGCCCAAGCCATCCAGAGAGAAAATAACTTCAATGAGAATGGAGCCTGTGAACAGGATGGAAATGAATGCGCTAGGAAAACCTGCTATCACTATAAGCATTGCGTTCCTGAATACGTGTCTGTAGAGCACCTGGCGCTCATTCAGACCCTTGGCTCGCGCCGTCTGGACGTACTGCATACCTATTTGGTCAAGAAACGAATTCTTTGTGAGCATCGTCAGGCTGGCAAACCCACTGATGACCATAGCAGTGACGGGTAGCGTGATATGCCACAAGTAATCAAGAATTCGAGCTGGCCAATCCAGCTGATCCCAATTTGTTGAGGTGAGTCCACGCAGTGGAAAGAAGTCGAAGTAGCGACCACCGGCAAACACAATGATCAACAGAATCGCAAATAAAAACCCAGGGATGGCATAGCCTACGACAATGGCGGTACTGCTCCACACATCAAAGCGCGAGCCATCTTTCACCGCTTTCCTTATGCCAAGCGGTATGGAAATGAGATAGACAAACAGCGTTGTCCATAGCCCAAGGCTAATGGACACGGGCATCTTGTCCAGAATTAGATTGAAAACAGTCTCATCCCTGAAATAGCTACTTCCAAAATCGAATCGAGCATAATCCCAGAGCATAGAAAAGAACCGCTCATGCACAGGTTTGTCAAAGCCGAATTGTTGTTCAATCTCCTTGATGATGGCAGGATCAAGTCCCTGGGCGCCCCGGTATGTGGAGGCAGTTCCGGTTTGTAAGCTTCCACCACCTTGTCCGGAATTTTTTATATCACCCGCTTGTCCCGAAAATGCAGCTGTTGAATCCACAGCATTGCCACGCATCTCGGCCAGCACCTGTTCGACAGGGCCTCCAGGGGCGAACTGGATAACCGTAAAGTTGATGACCATTATTCCCAGCAGAGTCGGGATGATCAATAACAGCCTTCTGAGGATGTAAGCCAGCATTACTGAAGAGTAGCTTACAGAACTATCGTTTTAGATCGAGCTTGCTATCGAGCTCTGTATCTATCCACCACCCTGTCGGAAAACCGTAGCCGATGTATTTCGGTTGTACGTCAGGTTTCCCAAATCGATTCCAATGAGCGAATCGGTGCTTGGAATTATAAAATTGTGGTATCACATAGTGATTCCACAGCAAAACCCGATCAAGTGCTCGATTGATAACCTGCAGCTGCTCTAAAGACTCAGCAGATATGATCAATTCGATGAGTTGATCGGCCACTCGATTTTTGATTCCTGCATAATTTGCAGAGCCTCTTTCATCGGCTGCAGCGCTTCCGTAATAAGATCGCAATTCAGGGCCTGGAGGTGGGAAGAAATTAAGACGGGCTGAAATCAAATCGAAATCAAAATCATCGACGCGAACCTGGTACTGAGCGCTGTCAACGATTCGGACGCTAGTTTCGATACCAGCCTTTTTTAAATTTTGCAGGAAAGGCGCGGCAACGCGTTGACCATCTGGCTGCACAAGTAGTAGTTCCAAAGCCATCTGTTGACCGTCCTTTACAAGCTTGCCATTATCGAGTTGCCAGCCAGATGTGTTAAATAAAGTTAGGGCTTCTCTGAGCTGTTTTCGATTTCGGCCACTACCGTCACTGATTGGAGATACGAAGGCCTCGTTCAGAACCTCTGCTGCCAACTGATTTCTGAAGGGGTGTAGTACTGCAAGTTCTTCACTGGTGGGTTTGCCTGCCGCACCGTATTCAGAGTTTGGGAAATAACTGTTAATTCTGTCGTACTGATTGTATAGGATGGTGCGCTTGATGGTTTCAAAGTCATAGAGCAGGTTAATTGCCTGTCTTACGTTACGATCGTCAAAAGGTGCTCTTCGCAAATTGAAGAAGAAAGCTTGAATTGCCTGAGGGGTGTTGTCTTCCGGTGTTATCAGGAGAATTTCACCGTTTTCTACTTCGTCTGTTTTGTAAGCAGTTGCCCAACGTTTTGAACTGTTCTCGGCGCGGAAATCAATGTCTCCTGCCTTGAACGCTTCCACCATGACCTCCAGATCGCGATAGTAATCGTAGCGAATAGTGTCTAGGTTATTCATCCCTTTGTTGACTGCAAGCTTTTCGCCCCAATAATTTTCAACTCGCTCATAGGTAATGGAACGACCGGCATCAACCTTGGAAATGTAGTAGGCACTACTCGAAGGTTGAGGTGTCAAGTATGTTTTACTGATGTCTTTATCTTTCCAGTATTCCACTGACAAGGGGGATAGCCCAGCCACTTTCATCAGTGGTTTCATGTTATCGGTGGTGGTAAAAGTAAATTTTATTTTGTGTTCGTTGATCACTTCAGCGCTACTCACTTCGTCGTAAAACGATTTGAGAAAGGGACGTCCGTGTTCTCTGATGGTCTGGAATGAAAATGCGATATCTGCAGCGGTAATGGACGAACCATCACTGAAGGTCGCTTCGGGACGCATGTTGAAAATGATCCACGATTTGTCTTCTGGGATCTCTGCTGATGCCGCTAACAGTCCGTAGGCTGAGGCAAGTTCGTCGCCTGAGCCGACCATCAGGGAATCTCCTGCAAGAGCAAGACTGCGTGGATACTCACCTTTCAAGATGTATGAGTTCAAACTATCGAAGCTGCCAAATGCGCCGAGAACAATTGAGCCGCCTGTGGGGGCAACCGGATTGACATACGGCCAATGGATCATGCTCTCGTCGAAGAGGGGTTTGCCGAATTCGGCCATGCTCCAGGTTGTGGTAACCGATTCATCCGTATTGCTTTCCGATGTGGTAGCCATTCCAGAGGACGCTGTAAACAAACCAAGCAAGAGGTAGCCGAATAAACCTGCCGTTTTGATAACAGATGATGTTTCATCGTGTCCGTGGTTTTTTCGTCTAGTCATCTGATCGTTCTCTTCTCTTACTATTTGGCCCGTTTTCGGATGGGCAGTACCGGCTTGGATTCACCCATTCAGTGTAGCAGCCCAAGTTAGATAACCTCACCGGTGTACTAAGTTACATGCCACTGCCGTGCCATTCTGGTTTAAACATCCTAAACGGCGCTGATGAGTCTCGTACTCTTTTACATTGCTTACGACACGCGTGGTCTAATTGGGTTCGCGAAGGAACCTAATCGTAATGTTGAAGACTTAGGAAACAGGAAGTCTTTCGTCTGTTAACATTTTGTGATCTGCACGGCTTGAGGAGGGCGCAGGAGCCTTCCGACATCGGAGTACTACCAACGTATGAGTCTCAATCGAAAGCAGTTTCTGTCGCTTCTTGGCAGCGTTGTGCTGATTACCAGTTTTCAGGTGAAAGCGGTTGAACCCGACTCCACTTGGAGTGACGTCCTGAGTGAGGCGAAGGGTCAGACTGTGTACTTTAATGCCTGGGGTGGTAGCGAGCGTATTAACAGTTATATAACCTGGGCTGGCAAACGCTTGAATGCAGATCACGGGATAACGTTAGAACACGTCAAAGTCGGTGATATTTCGGAAATAGTTGGCCAATTAGAAGCTGCGAGGCTTGTTGGAAGAAATGCAGATGGCAATGTTGATCTGATGTGGGTCAATGGAGAAAATTTTGCAGCAATGAAACGCCAGCAGCTTACCTGGGGCTCGTTTTCAACAGCATTGCCGAATGCCAAATTTTTGCAGGATTCACCGTCCATAAAAGCTGATTTTTCAGTGCCGGTAGATGGACTCGAATCTCCTTGGGGCGGCGCGCAATTAGTATTTATTTACGACACTGCAATTGTTGATGAGCCGCCTAGATCTGCTGCTGCTTTGTTGGAGTTTGTCAGAGACGGTGGTCGTTTTACATACCCAGCTCCACCGGCGTTCCACGGAACAACTTTCGTCAAACAACTTCTGATCGAACTTAATACCAGTTCAGATCAAGCCGCCAGTGCTATGGCTAATCCAGTTGAAGAGGCTGATTTTGAAACTGTAACTGCCTTGTTGTGGGAATATCTGGATCTATTACACCCATTGTTGCGTGGGGCTGGAAAAAGCTGGCCAACCAGTGGTGAGATGACTCGTCAACTTCTGGATGATGGTGAAAATGATATTGCGCTTTCGTTCAATCCTAATGAAGCCACTGCAGCCGTTAAAGGTGGGCAGCTACCCGATACGGTTCGGACCTATGTGTTTGACAATGGCACGATAGGCAATACGCACTTTGTAACCATTCCCTGGAATGCCTCTGCCAAAGCTGCTGCAATGGTAACTGCTGATTTTTTGATTTCTCCAGAGGCGCAGGCGCGCAAGGCTGATCCGGAATTCTGGGGTGAACCCACTGTGCTGGCAGTATCCACTCTTGATGAGCCTGATCAAGCGTTGTTCAAGAAAATTGATCTTGGTATTTGGGCCCTACCCATCGGTTCTGGAACCATACTTCCTGAGCCTCATGCTTCTTGGGCGAATGCTCTTGAAGCTGCATGGCTTGAACGATACGGGCAATAGCTGTCGATGAATGCATCTGGATGCATGCGCAACATAC
>JBLIIE010000183.1:0-9523 GCA_047634635.1 Granulosicoccus sp. | reverse complement strand
ACACAGTTGGTGTAAATTGCATGGTGGTCGATTTAGTATATTTTTCCGTATTTCGGCTACTTCATCCACGCTATTAGTTGGCGAAATGGCAGAGCACACATCCACACCTTCTAGATTTCAACTAACCGGCGGTGGCGTCGACCATAGACATGTCAATGCCAATGGGGAAATAAAAATACGACAATCTATCGAAGGTGAAATCCTGGAGGAAATTGGTGTTGATATATAAGATATATTCATATTCCATTTCGATGCAACAGTCCATATAAAATTTGGCGGTGCACAAAAGAATGTTGGCATCATTTTCAGTGTAAATACAACGTATACCAGAGAGGATTTGGATAAGCACTTCGTTAGGCATTGCGCGAACTTGTTAGACACAGGCGAAGAGCCTGAACTATCCGCTCTACATTTTTTACCCATGGATACGTTGAAAGTCGAACAATATCTACGGCGCTCAAGTGTTCCTCAAGTGGATTATCTAGGTGGTATTCTTGGACAAGTGGCTACCAGGATTTGAACAATTTACAACCCGTAAATAGCTTGAACTACAGATACTCCACATTCCCACAAATACTAATCGGTTGACCTGAAATACGTGCCCCTAGCGAAGAGCAAAGAAATAATGCCTGGTTGGCAACATCCTCGGCGGTTACCATTTTTCGCAGTGAGACCTTATTGATGTACTCCTCAGTCATCTCTTCATGAGTAACTCCCACTGCCGAAGCCCTTGCGGAAATAACCTGCTCTATACGCGGCCCTTCTACAATGCCAGGCAACAAAGCATTAACCCGAATACCGTGCGGCCCTAATTCAATAGCCAAACTTTTTACTAAACCAATAATCGCCCATTTAGTTGCTGCATAGGGTGTTCGATAAGCATAGCCTAGTCGCCCAGCCACAGAGGAAAGACATATAATTGAAGCATTAGCAGATTGCTTCAACATAGGTACGGCAAGTCGTGTGCAGTAAAACTGAGCATTGAGATTAACATCGATAGTCTGGTTCCAGTCGTCAATGGATAGTGATTCAATTCCTCCTGTGGGACCAGCTATTCCAGCATTATTGACTAGTACGTCCAACCCTCCCAACTCAGTAGCAACATCTTTAAACAACTTTGCAACTTGTGACTCTTGCGAAACATCGCAAAGGCTTGTGCCCCAATCCGGATGCCCAGCAGCACACGCTGCTAAAGCTCTCTCAGATATATCGCAGACATATAGCCGTGCACCTTCCCGGGCCATTGTTTCCGCAATGGCCAATCCAATACCACTGGCACCAGCCGTAACCAGCACTCTTAATCCTTTAACCATTTTCAAAATGCCACCTCATCAAATCCTTTTAGCTGTAGCATCGAGCGCGCTTCGTCTGGTGTTGCTATCTCAAATGATAGACCTTCAATGATTTGACGAACTTTTCTAACTTGATCCGCATTCGATTGTGCAAGCTCTCCCGGTGCAATCCACAAAGAATCTTCCAGCCCTACCCGTACATTGGACCCCTGTGCTAATCCCATGGAGGCCAGAGGAATTTGATTGCGCCCTGCTCCCAGTATGGACCACTGATAGTCATCGCCAAACAGGCGGTCGGCAGTGCGTTTCATGTGCATAAGATCTTCTGGGTGTGCACCAATGCCACCGAGCAAGCCAAATACGGATTGAATAAACAGCGGGGTTTTGGCTAACCCACGATCGACGAAGTGGGCCAGATTATACAAGTGCGAAATGTCATAACATTCAAATTCGAACCGCGTTCCGTTTTCATTGCCAATACGCAGAATTTTCTCGATATCCGCAAAGGTATTTTTGAACACTAAATCGCGTGAGTTCTCCAGATGCTGTCGTTCCCATTCGTGTTCGAACTCGTTAAAACGGTTTAGCATCGGGTATAGGCCAAAGTTCATAGAACCCATGTTCAGTGAGGCGACTTCCGGTTTGAACACTGTCGCGGGCTGCATGCGCTCTTCAACGGTCATGTGCGGGCTACCACCGGTCGTAATATTCACGACAGCATTGGTTGATTGTTTGATACGCGGTAGAAATTGTGCGAATACATCGGGATCTTGTGTGGGTTTACCCGTTTCCGGATCACGGGCGTGTAAATGCAAAATAGCAGCGCCTGCCTCAGCTGCTTCAATCGCTGCCGCTGTAATCTCATTGGGGGTAACCGGCAGATGGCTTGACATACTGGGGGTATGAATAGCGCCAGTGACGGCACAGGTAATTATGACTTTGTGTTTGGACTTAGCCATGATTTTCAGTTCTCCTGTTTAGACTTGTGGGCAACCAGGCTAGCTAGGCGATCATCCCGCCAGTCCTGCCGCTGGTTAAGATCTTCAATATCCAGCAGTTCGCGTCGCATATCGTGAATTTTGGCAATGGCGGCTGCAGACCAATCCGGGGGCGCAGACTGACTGTTCGCCATAGCGCCATACATAGGGCCATAACGCGCTGCATAATCAGCAAGGCCTGCCGGTGCGTTTAAATCAATGGTTTCAAACGGTCCCATAAACGACCAACGTAAGCCCAAGCCATCTCTCACAGCTTTATCAACATCCTCTGAGGTCGCGTACCCTTCATTGACCATGCGCAGCGCCTCGTTCAACACAGCGCCTTGCAAACGATTAAGGATGAAGCCTGGGACTTCTTTTTGCACGGTAATTGGTGTTTGATTAACCGCTTGCATGATCTGATGCGTGGTTTGGACCACTTGAGGATCAGTCCATTGGGCGGGAGAGACTTCCACTAACGGTACAAGATGCGGTGGGTTGACAGGATGTACAACCAGAGCACGGTGGCGACCACTTAAATGAGAGGCAAACTCCGATGTCATGAAGCCGGATGTGGAGCTTGCTAGGATCACATGCGGGGCACTTAGTTGATCTAGCTTACTAAACAGCGCCTGTTTCTCTTCGAGTATCTCTGGACCGCATTCCTGTACGTAGTCCACGTCAGTGAGTGCCGCTGCCAAGTCGGGTTCGAAATGAATGCTCTGCAGTATTGAGTCGGGCTCAGAACACAGACCATGGCGGACCAGCATTGATAATTGATTTGCGATTTCCCGATGAGCAACTTCCAAGGCGGTTGGTTGCAGATCGTACAATTTGACTTGCCAGCCGGCTCGGGCAAATACAATGGCCCAGCCGCGGCCTATTAGGCCTGCACCGATAACGGCTACAGAATTACTTATACAAACTGATTTAGACATCATTATGGAGTTCAACCGTCATATTATTCAGGTAGATATTCTTCAAGATCACTCGCAGCACCACCAATAACTGCTTCTATCGCCGTACGAACAGCCACCAGGTCACCTCTCTCTAGTGCATCCAGCACGAACGCATGATTGGCCATGGCATCAATCATATGTGTATCGCCTGATAACGCCAGGCGAATTAGGGGCCCGGAGAAGTGGGCCCCGATTCCTGGATAGTTATTTTAGCATTTTCCTAAATCAAGCAGCCTTCTTGACTACTGTTTGGTTGTATAGCATATCAGGTGTCACACCGTTAATACCCTGATGACGCCGTTTGGTGTTGTAACGCGTAAACTATGATTGATATCCAAATCTCTGAATAGATAGGGATTAGCCTTGTGCTGTTGATTAGCCGGGTTCAAATTTCACTTTGGATAAAGTGTTTCAATAGCCTAAAGGCCGCTGAGCTTTTGTATTCTCTTACGGTTCACTACTACCCCGTGCTCATCATAAAGCCAATCCTTGATACATCCAGTGCCACAATAGGGCATCTGGAGATAACACGGCTCGATAAGCTTCATCAGCAACAATTCTTCATCGCTGACAGGCTCAGATATGTAGTAGAACGACGTTCGAGGAATGTCCAGTAACTCACACTGGTAAGAGATGGAAAGCTCTTCCTCTGAACTTACTATTTCTTTCCTCTGGGCGTGCACTAGATGCTTTTAATTAACCGCTTACCGCTAATATCTCTGGCTAACCGGCTCTGTACAGCATCCATTTTACTTGCCCTTCCTATTTTGCGCACAAGATAGAAGCCCATCTACACGGTATCAGTTGAGAGGGCTAAATACGCAGCAGCAATTCACTTGGCTTAAGTTGACACGCGTTTAGTGTTTTGAACTTGACCAGTACTAACTTGGGCAAGAATATGATTGTATTTCCAAAACCAATTGCAACGAGATCTTAGAAATAGATTACGCCAACTTCCAAACAGCTTACACTGACTTTGTCGGGTTAAAGCATACTTTTGTCATGCGATTTCTACAGACTTATAGCTCATAGGTCCGAATTAGGCCGATTCCGACAGTACAAACATTTAGCATCAACATGCTCATTGTGTTCGTGAAGGGTCAGTCAAAACGACACGTTCAATGCAAGGGCTTTTCAGATTACTACAAAACAATATTCAAATTTACTAATTATTTTGAGAGTATCTAACACTCAAGCTCATCTGCAAGTTCCGTCATAGATTCACAAACAATATCCCACTCCTCCTGTGCCTGTTTGTCTACCGTTTGCGCATGACCATACTCATAGGGTCTGTTGATGTAAGCCGTTTGTAATCCCAATGCGCGGGCTGCATATAGATCATCATTGTGAGCTGCCACCATCAAACACTGATGGGGTTTAAGTCCAAGCATCTCAACACTATCAAGATAAACGTGTGCTTGAGGCTTATACCCACGTGTGGGCTCTGAACCCAATATGGCGTCCCAAGGAATACCGCTGTGACGTGCCATGTTAACCATCAAAGCGATGTTGCCGTTAGAGAGGCTGCCCAGAGTATATTTGCGTTTGAGCCGATACATACCAGGCAATGTATCGGCCCATGGCCTTAACCGATGCCAAATAGTATTGATGAATTGGAGCTGAGCGTCATCACAACCTTCCAGACCATAGTCATATAATAGCTGTTGCAGATTTTCGCGATGCAATAGATCCAACTTCACATAGCCCCGATCACCCTCACGAATCTTCTCCATTGCAGGCTGATAGAGTGCACGCCAATCCAACGCAAACTGCTGCCAATCCTGCTCAATTGAATGAGCAGCACCGTATTTTTTCATCTCACGGTAAATAGATCCGCGCCAATCTACGACAGTACCAAAAACATCAAAAAGAAGTGCCTTGGTGGGTGCAGGCAATGACGATTTAGACATTGTTTAAACTCATAGGATTAGCAATTCGCAAAAAATAAAAATAACACACATAAACGCTGTATTGCATTCCTAATGATGTAACTTTAGTGCAAAGCCTGCGAAATACGTGTTTACTGACGTCGGCTTTAAGATCCGATCCTGATTCTTGTAAAAATGGTAAGGGCGACATAGACTTCAGAGGTAGAAGGAGACCCCAGCTATGCTGCGTTATCGATAAGCACATTTGACAGTTCTATTTTGTCTATTGGTTAAACAAGATATCCGGTTACTGAGTAGTTCTCAGCCTTGCTCTTATCGGCATCAGCATCAGCATCGGAAGTAGTGAGAATAGGCGTATCAACAACTGGACCGTGTTGTGAGATGTGCTCCAGTAATTCAAAATCACTGGGAGTGCGAATGCTGCCACGCCGAACACAATAAACACGTACCACCCTACCAACGTGGCAGTAATTGCAATAATGTTCAGTAGTTCCTCGAATACCCTGGGTAATGCAAAGTTGTGCTTTCTAAGGTTTGACCTCAAATTACAGTAGTGAAAAATAATATTCGTTTAATGTTTGTTATTTGGATTGGCGTTGCCTTTCCGCATCAAGTAATGCCTGCTTTCGTTCAATTCCCCAGCGGTATCCACCCAGATTCCCGTCGCCCCTTAATACACGGTGGCAGGGAATCAACAGCGCAATTCGGTTTCTTGCACATGATGATGCAACAGCCCGAAAGGCTTTGGGCTTGTCGATCTGAGTGGCGACTTCACCGTAGCTAAGCACATCACCTTCCTGAATGCTCAACAGAAACTGCCACACCTTCATTTGGAATGCTGTCCCCCGCATATCAAGCGGCAAATCAGGTCTGGGCATTCCCTCGTCAACATGTTGGGCCAAAGCGTCCATCCAGAGATCAAGCTCAGGCGCATCTGGAGCGCGTGAAGCGAGCAGCTCTGCTTTGGAAAATTCAGTTTCAAGCAGCGAATATAACGACATTTCATCATCACCAAACTGAACAAAACAAACCCCTTTATCCGTTGCAGCCATCATCAGCAGTCCAAGCACTGTGTTACGGACAACGTACGTGATAGCCTCACCGGAACCTTTTGCACGATAAGCTTTTGGAGCCATGCCAACATTACGAGTAGCTTCCCCATAAACCCGGCTAATGGAGCCGTATCCAGCTGAAAGAATAGCTGCAGTAACGCCGTCACCTTGTTGCAATGACTGCTTATATCGTCGAATCCGAACTGCATCTTGATATGCTTTAGGTGAAATACCAAACGCTTCTCTGAATGTTCGTTGTAAATGAGATGACGATATACCCGCAAGCACTGCCAGACTCATGAGCGTTAGCTTTTCATCTGCGTGTTTTTCAATGTGCCTAGCAATTTCTACAACCCGGTCAACACGCCGCAGACCTTCAGTCGGTTTGCAACGTTTGCAGGGTCGAAAACCAGCCGCGATCGCCTCTTCAATATTTGAAAAGAACCTCAGGTTTTCTGCTTTGACAGCGCGCGATGTACATGATGCTAGACAGAATATTCCCGTCGTAACAACACCGTAGTAAAAGTCCCCATCACGGTGTTTATCCCTAACCGCGACAGCATTGCGCATGTCTTCCTCAGACAGCTTGGACATAGTTTTCACCTCAACTGAAACTAATAACAACCCTATTTAACGACAAATCTACAAAGTATTCCATCCGTTTCTTGCAGTGTATTTGACATTCATACACAAAACCTTGGAGCTTGAATCTATTCAAATTGACTATAAAAATTTGGTGCAAGAATCGGATGGTATTAGTGTTGACTTTTCTCTAAGGTAGCCCCTCAAAATATGTGAGCAGACGAACCGAGTGACATAACAACAGACTCCAACTATCGATCTGACATCAGGACTACTGTTGCTATCATTGGCAACGGTGTGGGGAGGGTCATTCTTTTTCGCTGAAATAGCTCTGAGGGAAGTACCTCCTCTGACAATCGCGCTACATCGTGTCTTCTGGGCTGTACCTGCACTATTTTTAGTAGTTTTGTGGCAGAGCATCGAAATACTCAGATCACTGCAAGTTTAGACATGCTATTTGGTTATGGGTGCTTTAAACAACGCTATTCCATTCTCACTAATTTTTGGGGGATAAACGAGTATTAGCATCGGTCTCACTTCTATTCTAAACGGCACGACCGCAGTGTTTGGTGCTGTTGTCGCAGGCCTGTTGCTCGTCGATGAACCTCTTGCAGCGCGAAACATAATAGGCGCTACATTTAGTGTTTTTGGCGCAGCACTCATTATCGATCTTGATGCTCTGACCAATTTTAGTATTCAGAATTAAGGCAGCTTGCAATTATGGGTGCCGCGTTGTCCTATGCATTTGCCGGCGTATGAGGTAAAGGGTTTCTTTCGAGCTACCCACCAGTTATGAACGCATTGGGCATGTTAGTTGGTAGTGCCATCATTATGATTCCCGTGGCCATTCTTTTTGCCGGTGTACCAGATATGTCGCTATCTATGGATAGTTTGCACTTCTCTTTTCGCTATAGCGATATTGTCAACAGCTGTGGTTATCTACTCTATTTCAAAATACCGGCACGCGTGGGTTCTGCAAACCTTATGCTGGTTACGCTGCTAATACCACCTATCGCCGTTACGCTGAGTGTGGTGTTTCTTGGAGAAAAACTGGGATGGGATTATTGATTGGCTTTGGCATGCTACTCATTCCTGGGATCAAGCCCTGATGAAATCTATGTTAACTCAGACTGGGTCTGTCTAACTACAGGTTGACACACAGGGGTGGTCTCGCCCGTAAACCTTCAAACAAGTTTCTAAGCATACATCGCGCAACAGGAGCGAACCAACTATGGTGTTGGGACGTCACGTTTTCGACCTCTCCAACTCACGGTGTTTTTTCTAATTGTCTATGATAATGGATATCTGGAGCCACAAGATAGTAGGTTACGAGGTCTATGAATCATAGACTGGCGAGCAAACCTCTGAGCTGTTTGATCGCACCGTACGGATACCAACAATGGCGCACCACAACGCTCCAGTACATTGCGTGTGAAACTGGATGAGTTAGGTTTGCGCACCTCGTATAGTCGTCCCAGAGTATCGAACGAAAATGCACACGCTGAATCGTTATTCCGAACAGTTAAGTATCGTCATGACTTTCCTGTTGATGGCTTCAAGAGCATTGAAGATTCACGCGTTTGGGTGCTTGGATTTGTTCGTTGGTACAACAACAATCACCATCACAGCAGCATCAAGTTTGTTACACAAAGCCAACGTCATCAAGGACGTGACATCAATATTCTGGCTGCTCGTAAAGCGGTATACAAACAGGCAAAAAAACAAAACCCGGATCGCTGGAGCGTACAGATTCGAAATTGGGATACACCGGGCGAGGTCTGGCTTAATCCCGTAAAACGACTGTAAAAATAGACGAAAAACTTAACAAAGTAGCATAAACAAGTCGGTCAACTATCTTGACAGCACTCAGTCCGTTCGAGCCCTAGTTCTAAAAAATCATTTTCTAGAACTAGCTGACACACCTTCGCCCGCAGTTCCAAAATCTCCTGCTCATGCTGGTCAGTTATTTGATCACCTTTATCAAAGGCTGCTTCAGCGGTGGCAAGTAATTGCTGTTTTCACTGCGTAATCTAAGCGGCTTGAACATCGAACTTTTTGACCATTTCTGCCATCGTCATCTCACCCCTAATAGCTGTCAGGGCTACCGTAGCTTTGAATCCAGGCTTTTGCAATCTGCGTTTCCTTCTCATCCTCCCTTGCTCCAGAATAATGGAGGAAAGCGCTCATGTCATCCTTGGGCTGTCCAATGGTTGGGCTCCACCTCTTTAATCCGACAATACCCATCACCACATTAATATCAACTTTATTGGCCTTAATTGTATTGATTTTACAATAATACTGTGTTAAGACTATGTTTGCGAATACATAAGCGCACCAATAAATTATCAGTGATAATTATTTGTTATTACCACCTAACTATATGAACCAAAATCATATAAGGAGTAATTACAACACCCATACTAGTAAAATGATTTTATTAGTGTCCTTCTACAAATCATGAGGAATTACTATGAAAAATCATTTTTTACTACTTTCTGTCTGTGGCTTTTTGGCGCTCGCATCCTCGGCTAACGCCGGAACTGATACAGGTACTCTTTTGGTGACCACTACGGTCAGTAATAGTTGCTCGATTGGT
This sequence comes from Granulosicoccus sp., assembly GCA_047634635.1. GTDB lineage: Bacteria > Pseudomonadota > Gammaproteobacteria > Granulosicoccales > Granulosicoccaceae > Granulosicoccus. Next base: position 176 of record JBLIIE010000183.1, on the reverse strand, counting down.
AGTGGGGCTGAAATTAATTTTGGCGTGTATGATCCCGCAGCGATCAAAACAGGAGATACAGGTACCTCGCTTAGCATCACCTGTAATGGCCCGACCGTAGCATGGTCAATTCACTCTACCGAATCTGTTGCTACAAGGCTGATGACAAGGTCCGGGGGTACTGAAACATTGATTTA
>JBLIIE010000182.1:0-9537 GCA_047634635.1 Granulosicoccus sp. | reverse complement strand
GTGCCTTTGTAGCTATCCGCCCATATCCAGTTGTCTTTAGTTACATTGTCAGACGCAGTAGCTTTAACACTGATGGTATGGGCAGCCTTACGTCCTGATTCCCAATCTGCACGATTGGCATACTGCTCTTTAACTACGACAGTGCCTGCCGGGTAGTTGTACGGTGCGCTGCCCATCAGTGTTTCTTTACCAATATCGTTCACATAGACGTCTCGATATCCCTCATCTCCCATGTGCAGGCCACCCAAAAATCCAGTTGGGTTACCTGTGCTTGGTTTAAGTTCCGTGACCTTAGTCCAAGTTTTAAAATCAGCCCAACGTGGATCCGCTTCTTTAAAAGGTGCTGTTAACGTACTGCAACTAGCAATGAGTAAGCTTGCAGCTACAACACCGCTTAACTGAATAAAAGTGCGTTTTTTCACGAAATTCCCCTTGAATAAATGAGTTGGACAAGCAGTTAAGCTTTCTAATACAGACTACAACACTACAATAAAATTCCAAGCTCTCCAGAATAGCCGTTTACAGACAACTCTAAACCGCTTTTGACTTTACCTGACGACGCCTTTCAGTCAATAAGAATTCAGTATAGCCGTTCGCCTGCTGGCGACCTAAAAGAACCAGATCCAGAGCCGCCTGAAAGGCAATATCCGAATCAAAATCGGGGGCCATCGGTGAATATTCAGCATCACCAGCATTTTGCTGATCAACCACTAAAGCCATCCGTTCCATAGAGTCGCGCGCTTGTGCTTCGTCAATGATCCCGTGATGAATCCAGTTAGCCAGAAATTGGCTAGAGATTCGTAGCGTAGCCCGATCTTCCATCAGTCCGACATTATTGATGTCTGGAACCTTGGAACAACCAACGCCTTGATTAACCCAACGGACCACATAGCCAAGGATACTCTGAGAATTATTATCCAGCTCATGCTGAATTTCTTCGACGGAGTAATTTCTACCCACTTCACTCAACGGCACCTGCAGGATGTCATCCACCTTGGCAGCATTGCGCAACTTCAATTTTTCCTGAACGCTTTGGACATGCACGTGATGGTAATGCGTGGCATGCAGAGTCGCAGCAGTTGGTGACGGCACCCAAGCGGTGTTAGCCCCTGCCTCCGGATGTGCTTGCTTAGCAGCCAGCATCGCCGACATTTGATCAGGAATAGCCCACATGCCTTTACCAATCTGACCGTTGCCTTGCATGCCAGCTGCCAGGCCGACGTCTACGTTACTGTCTTCATAGGCCATCAGCCAAGTCGCATTTTTCATTTCACCCTTTGGAATCATGACGCCGGCATGCATGCTGGTGTGCATTTCATCACCCGTTCTGTCGAGAAATCCAGTGTTAATGAAAATGACTCGCTCACGTGCTGCTGATATGCAATTCTTCAGGTTGACACTTGTACGGCGCTCTTCATCCATGATGCCCATCTTGAGCGTGTTTTTATCCAAACCAAGCGCTTGCTCGACACGTGCGAACAATTCAACGGCATGAGCGACTTCATCAGGCCCGTGCATTTTTGGCTTCACTATATAGACACTACCCGATCGCGAGTTACGGCTATCGTCTGCAGATTTCTTAAGATCATGCATGGCAGCAAGACTTGTGATGATCGCGTCCAGAATCGTTTCAGGTACTTCGTTGCCATCCTTATCACGCACTGCATCGGTAAACATATGCATTCCGACATTTCGAACAAGCAACACGCTGCGACCTGGTAAGGAGACGGCATTCCCGTCAAGCCCCGTGAACTGACGGTCGTCATTGAGTTTGCGAACGATCTCTTTCCCGCCTTTGTTCATATGCTCTTCGAGAGAGCCTTTCATCAGCCCCAGCCAATTGTGGTACACCAGCGCTTTATCTTCTGCATCGACAGCGGTAACCGAATCTTCGCAATCCTGAATCGTTGTAAGCGCAGATTCCATGATCACATCGCTAACACCTGCGGCACTGGACTGGCCAACGGGACTCGACTTGTCGATAATTATTTCTGAATGCAGGCCGTTGTTCTTCAGCAAAACAGAAATTGGCTCTGAAGAGCTTCCTGTGTATCCAACACACTGCGAAGGATCTTTTAGCCCCACTTCACTGCCGGATACCAGCGTGACACGCAACGCACCATCAACGACGCTGTAAGCACTCACGTCAGCATAAGAACCTTGGGCTAGTGGCATCGCTGAATCAAGCAAAGCATTGGCATACGCGACGACACGTTGACCACGTGCTGGGTTGTAGGATCCGCCACGCTCGGCACCGTCAGCCTCGCTGATAGCATCCGTGCCGTACAGAGCATCGTACAAACTGCCCCAGCGGGCGTTAGCTGCATTAAGCGCATAGCGAGCATTGTTGACAGGAACTACAAGTTGCGCGCCTGCCACTCTGGCAATTTCATCATCCACTTTAGTCACATCGACACTGAAATCTTCGACCTCAGCCACCAGATAACCGATCTCAGTCAGGAATGCTTTGTACTTGGCCTCATCGATTGGTCCCGTATTGGCGTCGTGCCAGTGATTAATAGCTGTTTGAAGTTCAGCTCGGCGATCCAACAGCTCCTGATTTTTGGGGGCAAGATCGTGAATGATTGACGCCATTGATTCGAACAGAGCATCAGCCTCAATGCCGGTGCCTGGCAAAGCCTCGTTAACAATAAAGCTGTGCAGTGGCTCAGCAACAGTGAGTCCACCAGATGTTTTGACGGTCATAGAAATTCCAGGATATGTAAGTAGTAATGAACGAGTACGTGTGTGACTAGGCAAGTGTTTGCCGTGTGTCAGCATAGTCATCACAATTATTGCGATGAAAGCGGCAAAAAAGGTGACTTCACCACCAATGTGTAGCGGATTTTAGCAGAGCTAGCTGGTTTCGGCGATCTGCGGTGGACGTCACATCAATGTTGGGATGCAGTTCCGAGGATTAATCCGACACCTGTTTATTATCTGCCCATCGAAACTTCTCAGCCCCAACGGCTGGACTATCTATGAAACCTTGGTTAAAAAAGACCGTTCTGTGCCTCGCCATCGCTAGTTTGTCAGCATGTTCCTCGTCTGAGACGGTCACAGCTGTTCCTGCTGATAGTGGCGAGCCAGATGCGCAGACGCCTGCAGAAAATGAAACACCAAACGATGATGAGCCTGTCATACCTCTGGATTTTGGTGATTTGCCCGATCCGACAATCCCACCAGTGGATTTACTGGCACCGCCAGTTACGGCCCCTGACTTAAGTGATCCATTTGGCTCACTGCTGGAAACAGACAGCGAAGCTTCCGTTGCCGGTGGCGCGCCTACTCAACCCAAAAATCTGCGTGTTGATCTGATATCCAATAATTGGGCGGAGTTCAGTTGGGCGCCAGCCAACGATGACGGCGATGTTGTGGCCTACCGGATATACAGAAGCGATGGCCATATATACACCGTCGGTCGCGACCAGACAGACCCATCCAATGGCTCACAGTTAGAGATTAATAAATACTGGAGTACAACATCGTTCATCGATTGTAACTTCACGCGCTTTCCCGACCGGTTACATGAATGCGGTACCAACGGGCCAAAACCCGGAGACATCTTTACGTACGAAGTCACAGCTGTTGATAACGCCGGCAACGAGTCTGCAGCATCAAACACCATCACGATTAACTACCATGCAGAACGTGGCGCAGCTATTCCCCTGTACGCAGACCCATACCTTGATGAGAGCCGATTCGCTCAAAAACATGATTTGAGCAATACCGCCTATTTCATGGATAAGTTCACGATGGTATTCGAGGATGAATTTGACGGTACGGATATCGACCCAGCCCGTTGGAACACATCGCTACTTTGGGGTGATGAAACCATTATCAACGGCGAACAGCAGTACTTTGTGGATACACAGTCAGGCTCAGCACCTGCCTATCAGCCGTTCAAACTAGAAAACTCTGTCCTGACTATTGAAGCAATTCGGACCCCTGATGCCATGATGTCGACACTACCTGAGGTCTGTTCACAAGCTGGCCCATCAGGTAACGATCAATGTGCTTTTCTCTCTGGTGCTCTTTCTAGTCACGACAAGTTCAACATGACCTATGGCTATGTTGAAGGTCGTATGAAAACCAGTGGTACTTCAGGTGCACTTTCAAGTTTCTACTTGTATCACCGTTATCCGGGTGAAGGTGTCAACTTGCATGCACCTGAAATCGATATCGTTGAATACCTGGGTGAAAACCCCTTCGGCGACGAAGATGCTTTCCAGACTTATCATTTCGCAGACGTGAACACTGGAGAGATTCGATCAGCACCCACTATGGAACACAAGAACCCAAGCGGTGACTTGTATAGCGATGAGTTCCATACTTACGGCGTTCTCTGGGAGCCTCAGTTAGTTATCTGGTACATCGACGGTGTTGAAATCAAACGATTGAGTGGACCACAGGTATCTCGCCAAGGAATGAACATCGTGACCTACCTGGTGGCAGGCAGCGGTTGGGCACCCACACCTGATATCAACGGTAATTTCCCGATCCAATACCAGGTTGATTATATCCGGGCCTTTCAGCGTGATGCCTACAAGACCAACGGCTTGTATCCTCAATAAGTTGTAAGTTACGACACGGCTGGTTCGTCAAAGGAGACCACAGCGTTACCGCTCTCACTGACGAATCGGCTATTGTTCGTTTACGTAATCAGGACAACTGCTCTAACAGATTTCCAGCCTGACTAGACCCCTGGCCTTCGAGTTGTTGCAAGGCTTCTTTGCCACCAGCGGCGTAGGCTGCAACAGCATTCAGCAACTCACCAAGCTGGGATGCAGAAGACTCATCAAACCGGCAATGCGCACCACCAGACAGTTTGGCAATTTGGGCAAACGATAAAGATGCCTCGACGTTATACCCTTCTTGAAAAATAAATACCGGCAAGCTGAGTAGTCTAGACTGCCCCGCCAGATTACCCAGACGATCCACACTTTCCTCTACACAGTCCCCTATAAACACAAGTGCCTGCACTTGTTCCTCACGGCATTCTGCCAAACCGTGCTTCAAGACTCGATGTATTTGCGTATGGCCTGCCATGCAGCTGACTTTGCGCATCATGCTCACAAGCTTATCTGCAGAGGTGAGCCACTTTGATGAGCGACACTCATCGAACCCACGATAAAAAACAAGCTGCACATCCAGTTCACCAATACCTCGAGTGTGGGTGAACATATCAGTACACAGCGCCATAGCACGATCCCATGTTCGCTGACGACTTGCAGTGGCGTCCATGGCAAATACCAATCGACCACGTTTGTTGCCGGGCTTACTCCCTGCCTGCGCTGGAGCTGCCTTTCCAACTGCCTGTAAAAACGCGTCAACCTCTGAAGCCGGGCTCACCTGCCCAGAAGTCTGTTGCGCTAAATGCTCTTTTACATTTGTTTTTTTATCGTTCACGATAATTACCAGTTACAACAGTAAACCTATACGCGGTTACTCAAACCTTGGTTGCTAAAGGCGATAATTCAAGAGGATTCCCGATCAAACACATGAAGCGCTCCAACGGTTGCAAGATCTGCAATTTCGCCACTATGAATCATCGAATCAATTTCCTGCCGGGTGAATGTGTTGCACAGTAGCCCTTGTTCTTCCGGCGTAAGGCTCTGCTCGCCTTCAACCAAGTCTGTTGCAAGAAAAATATGCACAGACTGATTAGCGTATCCATAGGCCTGGAAAAATGTGCCCAATTTAGACATGGATCCTGCACGCAAACCGGTTTCCTCAGCAAGTTCGACAGCTGCAAGCTCTTCAGGTGTTGTTGTTTCAGAGGTTAATTCTAGCGATCCCTGTGGAAACTCCCAATACCGACCATTCACTGGATAACGGTATTGCTGGACCATATAAAATCGTTCGCCGTCAAACGGAACTATGAGCGAGAAATCAGGTTTGTCAACAACACCGAATAGGCCATGATCGCCGTTGGGGCGGCTTACCCTATCTTCACGCACTGTCATCCATCGATTCTTGTAAACAACCTTAGATTCGATTCGCTTGATTTCAGGATCAGTCATTGTGCGCAATATCCAGTCGAGGGCATTAAACAAACAGGTTCGTCGAATAATAACCCAACGGGCACTCTATTGAGGTTTTAACCAGCTTCCATCGATGCGAGACGCAGCCCCCCCCACCCCTTCTCCTCATTTTAATCGCCAGGCACGTCTACCCCTTGATAGTAGCTATGCGTCAACCTAATTTACGATAACTAAGGATTCTGGCTTGATCCTTCGAGTGTGTGTGACCAGACTTTGAATATATTCCGACATCTGTGCTCATTACACGGCTGATTTCGTTACGGCTTTCCAGACCGTCAAGTAGCTGATCAAATTTCAGCTGCTTGAAGTGTTGAACGTTCACTCCAATGACAAACAAAGCGCCGGTTCGAGCTAACGCTAATAAGTTGGCTAGCGCCTCTGGGCCCAAATGCCCATGAGTAAATGTTCCAGCAGAAACAACAGCGCCATAGTCATTCGGCAAGTGTTTCAATGGACCTGTGAGATCCACGGCGTAGAGTGAGCGGTATAGTTTTTTGGCTGCAGACGCATCAAGCATTTTTTGGGAAATGTCCAATCCGTCGACACACTGAACCGGAATTCGCAAGGCCTCTGCCACCAGACCCGTACCGCACCCAATGTCAGCGATGGGGTAATCTGCCTCTGTAGACTGAGACAGAAAAACCTCAGCGATGGATTCAGGCGAGACATACCCCAAACCCTGTGCGAAAGCCTCATCATAATCTGTAGCTAATCTGTCGTAGTACTGGGAATTTTCAGTTGGATTGCTCAGCTCATAAGCATTCTCCAGCAAATTCAGCCCTTGATCTTTTTCTGGAAACGACACGATAATCCCCTTTTCATAATATACGGCGTTGAATGCTATTTAACGTAATCCAATAGTTCGATTAACGAGCCTATGGAAGGTACTGAAAACGTTGAACCTCGCCTCTGTGGATCATAGTGTATGACGGTCATTTCAGCAGATAAAGCTGCCTGAATCCCTACCTCACTATCTTCTACTACCAAGCATTTCCCAGGCTCTATATCGTGGTATTTGGCGGCATGTAAAAATAAAGCAGGATCAGGCTTCCAGGCATTAACCTCGTAAGCGCTGAAAATCGCCGTGTTGAAATGATGCGATAAATCACATATCGATAATGAGCGCTCGGTTTTTGTGACAGGCGCATTAGAGGCAATACATATGCTAGTTTGAAGCCTGTTTAAAAGCTCGTCCGCTCCATCACACGGAACGATATAACTACCACTGAGATGTTCTTCACGAGCGCGGTACAAATCCAGACAATCAGCAGCTACAGCCCCTGGGAAGCGATGCTCAATATCCTTAAAGATCAAAGCCAATCTCATTCCCTTGTAACGAGTTGTTACTTCGTCTACAGAGTCTGTCATTAACGGTATGACGTCCTTGAGTGCCTGGGACGCACAATCTTCACTTTGTACCAGTGTTCCGTCCATATCAAAAATTATCAGCTGATAATTCTGGCCTGAACTGGGACTTAAAAGAGCACTCATATGCACGTTTCTAACGTTATTTTCTCTAAAAGTATACCCGTACAGTCCTATGATTGCCGACGCTGGATTAAATTAGTTCTGCCGATAGGGCAACGTCCAAACGTCGCATGCAAACATTTTATGCTTGAAGTGTCTATTGAAGACCTCCGATTGCCACAAGCAACACACTCGTTTGTTTTCGCTATATGACCACGAAAGGCACATGTGTTAAGGCGATAAGCGCTGCAGATAGGAGAGCGTGCTTTCGCTTGTAAACGAATGCACCGTAAACAGGCTCTGAAATCAAGACCTGGGTAGAAATCTAAACGCAAAGACGCGATACACTTCTTTCTGGATTAGTTCAGCACTTGCACTAAACAGTGCACAATCTACCACGCCAAACTAGCGTGTAGTGCGACTCAACGTATGTAGGGCTCTTCCAGAACAGAGACTCAGCAGCAAAATTAAAGAATTACTGCGCGGAGTAATTATTAAGAAAAAACAGATACACCTCAAAAGAAAGTACCACTAAAAAGCAATACATCACAATACTGACTGTCTCCGTTTTTTTGATGTCAGTTCGAATTATTTCACAGAATATTTTTTAGGTAGCCCTATTACACTTGAATTGCATAATTAATTACTCCGCAGAGTATTTCCAATAATGGAGCCAATTGTTACTTAAAAGGCTTGCTGATGATTGTAGCGACCTGCCCGTTTTCATGACGCAAGGCGAACCTCTATCCATCAGACAAAATTCACGTATTTGGACTCGCCCCATTATCCGAGCCATAACAACCCGAGACCAGCAGGGCAATGCCTCTATTATTGATATTTGATGATGAGAATCCCTAACTTATTATACCTGCTTGGTCCCTGCTAATCAGGAATGGAATTGTCCCAGAGCTTATAGCTACGCTGGTTCCGGATACTCTTACGGACTCAATGGAACCCTCATGCGAGTCAACTTCTAAATGCAGTTGGCTGGGTCTGCCCATTTCGTATCCCTGGAATAGTTCGAATCGAGTGGTGATGTGCACTCAACCGTCATATTGGCACCTTCCGTTCCCGATTCGTGCACCTTAAAGATGAGGGCATTTTTTTAACACACAAGGAACAGTCACCGGTGCTGAGCTCTTCGATTTCACTTGGCTCTGTGAACACGATATTCCCACCATGGCATGATCCCTAATACCGGCTCATACAGGTAAGTTGCTCATACCTGACCCTGAGCGCTGGCAGCTAGCTTGTCGAGTGCATCGCCACTGAGTCGGTAGCCAATCCATTCTGACTGAGGTTTCGCATCCAAGGCTTCATAGACATCAATCGCCGGTTGATTCCAATCAAGGACACTCCAATCCATGCGACCACAGTTTTTCTCTTTTGCTATACAGGCCAGTTGCACCATGAGCTTTTTACCCAACCCCAGACCTCGATGCTTCGGAGTGACGTAAAGATCTTCCAGATAAATGCCATTCTGTCCTAGCCAGGTTGAGTAGTTGAAAAAATACACAGCCATGCCCATCGGTTCGCCGTCAAGATCGACCATTAATGCATGGGCAGTACATCCGTCAGAGAATAGTGTGTTTTCTATGTCAGCTACTGTTGATTTCACCTCGTGCTCGGCATTTTCATAGATGGCAAGCTCTACGATAAACTGATGAATGTGTATAGCGTCAACCTTGGTGGCTGTTCGTACAATCGCTGTATTCATAAGCTGTTAGATAACATCCACAAGGTTAGGGAAAATCCAGAACACTACAACGAAAGGTACGGCAGCGTGTGGGAATAGCATATCAGGACTGTTGCATCCCGCCTACACCAGAAAACTGAAATAGGCTAATCATAAGAAGGTCTTGAAAAGCACAGAGATTACTCCCGTGTCAAGCTGTCGATTATGTCCGTCCACTGTGGCCACGTGGCCTTTAGCTCCCTTGCGCTACCCAGCTCAAAATCTTTTTCCGAAAATCCAGGCGACATCGTGTTGCCAAAAACCGCGTACTCACCACCGAATTTTAATCTT
>JBLIIE010000181.1:0-9580 GCA_047634635.1 Granulosicoccus sp. | reverse complement strand
ACGATGGCAACTGCATAGAAACGGTTTATATCCCGGAAAACGACCGTGGTACTTTGTGTGTGTCATCCCAGGTGGGTTGCGCGCTTGACTGTTCTTTCTGCTCAACAGGTCGCCAGGGTTTTAATCGTAATTTGTCGGTGTCGGAAATTATCGGACAGGTCTGGCTGGCTAGTAATTTGTTGGCACAGGAGCCTGCCACTGCAAATCAACGCATTACCAATGTGGTAATGATGGGTATGGGTGAGCCCTTGCTCAACTACCGACACCTGGTGCCATCGCTGAATCTGATGATGGACGACCTAGGTTATGGTCTTAGCAAACGCCGCGTCACTGTCAGCACGTCAGGTGTAATTCCAGCAATGGACAGATTGACCGCGGATATCGATATCTCTCTCGCCGTGTCTTTACACGCGCCCAACGATAAGTTGCGCGACGAGCTCGTACCGGTTAATAAGAAATACCCTATCAGCGAGCTGATGGGTGCTTGTCAGCGTTATGTGGATGGCGAAGACGCCGTATCTCAGCGCAAAAAACACGTCCTATTCGAATACGTCATGCTCTCAGGCGTCAATGATCAGGCAGAACAAGCGCACGAATTGGCAGAGCTGTTGCGTGGTTTCCCGTGTAAAGTCAATTTGATCCCGTTCAATCCGTTTGCACAATCCGGGTACAAGCGTTCTTCGCGTAATGCGGTGGAGCGCTTTGCAAGGATTCTCACCGAAGCCGGTATTCTGACGCTCAAGCGAACCACGCGAGGCGATGATATCGATGCGGCATGTGGACAATTGGCTGGAGACATTGATGATCGCAGCAAACGGCACGTGAAGTTCATGGAGCCGCGATTTGGAGAGCAATTGCAATGAAGGCTGGTGAATTTCCCCTGCAGTCAGGGGCCTTGATAGTTAGGGTATGCCGTTGGGTATGCATATTAATGGCGTTAATAGCAATACAAGCTTGTGCGCGGTCTGGGCAACGGCCTACCAACGACATCGATGCCTCTCAATACAATGCTCAGTTGGGTGCTCAATACCTGCGCCGGGGGGATCTCGATCAGGCACTTGAAAAGCTCACAAAAGCTCTGGATCAGGATGATTTCAATGCACTTGCCCATGTCACCTATGCACAACTGCAGTTTCAGGTCGATAAGCTTGATAGCGCAAAAAAGCATTTCAAACTTGCATTAAAGCTTGAGCCGGACGAAGCAAAGCACCGCAATAGCTACGGTATTTATCTATGCAACGTTCAGAGCTATGAGATGGCTCAAGAGCAGTTTCGTCTGGCCGCTGAAAATCCTTATTACAAAACACCCGAGTTTGCTCTTGATAACGCAGGGTTATGCATGCTCGATGCGAACCGACTTGCCGACGCTGAAACCTACCTGCGCGAAGCGCTACGGGTAAATCCGAAATTTGGCAATGCGTATTTGCATATGTCTGAACTGATGTTCAGGCAGCAACGATTGACAGTGGCAGAGGCCTACTTTGACCGCTATAAGGTGTACGGCACGGAATCTTCCGAAAGTCTATGGCTAGGCTATAAAATTAACCGAGATGCAGGCGATGCTGATGGCGCGCGCAGCTTTGCTAGTCGTTTGCTCGATCAATTCCCGTCCTCTCATGAGGCGGGTGAATACCTGACTCAACCGCAATAGAGCGTTTTTCCCCCAAGCAATGAAAACTCAATTTACGCGTCTGCGAGGAATGCCAGATTTGTTACCGGCAACCATCGCCCCTTGGCAACGGCTGGAAGCTGCGGTGGGTCATGCAATGCACGCGTACGGGTATGGGGAAATGCGTACACCGCTGATCGAAAGAACCTCTTTGTTTCAACGTTCCATTGGTGAAGCTACGGATATTGTCGAAAAGGAGATGTATACATTCGCTGATCGCAAGGGTGAGTCTCTATCCCTGCGTCCGGAGAACACCGCAGGCTGCGTGCGCGCGGCGATTGAAAATGGTTTGTTGCAGCCCGGTAGTGTTAATCGCATTTGGTACACAGGTCCGATGTTTAGGTACGAAAGACCGCAGTTGGGACGACAGAGGCAGTTTTTCCAAGTCGGAGCAGAAGTCTACGGATTGGCAGGTCCTGCTATTGAAGCGGAACTGATTCTACTCAGTGCACGACTCTGGCGAGAACTGGGAATTATCGATGCCCTAACACTGGAATTCAACACACTTGGCGACCCTGATGATCGCGCTCGCTATCGTGAGAAGCTTGTTGCGTACTTTGAAGAGCACAAAGAGCTGCTAGACGAAGATAGTGTGCGCAGACTCGAGAAAAATCCGCTTCGTATTCTGGACAGCAAAAATCCGGATATGCAGGATATGATTAATGGCGCCCCCGCGCTCAGGGACAGCTTGAGCGATGCTTCCACAATTCACTTTGATGAATTGAGAGCTCTGCTGTTGGCCAATGGAATAGAGGCCACTGAAAATCCCAGATTGGTGCGTGGACTGGATTATTACAGCCATACCGTGTTCGAATGGACAACCACTCAGTTGGGTTCACAATCAGCTGTTTGTGCTGGCGGTCGTTACGATGGTCTGCTCGAACAACTAGGGGCCAAGAACATGCCCGGAGTAGGTTGGGCATTTGGTATGGAGAGAGTGCTTGCTCTAATGGACAAGTTGGGTAAAACCTCGGCACCTGACAACCCGGATATTTTTGTCATGGGAACAGACGAAATTTCAGCAAGCGATTCACTCGCATTGGCTGAATTCATTCGAGGACAACTACCAGACGCTTCTGTGTTGCACAATACGGCCGGTGGCAGTCTCAAAAGCCAATTTCGAAAGGCAGATAAAAGCGGAGCCGCGTTTGCGGTTATCGTCGGGGGAGAGGAACTTGCCAAAGGTATGGTAACTCTTAAGCCTCTGCTGGGACGTGAAGAACAGAAGACCATTCCTCGTCAGGAGTTGGGTCAGACACTACAACGCTACCTTTAGTCAACAATGAATTACCGCACGGCGCCTCAGTTGTCTAAACTGGCGTCGGATAAGCGCTACAAGCGTGGAGAATAGAAGTGGAATACGAAACAGAAGAGCAACAAGTTGAAGCGCTGAAGGATTGGTGGACTGAAAATGGCCGTGCGGTCATTACCGGGGTGGTGCTAGGCGCTACGATCATTGGTGGTTGGACGTTCTGGCAAAGCCGTGTAGAAAGTCAGGCAGTTGCAGCCAGTGACGGATTTAGTCAAACCATCGCAGCCATCAATGCTAGTGACTCTGACACAGCGGTGAAAATAGCTGATGAGCTTCAAGACGATCAGCCAGATAGCTTGTACAGCAGCTACGCAAATTTAGCTGCAGCGCGTGCCGATATCGAAAACGACAATTTGAGCGGTGCCGCTGATCGACTCAAGTGGGTTGCCAATAATGCACCTCAGAGCGATGTGCAGCTAATCGCTAAGGTTCGCTTGGCGCGAGTGCAGGGCGCACTGGGCGATGCCGCAGCGGGTCTTGCAAGTTTGCCTTCCAGCTTTCCCGATGCCTTTGCAGGTCTCGTGGAGGAGGCTCGTGGCGACCTACTATTTATCAAAGGTGATTCAGATGCCGCGAGAACAGCTTACGAAGCTGCTCAAGACAGCGCATTTGTGGCCAATCGTGAGGGCTTGACCATGAAGCTGAACGAACTTGCCAAAGTGGATGCCAGCTAAGGTGTTTCTGGTTAAATCTACTCGCTGGGCTGTGTGGTTTGCGCTGCTCGCATCGGTCTTGCTGGTGGGCTGCACTAATGAGCCACCACCGGTTCCGCCTGCTGAGTTGATTAGTACCACATCAGAAATAAGCCCATTGCGCTTATGGTCTAGCAAGGTTGGCGAAGCTGGGCGTGGTCGTTTTGAGCCCAAGCTGACAGAAGACAGTATTATCGTTGCTAATCGCTCGGGGAAGGTGACGAAACTGTCGCGTGAAAGTGGTATACGTCAATGGACGAGGGAGCTTAAAGTTCGTCTTACCAGTGGCATTGGCGGTGATGAAGGTCAAGTGTACGTCGGTGATATCGACGGCGTTTTACACGCTCTGGATGAGGAGACTGGTGAGTCACTCTGGACTGCGCGCGGATCATCGGAAATTCTGGTGCCTGCTTCAGCTGGCTTTGGTGCTCTGATCGTGCGTAGCACTGACGGCCGAGTGGTTAGCCTCGATCCGACTTCCGGAGAAGTGCTTTGGACGGTGTCCAATACGCCGCCAGCTCTGACACTGAATGGCTACAGTCGTCCCCTCATACTCGATGGTGGTGTGCTAATCGGGTTGGATGACGGGCGTCTTCTGGCTCTGAATCTCAAAACTGGCAAACCTTTTTGGGAGTCAGTCATTAGCGTACCCTCTGGTCGTTCTGAAATTGAACGACTCGTCGATATAGATGCCGATATTGTCATTGATGATTCCGGTATTTATCTAGCAAACTATCAGGGTAAAGCTGCCATGGTAGAGCCGGTGAAAGGCCAAATTGTTTGGTCTGTGCCTCTCTCAGCAGGCTCTGGTGTTGCTGTTACCGATGAAAGTCTCATTGTGGTCGATGATAAAGACACCGTGCATCGCCTGGATAAAACCAACGGACAAATCATTTGGTCAAACAGTGAGATGCCGGGTCGACGTTTAAGTCCGCCTGCGTTCACGGCTGATTTAGATGTTGTTGTTGGTGATACTGAAGGTTACATTCATGTTATCGATATCGACTCAGGCACGCTGATTGGCAGAAAACGCGTCAGTAAAGAAGCCATAACCGCACGACCCGTAGCTACTGACGATGCTATGTTTATTCAATCAATTGACGGTATCGTCGCCGCCTACCGATTTGCCCGTTGAGTCATCCATGAAACCCACGATCGCCCTGGTGGGGCGGCCGAACGTCGGCAAGTCCACCCTGTTTAATAAATTGACGCGAACGCAGGATGCGTTAGTCGCAGATTTACCTGGTTTAACTCGTGATCGCCAATACGGCGATGGCAAGATTGGCGGCTGGCCCTATCTACTGGTAGATACCGGTGGACTCAGTGGTGCGCCTGACACGCTCGATGCAGCCATGGCCGACCAGACGCTCAGTGCGGTTTGTGAAGCAGACTTAGTGGTCTTTCTGGTTGATGGACGCTCAGGTCTTGTCGCTATCGATGAAGACATTGCCAATATATTACGACGCCAAGCGAAGCACGTTGTGCTGTGCGTCAACAAGATTGATGGCATTGGTGAAGACAAGGCGCAGTTGGAATTTCACCAATTGGGATTCGAAAGTATGGTGCCTATTGCAGCCTCGCACAACCGCGGTATTCATCAGCTGGTTGACGAGCTTGCAGATTACTTCAAGATTCCGGAAGACGAGCGTGTTGAACAATCGCGTAAGCGTCGTTTCAAACGTGGTAAGAACGCAGACGGTACGCCTATGGAAGATAAGCGTCCGGAATTTGGACCCCGTGAAAATGAGGAAGTCAAAATCACGTTTGTTGGTAGACCCAATGTGGGTAAGTCAACGCTGATCAATCGCCTGATTGGCGAGGAGCGCGTCATCGCCTACGATCAACCGGGAACGACACGAGATTCTGTGTCCATACCGTTTGAACAAGGGGGTAAGGAATACACGTTGATTGATACAGCGGGTGTGCGCCGCCGCGGCAAGGTGAGTGAAAAAGTTGAAATCTTCAGTATCATCAAAACCTTGCAGGCGGTTGATAACAGTAATGTTTGTGTCATGCTGCTGGATGGCTCTGACAGTATTACCGATCAGGATCTCTCTCTTCTGAGTTACATTATTGATAAGGGTCGGGCATTGGTTGTCGCTGTTAATAAATGGGACAGCCTGGACAGTAAGCAGCGAGACGAGGTACGGGAGGATTTGGAGCGGAAGGTTGAGTTCCTGAAATTCACGCGCATACACTTCATCAGTGCTTTACAAGGTTCGGGTGTTGGCGATTTGTTCAAATCGATTAACAAGGCGTACGACTCAGCCTTTACTGATTTGTCTACACCGCAATTGACACGCATGCTGGAAGTGGTTGTGGCGCAGCATCAACCGCCTATGGTCAATGGTCGACGCATCAAGTTACGCTATGCGCATCAAGGTGGGCAAAACCCGCCGATAATCATTATTCACGGTAAGCAGGCGCTCAAAGTGCCTAAGAGCTATCAACGCTACCTGATGAATCATTTCACCAAGGCGCTTAAGTTGTTCGGCACGCCTTTGCGAATAGAATTCCGTCAGGACGACAACCCTTTTAAGGAAACCACAAGGGTTAAGCCAGTTCTTGACAAGGAAGAAGCTCGGCAGAAAAAAATTGAACGTCGGAAAAGAGATAGGGAATAGTTAACCCGGGCGTTAAGCGTTATTGGGTGGCTTGGGGTGGTAAATCTGTCTCCAGCACCAACAGCGGATTAACCCAGGTTGCATTCAAGCCTACCGACCAGTGCAAGTGTGGGCCTGTTACACGCCCGGTCTGGCCTACAGCGCCGATGACCTGGCCTTGGGTAATTCTATCTCCCGGCTCAACATCAATCCGGCTCATGTGTGCGTAAAATGTTTGTAAGCCCAAGCCATGTTCGATAAACACGCAGTTACCATTGAAGAAATAATCACCCGTCTCAACAACTACTCCATCGGCAGGGGCAAGAATTGGTGTGCCTTCGGAGGCGGCGATATCAATTCCGCCATGTGGACGTCTGGGTTGGCCGTTATAAAAACGCTTTAGTCCAAATGGGCTGGACATGATCCCTGCGAGAGGCCATTCAAAGGAGTCTGCAATCATCCTGTCGGCTTTGTAGGTTTTGACGTCCTTGAGCCTTTTGTTTTCCTTATTGATTCTTTCCATATCGATGGGTGCTGGATTTACCTTGCGTTTGTTCTTGATGATCAAATGTTGTTCTTTATAGTTTTTCGCATCGACATTAAATGAAATAGAACTTTTTTGACCATTGGCGCTCGTGATGCTCAGTATCTGATTGCCAGCTGAGGTCGATAAAGGGATGCCAACCAGGGCGGTGAATTGCCCCTCATTAACGACTGCCGCCACTGCTCTGTCATTCCAGCGAATAGAGGGTGTTGCGCCACTAGTCGGAAATTGTTGAGCGTCCAGCGTCACGAACGCAATTCCACCGGGAACCGGAGATGACTCGATAAATGAAAGTGGGCTTGCAGCCATTGCAGAGTGCAAACACACTGAAAAAATGAGGAAAGTCAGGCTTTGAAGCACGCTCTTGCCTGGATGTTTGGAAGGGTATGAGGGCATGTGGGTGTGTTCCTTCAATTTATATCATCGAGATGTTGATCACGGATGTGGTCAACATACAGTGCAGTGGCACCTGCAACCGCCACTGGCATAATGAAAAGGTTGACAATCGGGATGATACTGAACAGCGACACAACGCATCCGAAGCCATAGGCTGCCTTGCGGTTGAGCCGCATGCGTTTTCTGACATCCCGGAAAAGAGCACCGTTATTACCCATCGGATAATCCATGTACTCGAGAGAAAACATCCAGGCACCAAACAGGAATAATAGTGCGGGCGCAATGAAATTGATCACCGGAATGAAGTGAAGGATGAGCAGTGGCACCAGGCACAGCACTAGGTAAATTAACTTTGCCATTTCAGAGCCCATGAGCCTTGGCACTGTTTTGATGAGTTCCATCACAGTGGGGGCCGGCCTATTGATATCGCCCACAAGATGGGCTTCCACGCGTTCCGCTAACAAGCCATTAAACGGCGCACCAATAAGGTTTGCCAGTAATGTGAAGAGGAATGCCGTAAAGAATAATAATGCCAGTGATACTATCCAGCGGAGCACGGTTTCAATAGCGTTGACGATCCACCAGTCGCCTAGAGAGGAAAAAAAAGACCACGAACTGAGCCAGCCTAATGCCAGGCTGTTGATCCACCACCCGAATACGCCAAATACGAGTAAATTAATGAGTACGGGCATCCAGACGAAACGTCGTAGCCCGGGTGTTCGCAATAAGCGCCAGCCTATCGGCACGTACTGCATTGACTGAGTGAAGCCAGCTTTTATCATAAGCCTAAGGATACCTGTTCAACACCATTGGTGCGTTCGTAAAAAGGCAGTACAATAAAGGTCTCAACAGGGCACATCCGTCATTGTGCCCCCTCGCATCCCAACGGCCTACCTACAATGCTATGCGTCTGAGCCGTATCAAGATAGCCGGATTCAAATCGTTTGTTGATCCGACCGATATAAAATTGCCTAGTTCTTTGGTAGGTATTGTCGGGCCCAATGGATGTGGAAAATCTAACACCATCGATGCTGTGCGCTGGGTCATGGGTGAGTCCTCTGCCAAGCACCTGCGTGGCGAATCCATGGACGATGTCATTTTTGTCGGCTCCAGCACCAGAAAACCGGTAGGTAAGGCATCGGTAGAGCTCGTCTTCGATAATGCGGACGGATCCCTAGGGGGCGAATATGCTCAATATGCTGAAATTTCCATACGGCGTGAAGTAGAAAGAGATGGGCAGTCTAAATATCTTCTGAACAACGTGCGCTGCCGGCGTCGTGACATCCGTGATATTTTTCTAGGTACTGGGCTGGGGCCGCGAAGCTACGCCATCATTGAGCAGGGCATGATCTCCCGGCTTATTGAGGCCAAGCCCGAAGATTTACGTGGATTTCTTGAAGAAGCTGCAGGAATTTCCAAGTACAAGGAACGCCGTAAAGAGACAGAAACGCGAATTCGGCACACGCGTGAAAACCTGGACCGGCTGGACGATTTACGCGAAGAAGTTGATAAGCAGCTGGCGCATCTGCAACGGCAGGCGAATACAGCCGAGCGCTACCAGCGTCTCAAGGCCGAAGAGCGACAGAAGCGCGGCGAATTGCTGGTGCTGCGCCGCCGTGAGTTCGAAGACACACGCGATGAGCAAGGCCTGAAAACCAGCGAACTTGAAAAAGAGCTCGAAGGTGTCATGGCAGAGTTGCGAGCTGCCGAAAATGCTATTGAATTAGCCCGTTCACAACAAAGCGAAGCATCAGACAGCTTTGCCGAGGTGCAAGCCGAGTTCTACCGAGTAGGTGGTGAGGTTGCGCGTATCGAGCAAACCATAGAACACATGCGTGAAACGCGACATCAGCAAAGTCAGGAACTGTCCGAACTGGATAAGTCGCTGGAAGAATCACAGGCACATTTGCGCGATGATACGGCACGTATCGCAGATATATCCACATCGTTGCTAACCGATCAGCCAGCGTTTGACGTTCTTAAGGACAGTCAAAAACATTCTGCTGAGCTTCTGATTCGTTCAGAGACGGAAATGCAGGAATGGCAACAGCGCAACGATTCGTTCAATCGGCGCTATTCCGAAAGTACGCAAATTGCACAAGTTGAGCGTTCTCGAATAGAGCAATTTGAACGCAGCATGGCCAATTCTGATACGCGTCGTGCGCGCTTGGCCTCAGAACAAGAGTCCTTAGATCTTGAGCCGCTGCTAGAAAAAATTGAAGAAACCATCGCTGAAGAATTGGCAGCCAAGGACGATGAAGAACGCCTACAGCTATCTTTACAAGCTGCCAGTGAAAAACAGCAGCTGCAAAAAGAATCCATCAGACAACGTTCCGAAGAGCTTGATCAATTGCGCTCCAAGGT
>JBLIIE010000180.1:0-9596 GCA_047634635.1 Granulosicoccus sp. | reverse complement strand
GACATATAGCCGGTGCCACCTAAGCGACCCGCGCTAAATAACTGCTGCATGGCGCGCATAGTGCCTGGCCCGCGATCACTAACCCCCATAACTCGATTAACAAAATCTGGCCCGGGCAAATTCACCAATTCTTTAGGCAAACCCTTACAGGTGTGGTCTAGCAGGTATTCAGCTTCGTCACCCAGTAATGAAATCGTGTTTGTCATGATAATTTAGTCCTATATGGTCACAACTCAACGTTATTTGAGTTGAAAAATTTGTTGCATTCGCGGCAAATCACTGCACAGAGCGGGCCTTTAACATCGCAACAGCAGGCAGTGTCTTACCTTCAAGAAATTCCAGAAATGCCCCACCGCCCGTGGATATGTAAGACACCTGATCTTCGATCCCATATTTGTCAACAGCTGCAAGAGTGTCCCCACCACCGGCAATTGAAAATGCCGAGGAGGCAGCAACTGCTTCAGATAACACTCGAGTACCCTGACCGAAGGCCTCTATCTCAAATACGCCAACAGGTCCGTTCCAAACAATCGTACCGGCATCCCGAAGTATTGCAGCATAAGCAGCTGCTGTTTTAGGTCCAATATCCAAAATTAGATCATCCGTTTCCACTTCTGATGTTACGCGAGTTGTAGCCACGGCATCATCAGAAAACTCCTTGGCACATACTACATCTACTGGCACCGGTATCGCAGCACCGCGCGCGTCAGCTTGCTGCATGAGATTTAGTGCATTAGACGTCAAATCAGCTTCATAAAGAGACTTGCCCACTTCGTGACCTAAGGCTGCAATAAAGGTGTTGGCAATGCCACCACCCACTATAAGTTGATCCACTTTCTCAGCAAGCGACTCCAACACAGTTAGTTTTGTTGATACTTTTGATCCACCAACAATGGCCACCAGAGGCCGCTTAGGATTTTCCAAAGCAGCAGACAGAGCGTCCAATTCAGCCGCCAACAACGGACCTGCACAAGCAACTGGTGCGTAAAAACCTACACTGTGTGTAGAGGCTTGAGCACGGTGAGCTGTTCCAAACGCATCCATGGCGTATATATCGCACAATGAAGCGTAAATCTTGCCCAATGTTTCGTCGTCTGCTTGCTCGCCTTTGTTAAAACGCACATTTTCTAACAAGACTACTTCACCCTCAGCAACAGATGGAGTGGCATCAAGGTAGTTGCTAATCAAGCGAACCGGTTGACCCAATAGTTCACTTAGCCTGTCTGCAACAAGTTGTAGCGATGATTTGGAATCAGGTAGACCTTCTACAGGTCGACCAAGATGTGACATCACCATGACCCTGGCACCCGCCTCGATTGCATACTGCAAGGTCGGCACTGATGCTCGAATACGCTTATCTGAGGTAATTACACCATCTTTTAGTGGTACATTGAGATCTTGCCGAATCAGCAGACGCTGACCCGACAATGGAAGCTCTTTCAATAATTTCATATTTAGGCGTTGAAAAGGGCAAGAGTCGTATCGAGCATTCGACACGAAAAACCCCATTCGTTATCATACCAAGCACAAGCTTTGACAAGATTACCGTCCATGACGCGCGTTAATCCTGCGTCGAAATTGGATGAAGTGGAAGTATGGTTGAAGTCGATGGACACCAGCGGGGCCGTTACGTAAGCCAGTATTTTTCCGTCAGCAGCTTTTTCAACAATACTGTTGATCTCTTCAACTGATGTGTCGCGACTGGCAGTGAAAGTCAGATCCACAATCGATACATTAATAGTTGGGACACGCATGGCGAAACCGTCGAGTTTACCGATCATCTCAGGCAGTACCAAACCAACCGCCTTGGCCGCGCCTGTTGTGGTTGGAATCATCGACATGGTAGCTGAGCGCGCACGACGTAAATCAGAGTGATAAACATCAGTTAACACTTGATCGTTAGTGTATGCATGAATAGTAGTCATCAGACCCCGTTCAATGCCAACTGCATCATTTAACACTTTAGCTAATGGTGCTAGACAGTTTGTTGTGCAAGAAGCATTCGAAATGACCCGGTCAGTTGACTTGAGATCACCTTCATTGACACCAAAGACAATAGTGGCATCCATCTCCCCACTGCCGGGCGCTGAAATAATGACTTTTTTTGCACCAGCCTCAATGTGCATTCCCGCCTTTTCGCGTGAGCGGAACAAACCTGTGCATTCCAGTACGACATCAACGCCAAGTTCTTTCCAAGGCAGCATGGATGGGTCTCTTTCTGCAAAGACTTTTAGCCGGTCGCCATTAACAACCAGAAATTCACCTTCAATCTTGACTTCGCCAGGAAATCTTCCATGAGCGGTATCATACTGCGTTAAATGAGCATTAGTTTCAGGATCACCGAGATCATTAATTGCGACCACGTCAAACTCTTCACTTCTACCCAACTCATGGATAGCGCGAAGAATGTTGCGACCGATTCGGCCATAGCCATTAATTGCAATCTTCACCGACATTCTCTGCTTTTCCTTTTAATGTTGTACATTGAAATGTAAACGATCTGACCCGAACGGCTGTTTACGATTCGAGACAAAAATAATATTTATGCAGATTTATACTGCATTCTTGGGTTTTAAGCGTTCGCTTTCGCAAGCACTGATACCCTTTCAACGAGCGCGTCCGTCGTTAAGCCAAAGTGTTTGTAGACTTCACTAGCAGGACCCGATTCGCCGAACGTTGGAATACCCATGACGTCTCCATCAAGACCCACGTATTTTCTCCATAAATCCGGCATACCTGCTTCAACGGCCATACGAGCCGTTAACGAAGGCGGTAGAACCGCATCACGATAGGCTTTGTCTTGTGCATCAAAGACATCAGTTGAAGGCATAGATACAACTCGGACTGGAACATTATTATTGCCCAACTCCTTGGCAGCATCCATTGCCATTCCAACTTCAGAACCAGTAGCAATGATCACAGCCATTGGTGTCGTGGCTGGTTCATACAATACGTAACCACCTCGCTCAACGTTAGCCTGCTGTTCTGCAGAACGCTCTTGATGGTTAAGGCCTTGTCGACTGAATATCAGACACGAAGGGCCCGTTGTCCGCTCCACAGCCAATTTCCATGCAATGGCTGATTCAACAGCATCGCACGGACGCCAAACCGACATATTAGGCATTAGACGTAGACACGCTGTTTGCTCAACAGGTTGATGCGTTGGACCGTCTTCACCCAGACCAATGGAATCGTGAGTAAATACAAATACATTGTGCAGCTTCATTAAAGCTGCCATACGCAGGGCGTTTCGGCTATATTCGGAAAACATAAGAAATGTGGCTGAATACGGAATAAAGCCACCGTGCAAAGAAATGCCGTTTGTCATTGCCGTCATGGCAAATTCACGAACACCATAATTCAGATAGTTACCGGCGGGATCATCGTGTATGACCTTTGAGCCACTCCAGATGGTCAGATTAGAACCAGCCAAATCTGCAGAGCCACCCAGAAATTCTGGCAACAAGGGACCGAACCCGTTCAGAGCATTCTGTGAGGCTTTGCGAGACGCGATAGTTTCTGCTTTATCGACCACTGATTGAACATAAGCAGCAGAGTCAGCCTGCCAGTTTTCAGGAAGCTCACCCGCCATGCGTCGTTCGAACTCTGCTGCTAACTTTGGATTAGCAGCCTTGTACGCATCATAGCTAGCCTGCCAAACGGCTTCTCGCTGCTCACCTGCTTCACGTGCATTCCAGGCAGCATAGACTTCATTAGGAACTTCAAATGGGCCGTACATCCAGCCAAGGTGCTGTTTGGCCAATTTGATTTCTTCAGCGCCCAATGGAGCGCCGTGGCTGCTTTCTTTGCCGCCTTTGTTCGGGGAGCCGAAACCGATGGTAGTTCGAGCACATATAAGAGTGGGCTTTCCAGTTTGTGCTTTGGCAGACTCGATGGCCGCTTTGATAGCATCTGCATCGTGTCCATCAACCGCTGGGATAACGTGCCAACCGTAAGACTGGAAGCGCTGTGGTGTGTTGTCAGTGAACCAACCCTCTACTTTGCCATCGATGGAAATACCGTTGTCATCGTAAATCGCAATGAGCTTGCCAAGACCCAAAGTTCCAGCCAGGGAACAGGCTTCGTGTGAGATGCCTTCCATCAGGCAGCCATCGCCTAAGAAGACCCACGTGTTGTGATCAACAATAGTGTGTTCGTCTGTGTTGAACTGAGCACCTAAAGTGCGTTCTGCTACTGCCATTCCGACTGCATTTGCTATGCCCTGCCCCAGAGGGCCAGTTGTCGTTTCAACACCTGGGGCATATCCGTATTCTGGATGCCCTGGAGTTTTCGAATGTAGTTGGCGAAAATTTTTCAATTCATCGATAGGCAGATCGTAGCCGGACAAGTGCAGTAATGAATACAGCAGCATGGAGGCGTGGCCATTGGAGAGCACGAAGCGATCACGGTCAAACCAAGTGGGATTGCCCGGACTGTGTGAGAGATAATCGTTCCAGAGCACCTCTGCGATATCGGCCATGCCCATAGGCGCGCCCGGGTGTCCAGAATTAGCCTGCTGGACGGCGTCCATACTCAATGCCCTGACGGCATTTGCGACTTCACGACGTGTAGTCATACGACAACGATCTCCAATTATTTCAGTACTCGCACTGGGTGCGAGTAGTACCACACCCCAACGGCCCCCCAGTATAAGCGACGATTGCCCTTTAATTTGGCCCAGTCAGCAATATGTTCCATGCCTCAGCCGATGAAAGGCGTGAGAATTGTATTAAATATCTTGAATTTATCATCGGAAATCCACTTTCCACGGTGTCAAATAGCCCTCTGTGGAGTATAATTGGGGGTTACGCTGATAGTAGAGACTATATGACCGCTCGCATCGCCATGGACAAGTCACAACAGTCCAGCTTAAAACAACTTATTTCCAAGGGCAAGAAGCAAGGCTTCCTTACCTACGCTGAAGTCAACGATCACCTGCCAGAGGGAATAGTTGATCCTGAGCAGGTTGAAGAAATTATCGCCATGATTGCCGATATGGGCATCACTGTGGGCGAAGTTGCACCTGAAGCCGACTCACTGATCCTCTCCGACAAAAACTCCACCGCCGATGACGACGCTGCAGATGAAGCCGCGGCTGTACTGGCAACCGTTGACGGAGAATTCGGTCGCACAACCGATCCGGTGCGCATGTACATGCGTGAGATGGGAACGGTTGAGCTTCTGACACGTGAGGGCGAAATTTTAATCGCCAAACGTATTGAGGATGGCCTGAAGCAGGTATTGCGAGCATTGGGCAACTACCCTGAAACCATCAATGTATTACTGGAGCGATACCAGCAGGTTCAGGAAGAGAAGCTGCGATTGACCGATGTCATTGTTAACTTCATGGAGACATCGGAAGAGATCAATGTTGCCAAGCCCCCTTCTGACGATGACGACGACGACGAAGTAGTCGATACCGGCCCGGATCTGGAAGAAATCAAGCGACGCGTAATGGCTATCCAAAAAGTCTATGGCAAAGCATTGAAAGCCATCGACACAGCTGGCGGCATCCAGGACAAGAAGGGTCAGGAAGAGATGGAGAAGGTTTCCGACATTTTCCTCGAATTCAAATACGCTCCAGCCTTCGTTGCTACGCTCGTTACAGGCTTGCGCGGCCAAGTAGAGCGCATCCGGTCGCTTGAGCGTCAGATTCGCGATATGTGTGTCAAGCAGTGCAGAATGCCTCGTGGTGCTTTCATTAAGTCCTTCCCAGGTCACGAAACTGACCTGACTTGGCTCGACACCGTTATCGAGACTGAAAAGCCTTATGTAGCCGCCCTTATAGAGCGCCGCACTGAGATAGAGCTACTACAAACACGCATCCAGCAAATTTGCGTGAGTAGCTTGCTACCGATTACCTCCATCAAAGAGATCAATCGCAGAATGACTATCGGGGAGGCGAAAGCCCGCCGAGCCAAGAAAGAAATGGTTGAAGCTAATCTTCGTCTAGTTATCTCCATCGCAAAGAAGTACACCAACCGCGGTTTGCAGTTCCTTGATTTAATCCAGGAAGGCAACATCGGCTTGATGAAAGCAGTAGACAAGTTCGAATACCGCCGCGGTTATAAATTCTCAACCTACGCCACCTGGTGGATACGACAGGCTATCACCCGCTCCATCGCAGATCAGGCTCGTACAATTCGTATTCCAGTGCACATGATTGAGACCATCAACAAGCTAAACCGTATTTCGCGGCAAATGCTTCAGGTCATGGGGCGTGAGGCCACGCCAGAAGAGCTGGCTGAAAAAATGGAAATGCCTGAGGATAAAATCCGCAAGGTATTAAAGATAGCCAAGGAACCTATCTCCATGGAAACTCCTATCGGTGACGATGAAGACTCACATCTCGGTGATTTCATTGAAGACCAGAACATTCTGTCACCCGTGGAAACAGCAACGGGCTTAGGCCTGGGCGAAACCACTCACGAAGTATTAGCCAGCCTCACACCACGTGAAGCCAAAGTGCTGCGTATGCGTTTCGGTATCGATATGAATACTGACCACACATTAGAAGAAGTGGGTAAGCAATTTGACGTCACGCGTGAGCGTATTCGTCAAATTGAAGCCAAGGCGCTTCGAAAGCTGCGTCACCCTACCCGTTCGGAACAGCTGCGTAGCTTTTTGGACAATCAGGAATAAAAAGTTTTTAGCAGTTCACCCCCGGAGTAATTCCGGGGGTTATACTATCTCTCCTCATATGGCATCAGCTTTTCTGAGGATTTACTCCACGGAGTAAAGTTTAGGTACGAAAATGGCAGTGTAATCTGCCAGTGTAATAGCACTCCCCCCTGGGGGCCTGTAGCTCAGTTGGTTAGAGCAGGGGACTCATAATCCCTTGGTCGCAAGTTCGAGTCTTGCCGGGCCCACCATTTCCTATAATTTATACGCTTTGCCAACTCCTAAGAGACGCAGGCAGCTATGCGGCTTTTCGAATTAATGATGTGGGCTTAGCAAATTCGATAGCAACTTCTTGAAACGTGGTTTCCAGCTCTAAAAAAGCATCAACTACATCCGGATCGAAGTGAGCCCCCCCCCCTACCTTCGACAATAATGTTCCGAACTTTTTCATGCGCAAACGCAGGCTTGTAAACACGCTCGCTGATCAAGGCATCGTAGACATCGGCTAGCGCCATTAAGCTGCCAGAAATAGGTATCTCTTTTCCTACAAGCCCATAGGGGCAGCCACTCCCATCCCATTTTTCATGATCTCCCGTGCTACTGAGAGAAAAGACTTATTTCCTAATATGGTCTCTGCGGACTCCAATGCTTGTGCTCCTATGAGCGCGTGCTGCTTCATAATCGAATACTCGTCGTCAGTCAGTTTTCCTGGCTTGAGCAGTACAGCGTCAGGTATGCCGACCTTTATCGCGTCATGCAACAGAGCTGATTTATAGATTAAATCAATCATTGAAAGCGTCAACATCGATTTGAAACGAGGATGGATTTTTAGATGTTCAACTAACTACTCTGACATATTGCTGCGTGCGAAGGATATGTGCGCCAGTCTCGTTATCCCGAGTCTCAGCTAGTGACGCCAATGCAAGTATAGTGACATCCCGCATTTGCCCCATAAACAGAAATAATCACTAAAATATAAGACAACATGACTGCCAGTACACAGGCGATATCCATAGACACCAGCAGAGCAGCCTAATTTAAATCCTGCGCCTCGTCGAGACTAGCTATTCATACAAGATCTTTGGCTACGACTAGCAAAACTACCGCAGCTAAGATCACAGCGCATACACCGGCGAATCGTACAAATTTTTTGTTAAGTGATAGAGCGTTTCATCCATCTTAATATGTTTGCCAGACTCATTTAATTCAATAGCAAGGCGATGCTCACGTAGAAGTCCTGGATCGCTAGCTATAAAGAATCCTAGTACAGACATACCCAGGATTACCTTGAGACCACTACCCATGGGAAACTGATGCATCACTACATTATACTCGCCTAAAGAAACTCCGCCGATGACGAAGAGCAAGACGTCAACTTTCCACTGCGTTTTTACTTGTGTGCTTATGTCTATCGAGTCAATCCAGCTTGTCAGGAGCATTCTTACAGCATAGAGACACCCAAACGTGACAAGAATAGGCAACACAAGTTCTGCAAGGCTGAGTGTATCGATGAATGGACATACTTGTGTTCCATATACACCGAGTAGTAAACAGCTTAAACCCTAGTGGATCGATAAGTGTGATGTTATCCTCATGAGGCCCTATGGTTGTCGAGGTGCTGAATATACGACACACACACAAGATCCATGGCATACAGATAAGGAACTTAATGCAGGCTGTATTAAATCGTAATACGGTCCTCACGATATCTGGACTCACACACGATACTGAGGATCATAGATTGTTCAAAGAGCTCGTGCCGTTAAGACATACAAATACGTTAAACTAGTCTTTAGAATAGCAAAGACTCCCTAAGAGCGTAGTTATCGGCCGCGCTCAGAACTGCAAGTTTTTCTAAAATAATCGCCCATGCATAGGGTCATCACTCTGCCCTGGTCCACACCATTGGTGTTCATTCAAATCAAGCTTTTCCTGCGAAAACAAAATTCCTTCTCTCTCCAAGAGTTGTTTTTGGTTCCCAGCTTCAGATTTATGGCTTATCTTTCCCTGTGAGTTGATAACCCGATGCCACGGCACATCGTCAGGACAAGCAGACATTGCCAAACCCACCCAGCGTGAAGCAGACATTTGATAATCTTCTGCACTAATATCATCAGGCTGACGAAGTATTTTGGTGATTTGCCCGTACGTGACTACCCTTCCATAAGGAACCTGACGCACCAGCACCCAGACCTGTTTATAGTAGAGCTGCTGATTGGGAGGGTGTAAATAGTTCATGGAGATACTATAACCCTTGGTCGCAAATTAGAGTCTGACCAGGCCCGCCAATTTCTTGCAACATCAGGCCAGATTAAGATCC
Organism: Granulosicoccus sp.; assembly: GCA_047634635.1. Classification (GTDB taxonomy): domain Bacteria; phylum Pseudomonadota; class Gammaproteobacteria; order Granulosicoccales; family Granulosicoccaceae; genus Granulosicoccus. The sequence continues at coordinate 655 of JBLIIE010000180.1, read as the reverse complement.
CGATTATTTAAAGTACGGTTTGGACTTGAGATAATAACGAAGCATCCATGCTAGTTCCAACTTATAGCAAAGCGTGAACCGCCACAATCGGCGCGGCTCACACTTAGTTACCTATTTAGGCCAGCAGATCAAACCGATCTGCGTTCATCACTTTAGTCCATGCGGCTACGAAATCGCGTACGAATTTTTCAGCATTGTCGTCTTGGGCATACACTTCTGCGTAGGCACGCAAAATTGAATTAGAGCCAAAAACCAGATCTGCACTGGTGGCAGTCCATTTCACGTTGCCACTACTACGATCGCGGATTTCAAAGTTGCCATCAGACCCAACAGGATGCCAACTATTACCCATGTCAGTCAGGTTGACGAAAAAATCATTCGTTAGTTGACCTTCACGATCTGTGAATACACCGTGCTTTGAACCATCGTAGTTGACCCCTAGCACTCGCATACCACCCAACAACACAGTCATCTCCGCCCCGGTCAAACCCAACAGTTGCGCCCTGTCAAGCATCAACTCTTCAGGCTCAACCGAATACTTTTTCTTTTGAAAGTTGCGAAAACCGTCGGCTAAAGGCTCGAGGACCGAGAAGCTTTCTGCATCAGTCGTCTCATCGTTGGCGTCCCCTCGTCCCGATACAAATGGAACAGCGAT
>JBLIIE010000179.1:0-9640 GCA_047634635.1 Granulosicoccus sp. | reverse complement strand
CAGCGTTTCCCCAAGTATGTGGACGAATACGAAACGTTGTTAACAGACAATCGCATCTGGAAGCAGCGAACCGTGGGTATCGGCGTTGTGACTCCCGAGCGAGCACTGCAACTGGGTTTTACAGGACCCATGCTGCGTGGATCCAATATTGAGTGGGATCTTCGCAAGAAGCAGCCGTATGAAGTTTATGATCAGCTGGATTTCGATATTCCTGTTGGTACCAACGGCGACAGCTACGATCGTTACTTGGTACGTATTGAGGAAATGCGTCAGTCGAACCGAATCGTCAAGCAATGCATTGACTGGTTGCGTGTCAACGAAGGCCCGACAATCACGGAAGATCATAAAATTGCTCCGCCTCGGCGTGCCGATATGAAAGGCGATATGGAATCACTGATCCATCACTTTAAATTGTTTACCGAAGGGTTTTGTTTGCCCGAAGGCGAGGCTTATGCAGCGGTCGAGCACCCCAAAGGCGAATTTGGATGTTTTCTGGTATCTGATGGTGCTAATAAACCGTATCGCCTGAAAGTAAGGGCTCCCGGTTTTCCTCATTTAGCTTCATTGGACGAAATGGCGCGTGGACACATGTTGTCTGATGTTGTAGCTCTGATAGGAACGCAAGATATCGTGTTTGGCGAAATTGATCGATAGATAACGATCATGACTGCCATAACAAAAACCCGTTGATAGAGACGTATAAATGAGTTCAGTACCTGCCGACGTCAGATTACCAACACCCGAATCTGTGTTGAGTGAACACTCGATTGAAGAGATCGATGAGTGGCTTACCCGTTTTCCGGAAAATCAGAAACAAAGTGCTGTGCTTGCGGCCTTGAGCATCGCTCAGCATCAGAACCATGGCTGGTTATCAACAGAGCTAATGGATGCCGTAGCCGCGAAATTGCTTATGGCGCCAATCGCTGTGTACGAAGTTGCCAGCTTCTATTCTATGTTTGCACTTAAGCCTGTTGGCAAACATTGCGTGGCCATCTGTACCAACATTAGCTGCATGCTGATGGGGTCGGAGTCCATTGTTTCGCACGTGGAAGGCAAATATGGCATCAAGCTGGGTGATTCAACCAGCGATGGCAAGATCTATCTCAAAGTGGAAGAAGAGTGTTTAGCTGCGTGTTCGGGCGGGCCCATGATGCAAGTGGATCATGTTTATCACACACAGCTGACACCGCAAAAAGTTGATGAAATTCTCGATGCGCTTGATTGATAACAACTCGGGAATAGAGGAGATAATATGAGTAATATTTCGCTGCCTGAAGGACTTGCGCCGATGAATCAGGTTTGCTATACCACGTTGCAGTTCGATGAGCCGTGGGCGTACGAAAATTACCTGAAAGTTGGTGGATACGAAGCGTGGAACAAAATTCTGGAAGAGAAGCTCTCTCCGGAAGATGTTGTCCAAATCGTTAAGGATTCCGGATTGCGTGGTCGTGGTGGAGCAGGTTTTCCCACAGGCTTGAAGTGGAGCTTCATGCCTAAAAATGGTGGCCAGAGCTACTTCGTTATCAACTCAGATGAATCTGAGCCAGGTACTTGTAAAGACCGTGACTTGCTTCGCTTCAACCCACATGCCTTAGTCGAAGGCATGCTCATCGGCAGTTATGCGATTCGCGCAACGGTTTCCTATAACTACATGCGTGGCGAGTTCATGGACCAAGTCTATAAGAACTTTATGCAAGCCATTAAGGATTCATATTCACATGGATGGGCGGGTAAGGACATTAAAGGCAGTGGTATCGATATTGAAGTTATCGGTACCCTCGGCGCTGGCGCATACATTTGTGGCGAAGAAACAGCGCTGCTCGAATCATTGGAAGGCAAGAAAGGTCTGCCTCGATTCAAACCACCTTTTCCGGCGGGTTTTGGGCTTTACGGCCGTCCTACTACCATTAACAACACTGAGTCTGTAGCTAGCGTACCTTCGATCATCCGCAACGGGCCTAAATGGTTCAAAGATATGGGTATTGAAACGGCTGGTGGACAAAAATGTTTTTCAGTATCGGGTCATGTAGCAAAGCCCGGTAACTTTGAAATTAATTTAGGCACGCCGTTTTCCACTTTATTGGAACTGAGCGGCGGCATGAAAGATGGCATTCCGCTAAAAGCGGTCATTCCTGGTGGTTCGTCGGTACCGGTTGTGCCAGGCGAACTGATGATGACAACGAATATGGATTACGACTCCATCTCGAAGGTGGCAGGCTCCATGTTGGGTTCTGGTGCCGTTATTGTGATGAACGAAACAACCGATATGGTGCAGGCGCTACGCCGTATTTCACGGTTTTATTATTCTGAAAGTTGCGGTCAATGTACACCGTGTCGTGAAGGTACTGGCTGGCTATATCGTGTACTAACGCGAATTGTTGAAGGAAACGGTCTACCCGAAGACATCGACAAGCTGGAAGATGTGGCAGGTAAAATCGCAGGGCGCACCATTTGTGCCTTAGGTGATGCGGCTGCAATGCCAGTGCAGAGCTTTGTGAAGCACTATCGGCACGAATTCGAGTACTACATTCAAAATGGGCGCAGTTTAGTGTCCGACAAACTAGGCGCAGCTGCCTGATCTATACTAAATAGATCAAGTGCGGCACCCCACGCTGCTTTCTTGCGAAAATTGAAACATGAGTGACGACACAATTCAGATTACCGTTGACGGCACACCGCTGACGGCTAAGCGTGGACAAATGTTGATCGAGGTCACCGATGCTGCTGGTATCGACGTCCCACGATTTTGCTACCATAAAAAGCTGTCGGTAGCGGCTAACTGCCGTATGTGCATGGTGGAAGTGGAACGAGCACCAAAGCCATTACCGGCTTGTGCGACTCCTGTCATGCCAGACATGGTGGTTCACACCGCATCCAAGCTTGCCCGTGCGGCGCAACAGGGCACTATGGAGTTTTTGCTGATCAACCATCCTCTTGATTGTCCAATTTGTGACCAAGGTGGTGAGTGTGAACTGCAAGACGTGGCTATGGGATATGGCGGGAGTGCTTCTCAGTACACTGAGGGAAAACGGATTGTTTTCGATAAATATATCGGCCCTCTCATAGCGACAGAAATGACTCGATGCATTCACTGTACCCGTTGTGTTCGCTTTGGTGAAGAAATTGCGGGTATTCGCGAGCTGGGTGCAACAGGTCGTGGTGAGAATGTTCGTATCGGCACGTTCATAGAAAAGTCTGTTGTGTCAGAGGTCTCTGGCAACGTGATTGATATTTGTCCGGTAGGCGCTCTAACGGCCCGACCTTCTCGTTACACCGCTCGATCCTGGGAGCTTTCTCAGCAGCCTTCTGTATCGCCCCACGATTCAGTCGGTTCCAATGTTTTCGTCCATATAGATGGAGCTACGGTTAACCGAGTTGTACCTCGTGAAAATGAATCAATCAATGAAGTCTGGATTGCTGACCGTGATCGCTTTAGTTATCAGGGGCTTAATAATTCAGACAGACTTGAGTCTCCCATGATTCGAGTGGATGGTGAGCTGCAAAATACAGACTGGTCCACAGCGCTAGCTGCAGCGGGAGATCACCTTCGCCGTAAGGATTTGGGTGTTTTGGTTTCACCTAGTTTAAATTTGGAAGAGCTTTACCTCAGTCAAAAGTTAGGTCGTGCCCTCGGCACTGATAACATTGATCATCGTCTAGGGCAGCTTGATTTCTCAGCACAGGATTCTGCTCCGGTCATGCCATGGTTAGGTATGCAATTGAACGATCTTGAAACATTGGACGCGGCTCTGCTAGTCGGTTCGAATATTCGTAAAGATCAACCAATAGCAGCATTGCGACTACGCAAGTCCGCATTGAAAGGCGCATCAATCAGTTTTATTAACCCAAAACGTTTTCCATTGCATTTTGAAGCTGCAGAAAATATTGCCACTCGTTTTGATCACATGGTGGCAGAGCTATTCTGTGTGGCCAGAGCTGCGGGTGCTGATGTATCCAGCATGGCAGATGCACCAACCTCCGGGTGCGATGAGCGACATCAACGGATCGCAGATGCGCTGAAGAACGGTGAGCGTTCAGCCGTATTTCTTGGAAATATTGCGGTACACCATCCGTCCTACTCGCAGCTTCAATATCTGGCTATCGCACTTTCTAAAGCAACTGGTGCAACGCTGGGCATGTTGCCAGAGCGTGCGAACACCGCTGGAGCCTGGCTCGCGGGTGCGGTTCCTCATAGAGTCGCCGGTGGCAAAAAATCAAGTAATGAAGGTTTGAATGCTCAAGCGATGATCGATGCATCTTTGAGTGCTTACCTGTTGGTGGGTTGTGAGCTTGAATTTGACGCAGCGAACCCGGCGCAAGCATTAAACGCTTTGGCTGCGGCAGGCAGTGTGGTCGCAATCAGCTCGTTTATGAGTGATAGCCTTCGCGCCCACGCAGACGTCATTTTACCGTCGGCTGCCTTTACAGAGTCGTTTGGGACCTACGTGAACGCCACTGGAAACTGGCAAAGTTCAAAAGGTGTTGTTGCACCTCCTGGCGATGCACGTCCGGCTTGGAAAATATTCCGAGTACTGGCGGATGAACTTGAACTGGGTGGTTTCGGCTACAACAGTCCGGAAGCGGTTACCAAGGAATTGCAAGGTCACTGTGGAAACATCCAGCTCACGAATTTGACCCAATTTGAATCTATCCCTGCTTATAGTGCGCCGAGTAACTCGACGTTGTTGCGAGCTGGAGAAACACCCATTTACGCTACTGATCCTATTGTCAGGCGGTCACAACCTCTACAAAAGTCATTAGACGGAAAGCAGGCCTTTGTCAGCATGGCTGAAGCAATGATGGAAACGCTTTGCGCGAAGGAGGGTGATGTGATTAGCGTTAGGCAAAACGGTGAGTCGGTACCATTGCCTTGCAAACTGGACAATGACATACCTCAAGGGTGCGTATGGGTTCCTGCAGGAATACCCGAAACAGCTGCCTTAGGGGAAGTCTTTGGCGAAATTGAGGTGAGTAAAGCCTAATGGATGCATTAATCCTAACTCTATACACCTTGCTGAAAATCGTTGCGGTTCTGATACCGCTGATTTTGTGTGTTGCTTATCTGACATTGGCAGAACGCAAAGTAATTGGTTCGATGCAGGTTCGTGTGGGGCCAAATCGCGTTGGTTATAAAGGCTTGGGACAACCGTTTGCAGATGTATTCAAACTGATGTTCAAGGAAGTCATTATTCCAACCCATTCTTCAAAATTTCTATTTTTGACTGCCCCAATTCTATCTCTAGCCCCGGCGGTTGCAGCCTGGGCTGTTATTCCATTTGCGGACGGTTGGGCAATTTCGGATGTTAATGCTGGTCTGCTTTACGTTTTGGCTATGACATCTATCGGTGTTTACGGCGTCATCATTGCGGGCTGGGCCTCCAACTCAAAGTACGCGTTTCTCGGAGCCATGCGATCTGCAGCTCAAATCGTTGCTTATGAAATAGCCATGGGCTTCGCTCTCATTGGTGTTCTCATGATGTCCGGGAGTCTTAACTTGGGTGATATTGTTCGTGCTCAAAGCGGTGGGTTTTTCAACTGGTACTTGTTCCCATTGTTTCCGCTTGCTATCGTTTATTTTATATCCGGTGTTGCAGAGACAAACCGAGCACCCTTTGATGTAGCGGAAGGGGAGTCAGAAATCGTCGCAGGTTTCCACGTTGATTATTCAGGAATGGGTTTTGCCCTATTCTTCCTGGCTGAATACGCTAACATGATCATGATTGCAGCATTGACTGCAATTCTGTTCCTAGGCGGCTGGATGTCACCGATAGACGGTTTTGGTGATGGTATTCACTGGTTTCTCATCAAGACCGCTGCCATGCTATTTGTCTTTCTATGGTTGCGGGCAACATTCCCTCGATATCGCTATGACCAGATCATGCGGTTGGGTTGGAAAGTGTTCATACCTGTGACCATCGTATGGATTGCGGTAGTCGGCTTTGCTATCTATTTTGAAGTTGATCCTTGGTTCAGCACCGTTCGCGGTTCTGGACTGTAATCAATAAACGAGGGTCTGGAAGAATAATATGACAGGACAAATCAGCAAGTACATTAAGACGTTTACCTTGTGGGAGTTGCTTAAAGGCATGTCTCTGACAGGGAAGTACTTTGTGTCTGGCAACATTACTATTCAGTACCCAGAGGAGAAGACACCTCAGTCTCCTCGTTTTCGTGGTTTGCATGCTTTGCGTCGTTATCCCAATGGGGAGGAGCGTTGTATAGGGTGTAAGTTATGCGAAGCTGTATGTCCCGCACTGGCTATCACCATCGATTCGGAGCAGCGTGATGATGGCAGTCGTCGTACGACTCGATATGACATCGATTTATTTAAATGTATATTTTGCGGTTTTTGTGAAGAAGCTTGCCCGGTCGATGCCATCGTGGAAACGCGCATTTTCGAATATCACTTCGAAAATCGCGGTGAACAGATAATGACCAAGGACAAGTTGCTGGCCATTGGTGATAAGTACGAGGCTGAAATAGCTGCAGATCGTTCAGCTGATGCAGCATTCCGATAATTGATTCTCGCGTGAACGTTTAACTAAGGAACACCCAGTGACTTTCGAACTGTTCGTTTTCTATCTATTCGCGGCCATCATGATATTCGCGGCATCGCGTGTAATCACGGTACGCAATCCTGTGCATGCGGCTATGTATCTCGTGCTGACATTTTTTACGTGTGCTGGCATCTGGTTATTGCTCGAGGCCGAATTTCTCGCTGTCACATTAGTGTTGGTGTACGTAGGTGCCGTTATGGTTTTATTCTTGTTTGTAGTCATGATGTTGGACATTAATGTCGAGCCCATGCGCGAAGGTTTCGTAAAGTATCTGCCTGTTGGTGTTCTAGTGGGTGTGATCATGCTTATAGAGATGGTATTCCTTATTACGCAGCGTTACTTCAAGTCGGATCAGTATCCGATACCCGAGCGTGCCACGGTAGAGGCGATGAGCAACACAGAGATGCTCGGCAGGTTGCTCTACAGCGAATATTTGTTCCAGTTTGAAATTGCGGCGATTATCTTGCTGGTCGCTATTGTTGCCGCCATAGCGTTAACCATGCGCAGTCGACCCAACACCAAGTACCAAAAACCTTCCAAGCAGATAGAAGCCAACAAGCAGGATCGTCTGCGTGTTGTGCAAATGCCTTCTGAAAAGCGTAACTGATCGGGGCGGATACAAGATTTCATGATTACACTGTCTCATTACCTAACGCTCGGCGCCTTGCTCTTCTGCTTAAGTGTTGTGGGGATTTTCCTGAACCGTAAAAACGTAATTATCTTGCTGATGTGCATCGAATTGATGCTGCTATCAGTGAATATGAATTTCGTGGCTTTCTCCTTCTTTCTCGGAGACGGTGCAGGGCAGATATTTGTATTTTTCATACTGACCGTTGCAGCGGCAGAGGCGGCCATCGGGCTTGCCATACTTGTGGTGTTGTTCCGTAACCGGTCCACCATCAACGTTGCAGACCTTGACGCACTGAAAGGCTAGCCACGTGAAGCTACTTTATACACTCATCCCACTGGCCCCCTTACTGGCAGCCATTGTCACAGGGCTTTTTGGTCGTCGCATTGGTAGAGTCAATGCTCATCGGGTAACTATCGCCGGTGTGGCGTTTTCCTTATTGCTGTCTGTCTATGCCTTCTTCCATGTAGTTGTGGGAGGGGCGGCGCCTTTTAACGAGACGCTTTATACGTGGCTAATTAGTGGCAACATAAAGTTTGAGATAGGTTTCCTTGTGGACAGCCTGACAGTGATGATGATGCTCGTGGTCACTTTTGTGTCTCTTATGGTGCACATCTACACCATCGGGTACATGGAAGAGGATGAAGGCTATCAGCGCTTCTTTTGCTACATCTCGCTGTTTACCTTTTCAATGCTCATGTTGGTTATGGCGAACAACTTTCTGCAACTGTTCTTTGGATGGGAAGCGGTGGGTACAGTGTCGTATCTACTGATCGGTTTTTACTATAAGAAAGAAACGGCTATCTTTGCCAACATGAAAGCATTCCTGGTTAACCGTGTAGGTGACTTTGGTTTCATTCTGGGCATCGCAGCTATTGTGATGCACACAAACAGCTTGGCCTACACTGATGCGTTTGCCGCAGCCCCAGGTCTTGTTGGTCAAACAATCAACATCTTCGGATCTGCTGAGTGGGATCTACTCACGGTAATTTGTATCCTGTTGTTTATCGGCGCTATGGGTAAGTCAGCACAGGCACCGTTGCATGTGTGGTTACCAGACTCCATGGAAGGCCCAACACCGATCTCTGCATTGATTCACGCAGCAACGATGGTAACGGCGGGTATCTTTATGGTTTCGCGCATGTCACCGATGTTTGAATTGTCTGAAACAGCCCTAAGCTTCATCCTGATCATTGGTGCCTTCACCGCATTCTTCATGGGTCTCATCGGTATGGTTCAAAATGATATCAAAAGAATCATTGCCTATTCCACGTTATCTCAGCTGGGCTATATGACGGTAGCGTTAGGCGCGTCAGCGTACTCAGCCGCTATGTTTCATCTCATGACTCACGCGTTTTTCAAGGCACTGTTGTTCCTAGCAGCGGGGTCGGTCATCATGGGCATGCACCACGAGCAGGACATTCGCAAAATGGGTGGACTTCGAAAGAAGATGCCGATCACTTATTGGACCTGTCTGATTGGTACCCTGGCACTAATCGGATTCCCTGCTTTCTCTGGTTTTTTCTCCAAGGACATCATCATCGAAGCGGTTCATGCTTCAACTATTCCAGGTGCCTCCATTGCATTTTGGGCTGTTCTGGGTGGAGTCTTCGTAACCGCCTTCTACTCTTTTCGTTTGTTCTTTTTGGTTTTCCATGGTGAGCCACGCATGGATAAAGAAACTTGGGATCACGTACACGAATCGCCTAGGGTGGTCACGTGGCCGCTGATACTTTTGGCTATCCCTTCAGTGGTTATCGGTCTACTAACTGTCAGCTCTGTTGTATTTGGTGAATATTTCAAAGACGTGATTACGGTCCTGCCGGTTCGCGACGTTCTGGCTAAGGTGGGAGAGGTTTATCACGGTCCTTGGCAGTTTGTTGCTCATGCTTTTCAGACTCCTGCCATTTATATTGCGGCTGCTGGTTTCGCGACAGCCTACATTTTCTACATGGTTGCGCCTTCAATCCCCGCCATGCTGGATTCCAAACTTGGATTCTTTCGGAAGATTCTGGATAACAAGTACGGATTTGATGACTTCAACCAAGCGGTTTTTGCACGCGGCAGTGTTAGCCTTGGCAAGCAGCTATGGGAGAAGGGCGATATGAAGGTGATTGACGGTGCTTTTGTTAATGGCACCGCCAGTAGCGTAGGGTTTTTCGCCAGTATTGCGCGGCACATCCAAACCGGAATGTTGTTTCACTATGCTTTTGCCATGATTCTAGGCTTGTTAGCCATGCTTTCATGGTTTCTATTCGTCTGATTATCACGCCCAATTGAGATTGCTACATTGAGCTTCCCACTACTAAGTCTGACGATCTGGCTGCCTATACTGGCTGGTTTTCTGATCATTGCCCTCGGTGATGGTCTTGCGCGCAAGCTAGCCGCGGCCACCTCCGTATTGACCATGCTGGTCAGTCTGCCTTTATATTTCGGTTTTGATTCCAGTACAGCT
>JBLIIE010000178.1:0-9932 GCA_047634635.1 Granulosicoccus sp. | reverse complement strand
CAACCGCAATTTACTGGCACCGACAACTCGCGCACTGGTGACATAGTCTTTTGTTATCTCTTGCAACACAGCAGCACGAGTCAAACGGACGTAATGCGGCTGAAGAACGATAGCGATGGCAATCATGGCGTTCATCAAGGAGGGTCCGAGAATGGCCACCATGACCAATGCCAGCAACAAGCTTGGAAACGCCAACAAAATATCCATGAGACGCATGATGAGCGTGTCAATTCTGCCACTGGCAAAGCCTGCGATCATTCCGATTAACACGCCGCTACCAGCGGAAATCACAACCACCACCAGACCAATGAAGAAAGAATAGCGAGCACCGTGCATCAAGCGAGACAACATGTCTCTACCGACAGCATCCGTACCCAAAAGAAATTCAGTAGTACCACCTTCTTGCCAAAATGGTGGCTGCAGAAGCGCATCGCGGTATTGTTGTGTCGGCGAATGCGGAGCTATTAAATCGGCTAACAGCGCAACTAGTATGAAACCCACGAAGATGCACAAACCAACAATTGCACCGCGATTTTCACTGAAATAATTCCAGAACTCCTTGAACTGACCCGGTCTTGAATATTCCTGGCTGGAAGAATCTGCGAAGCTCATTTGCGTATCTTCGGGTTAATGAATCCGTAGAGGACATCGACGATCAGGTTAACAACCATGACAATGACTGCGATCATCAGCAACCCTCCCTGCACAGCGGTGTAATCACGACTGCTAATGCCTTCGACCATCCATTTACCGATGCCTGGCCAGGAAAATATGGTCTCAGTCAAAATGGCACCAGCCATCAATGTTCCCACGGACAATCCAATGACTGTGATAACTGGAATCATTGCATTACGCAACGCATGCAGCCCATTGACCCGCCTTGGACTTAACCCCTTGGCTTTGGCAGTACGTACATAGTCTTCGCTTAACACCTCCAACATGGCGGAACGTGTTTGCCTTGCAATAACAGCCAGAGGAATAGTGCCCAGGACAATGGTTGGTAAAATAAGATGCTCCACGGCTGACGCAAAGGCACCCGGCTGACCTGATCTAAAGCTGTCAATCAGCATGAATCCAGTCTCTGTCGGAAAGTAGAACATTAACGAGATACGACCCGAAACAGGTGTCCATCCCAGCAAGCCTGAGAAAAATATGATTAATAGCAACGCCCACCAGAAAATTGGCATTGAATAGCCTATCAGGGCCGTGGTCATCAACGCCTGGTCTGGCCACTTACCGCGATTAACAGCAGCAACAATGCCTGCGGGTATTCCTAAAACAACTGCAAAGACAATGGCAACAAGTGACAGTTCAAGAGTTGCAGGAAAGAGAGTGAAAAATTCATCCCAGACCGGGCGTTTTGTTCTGAACGACAATCCTAGATCACCCTGGAGAATGCCTGTCAGGTAGTTCCAATACTGCGAGAGCAAAGGCTGATCAAAACCGAATTGCGTCATAAGCGTGGCGTAGCGTTCATCGGACATGCCACGCTCACCCGCCATTAGCAGAATAGGATCTCCAGGCAACAGCCGAATGAACAAAAACGACACAATGGATACACCAATAAAGGTGGGTATAAATGTAACCAATCTTCGTAGTATGAAATTCAGCATGTTTGAATCAACCTAGCCGATAAACGTCAGTGTTTTATCAAAGGTGGTCAGCGATTCAGATCCCTCACCAGTGACAAGCACGTCGTCTTCAATTCGCACACCCATATCAGTCAGGTCGTAAAGCCCAGGCTCAATAGTAAATACCGTTCCCACTTCGAGCACTTCATCATTACCACGCATGATGTAGGGATCTTCGTGAATATCACGGCCAAGACCATGACCCGTTTTATGGCGAATTCGATCGGCAAAATTAGAGTTTTCTAATATCAATGTGGTTGCATCATCAACGTCATGCGCTGTGACCCCCGCCTTGGTGGCCGCATGACCTGCCGCATTCGCTGCCAATACTGTGCTGTAAATTTCTGCTCTTTCATCAGTGCAATGCTGAATAAAAAATGTCCGAGTTATATCAGCACATAACCCGCCAGCCCTAGCTCCAAAGTCAATGAGCAGCGCATCACCAGGCACAATTGAGTAATCTTCACGAGAGTGCGCGTGAGGCCTTGCTGAATTATCACCTGCCGCCACAATCGGTGAAAACGCAAAGTCTTCTGCGCCTTCAGCAAAAAGGTTTTGCACCAGAATGTTTTCTATTGCTCGCTCAGTCATACCCACCGCAACCTTATCAATAGTGTTCGCTAATGCGCGTTCTGAAATGCCTATAGCTTTACGAATCGCTACAAGCTCTTCGTCATTTTTATGAAGTCGAAGAGCCGCTATATTTTTCTGTGCGTCTTGAATTGATAAGCTAGACGAAGCCTTACGTAAAGCTTGATCAACGAATACTCTCATGACCTGACCTTCAACTCCGACAGATGCCAAAGGCATCTGTTGGAGTAATTGATCAAATGCATCTTGATAACCTACTTGATCTCGCCAATCGTAGACTTCACCTTCAAAGGCTAAGGCTTCAAAAGACCCAAGCTCCAAGTTTGGGACTACAGCAGCTGGCATCCCCTCCACTGGAATTACGACAACAAGCGGCCTTTCATTTTGATGGAATTCTTTGCCAAAAAGACGGGAAAAATTAGCACCTGGAACCAGCGCAATGGCATCAAGGGAGGCTTTGCGTGCAACAGCACGGTACGGCTCATATCTATCATTCATAAGGGCATGATCCTAGAGTATGTAATTTTACGCAAACGTTGAAACCAACGAAAAACGGCCGCATGTAGCGGCCGTTTTTCTCATCACAAGGATAGCTTAGTTGGCTAAAGATACACCGTAGAAAATATGACCACCGAATGGATCGATCTTGAAGTCTTGAACTTCTTCACGAACCGTTTTGTAGACCACTGAATGTGCGATAGTTGCCCAAGGTGCCTGCTCTTTAAAGATAATCTGTGCTTGCTCGTACAGTTTTGTACGCTCAGCTTGGTCAGAAACCACTTTGGCTTGCTGGATCAAGTCATCAAACGGCTGATGACACCACTGAGCACGGTTTGCGTTTCCAACCGCATCACATCCAAGAAGAACGGCAAGAAAGTTGTCCGGATCACCATTATCACCTGTCCACCCCAGTAATACAGCACCGGCACGATCAAGCTCTTTAGACAGCTTCAGGTATTCACCCCACTCATAGGAAACAATTTCAACTTCCACACCCATTTTGGAGAAATCTTCTTGCATCACTTCAGCCATTCGACGAGCATTTGGGTTGTATGGACGTACAACAGGCATTGCCCAGATTTCCATTTTCAGGTTTTCTACACCTTCTGCTGCCAGCATGGCTTTCGCTTTTAATGGATCGTATACATCGTCAACAGTCGCATCGTTGTATGACCAGATAGTGGGTGGAATAGGATTCTTAGCCGCTTTACCCGAACCTTGGAAAACAGCATCCAGAATCGCTTGCTTGTTGATACCCATGTTTAACGCCTTTCGAACATTGACATTATCAAATGGAGCAACTGTCGTGTTGTAAGCCAGGTAACCAACATTCAAACCTTCCTGCTCGAGAACTTGCAGTGTGTCATCTGTTTTCATCGCAGCAACGTCTGCCGGATTGGGGTAACCCAGTACGTGACATTCACCGGCTTTCAGTTTTTGAAAACCGACAGAATTGTCTGGTGTGATAGCAAAGATCAGGTTATCGATATCAGCTCGTCCAGCCCAATATTCATCGTGTGCCTGGTACCGGATAACCGCATCTTTCTGATAAGCAACAAACTGGAAAGGACCTGTGCCAACTGGCTGCTGATTCAGCATTTCAGGTGTGCCGGCTTCCAGTAATTGCATTGCGTACTCCTCGGACAGAATGGAAGCGAAGTCCATTCCAAGATTGGCAATCATTGGAGCTTCAGGGCGAGTCAGTGAGAATTTCACTGTCATGTCGTCTACCGCTTCAACTGAATCAATCAGGTCGGGCATAGACATACCGTTAAAATATTCCCAAGTTCCACCTGACACCTGGTTATAAGGATTGTCTGCCAAACGCTGACGCTCGAATGAGAACACGACATCGTTAGCATTCAAATCGCGAGTAGGCGTGAAATAGGGCGTTGTATGGAATTTGACCCCTGCACGTAGCGTGAAAGTGTAAACCAGACCATCGTCAGAAACCGTATAGCTTTCTGATAGCGCAGGACCAATAACCGTTGAGCCACGCTCGAATTCCACAAGCTTGTTGTAAATTTGACGAGATGACGCGTCGAAAGTCGTCCCCGATGTGTACAGCGCAGGGTCGAAACCTTCAGGAGATCCTTCTGAGCAATACACCAAAGTGTTCTGACTATATGCCTGAGAACTGAGTGCAAGACCAACCATGCCTAGACTCAACAAACCAAGTTTGTTCAGTGCCATTGTATTAATACCTCTCCAGTATGTAAAACAGTAGCTTACAAAACACCACTGCAGACTCACACGAAATTTGTGTGGGAACGACCCCAGTGTAACCTAGCTGACCCACCTTAAACTGGCGTAATATCTCATTTGAACTGCAAAATCGATAGCAATAAACAAGATTCCACCACCCTTGTAGAATCGATTAGCCAAAGAGATTACACTCAATTTTCAAGTCGGACCGTAGAATTCACACTATCAAGCAACTGAAATGGTAACTTAAAATTTGGGATTGAGATTCAAACCAAGCTGAAAGTGTTGCTGCTTGGTATCATTATTAAGAATAGAAAAGCTAAGCCATAGACCATGACTAACGCCATCGAATTGCTAAAGCACGTTGATTTGTTTGAACACCTGACGGACATACAACTCAATGAATTGGCTGCTCAGGCTCGGGAAATCAGTTTTCGTAAACATGCCATTCTGATGACAGAAGGCGACACTGGCGAATCCATGTACGTCATTAGTACAGGTTCAGTAAAAGTCTATGTCAGCGATGATGAAGGCCGTGAGCTTGTGCTTTATCAACAAGGACCAGGAGCGGTCATCGGGGACATATCATTGTTGGATGACGAACCCAGAAGCGCATCGGTAAGCACACTAGAGGCCTCAACAGCCTTAATTATCAGCAAACAGGCTTTCTTGGACTGCCTGCGTTCCAGCCCGGAAATGGCGATAAATATCATCCACTCTTTAACACAACGTGTTAGAGATGCGACCGAAGGTAGTCGCAGCTTGGCCTTAGACAACGTATACCGAAGACTGATAGACAAACTTCAAGAGCTTGGGGAGGGGGAAAACCCAGAGTCCTTGGTCCTTGCGAAGAAATACTCCTATCAGGAGCTTGGCAGCATGATTGGCGCATCCCGCGAGATGGTTGGCAAAATCATGGCAGAACTTGTGAAAGGTGAATACATTGAAATTGTCGATAGCAAGATACAGATGAGACGAAAGCTACCCCGCAATTGGTAGCTCAGCATTTAAGCTATTTTTTCTTTTGCTTTCTACTCTGATGGCGGCTCTTCCCCAGTCGCTCCATTCTTTGATGCGGCAACTCCATCGGCTCTCCTTGCGGCTTGAATGCAGTCGTTGGCAACCAGTCTTTAAATTCTTCGCCATAAAGCTCCCACAAGCTAACAAATAATGCGGCGATAATGGGGCCAATAATGAATCCCATAAAACCAAACATCAGCAATCCGCCCAATGTGCTGAAGAAAATCATCAACTCATGCATTTGCGTGTCGTTTCCAACTAATTTCGGACGCAGCACATTGTCCACTGTGCCAACGACAACACCACAAAAGAGCGCTAAAGCAATAGCGGTTGCGAACTGCCCGCCAACCAATAGATAAATTACTGCAGGTACCCAGACCAACGCTGCCCCTATACCCGGCACAACCGACAGCAGCATCATGGCGAACCCCCAAAATAAGGCACTGGGAATGCCGGCAAAATACAATGCGACCCCCGCTAGAGCTCCCTGTAGAAAGCCAATTACAGCAGTGCCCTTCAATGTTGCTCGTGTGACAGAGGTAAAACGCGCTAGAAGCTTCTTTTCGTCATCATCATGCAGTGGCAGGTAGTACAAAATGTAGTACAGCAACCTGTCGCCATCAATCAGAAAGAAGAACATTGCATACAGAACAATGAGAACACTAAACAATAAACTCACTGACCCAAGTGTTGCGGATTTCAGACCAGCCACCAACCAGCCACTCACCAGACCAGCCAGATCACCCAACCTGTCCATCGCGATTTCGCGATAGGACTCCATAAAACTATAAAAGGGTAGACTCTGTAATGCTTCTGTAATAAGCCCCGGAGAAGCCAACTGCTGCTGCACCCAGGGGACTGCGGTGTCTGCTATATCCAGAGCCTGGCGAGCGACTGTAGACAGGAGAACACCCACCGGCACCATGACAAATATGATCACGGTTAGTAGCGTCATGGCAGAAGCCAGACTTCTGCGATTACCCACTCGACCAAGAATTCTTCGGTACAGTGGTGTGAAGACTGCTGCAAAAAGACCAGCCACAAACACGGACTGGAGGAAAGGCTCTATCATCGCGAGAAACAGTAGCGATATGCCTAGCAATAGACATAAAAGAACACCACGGTTGACCAAACGTTGCTGCATAGATCCAGAACTCCTAATTCAGTTAAGCATAGCCGGTTTTTTTAAAGATCCGACACACGCAAAACGACTATTGCACCGAGCTGAATCACACTACTAACGTCTATTGGCTATATTATCGTATATTAGAGGCTCAGATAAGACGCCGATTTCGTACAATCTTCCTTCAAAAAACCATGAAAAACCAGACCACCCAATTAGACACACGCATTATTGTGGTCATGGGTGTGAGCGGCTGTGGAAAATCCACCGTTGCTGAAACCATCGCTAAGCAGCTAAACACGCACTTCAAGGATGGTGATGAACTTCATCCGGAAGCCAATATTAAAAAAATGGAAGCGGGCACTGCGCTCACGGACAGTGACCGAGAACCCTGGCTTTTTGATGTAGCCAACTACGCTCGCGAACATGCAGCACATCATGGCGTGTGTGTTATCGCTTGCTCAGCACTAAAACAGAGTTATCGAAAAATACTGAACAAGGCTGAAAACGTTGTTTACGTGTTTTTAAACGGCTCTTTCGCCTTGATTTCCTCTCGTATGCATGCTCGTAAAGGCCATTTCATGCCTGAAGTACTGCTGAAAAGTCAGTTTGATGCACTGGAAGACCCAAGTACAGAGCACAATGTTGTTGTAGTTGACATTGATGCTAAGCCTACAATAATTGCAGCCAACGCCATCAAAGCTTTATACCTGCAAGGCTTTCTAGCAAAAACTGAATCCAAAGGTAGCGCTTGAGCGCGCCATCGACATTAACCCTTTTGAGAAAATACCAATGAGTCACACCCTGCTATTGATGGGTCCTTTGCTACCTTCTATCCAAGAAAAGCTGGAATCCACTTACACAGTGCACCGGTACTGGGAGTCTTCCGAGCCAGCCAATTTATTAAATCAACTGGCAGCTGATTGTGTTGGCGTCGTTACAGATGGTGGTCGCGGTGTTGAAGCTGCCATTCTAGAAAAACTGCCCAACGTAAAAATAGTCTCCGTATTCGGAGTTGGAGTCGACGCGGTTGATCTTAGTTATTGCAAAGCTCAGGGCATACCTGTAACCAACACGCCCGATGTCCTCAGTGACGATGTCGCGGATCTGGCTATCGCACTGGCACTAGCTACGTGCAGGCAACTGGCGGTGGGCGACCGCTACGCACGTGCCGGTCGTTGGGCTAAGGAAGGAGCCATGCCTCTCACACGTCGCCTTGCGGGCAAACGTGCAGGCATATTGGGTATGGGAAGCATCGGAAATGTACTGGCGAAACGCCTAGCCGGATTCGATATGGACATCAGTTACTGCAATCGATCACCAAAACCAGAATCAGAACATCGATTCGTGGAATCGCTGGAAGAGATGGCCGGGGCTGTCGATTTTCTATTCGTTACGGCATCGGCAACGCCCGGAACCATCGGTGCAGTTAATGCAACTATTCTGGATGCATTAGGACCTGACGGTTACTTGATTAACGTGTCACGTGGCACTCTTGTTGATGAGCCAACGCTGGTTACTTATCTCCAGGAAAACAAGATTGCAGGCGCCGGCCTAGATGTATTCGACGCCGAACCCAACATTCCTGAAGCATTGTTCGCTCTGGACAATGTTGTTCTCCAACCTCACCATGCCAGTGGGACTTGGGAGACGCGTGAAGCAATGGGCCAACTCGTATTGGACAACTTGAGTGCACATTTTTCTGATCAACCTTTACTGACACCGGTCAGCTAACACCTATCAGTCTCAACTAGGAGAAAAGTGAATGAGCGCATCAGCAGATATCGCTGTTATCGGATTGGCAGTTATGGGACAAAATCTCATACTGAATATGAACGATCACGGATTCAAAGTGGTGGCCTACAACCGCACTTACCAAAAAACCAAGGATTTTCTTGAAGGCACTGCGAAAGACACTGCCATTATTGGTGCGGATTCCTTAGAGGCGTTAGTAAATTCACTGTCTTCTCCGCGGAAAATCATGCTGATGGTACAAGCAGGTGCCGCCGTAGATTCGGTCATACAAAACCTACTTCCTTTACTCGACAAAGGCGACATCATTATCGATGGTGGCAATAGCAAATTCGATGACTCTGAACGTCGTGCCGGCGAATTGAAAGACAAGGGATTTCTGTTTGTTGGCAGTGGTGTCTCTGGCGGTGAGGAAGGCGCGCGCAACGGCCCCTCTCTTATGCCCGGCGGCCATAAAGAAGCTTGGCCACATTTACAACCGATTTTCCAATCAATCGCTGCGAAAACTGATGCTGGTGATCCCTGTTGCGATTGGGTAGGCGACGGTGGTGCAGGACATTTTGTCAAGATGGTGCACAACGGTATTGAATACGGCGATATGCAGCTTATCTGCGAAGCCTACAATTTTATGCAAACTGCGCTGGAAATGGACAACGAGAGTATGCAGGCAACGTTTGCTGCCTGGAACAAAGGCGATCTTGACAGCTACCTTATTGAAATTACTGCAGACATATTGGGTTTTAAAGAAGATGGCGGTTACGTTGTGGACACCATCTTGGATCGTGCTGGGCAGAAAGGTACAGGCAAATGGACTGGTATTAACGCCTTGGAACTTGGTGTACCACTGACTCTTATCGGTGAAGCCGTTTTTGCCCGAGCATTATCTGCGGTGAAAGAAGAACGGGTTGCTGCATCGAAAATATTGAACGGTCCTGAAGCTCTTCCTACTCTGGATTCGAGTGACTGGATCGACGCGCTTGGACAAGCATTACTCGCAGCAAAGATCATTTCCTACACTCAGGGCTATATGTTGATGCGAGCCGCAGCAGAAGAATATGACTGGGACTTGCAATACGGTGCCATTGCCCAAATGTGGAGAGGCGGCTGCATCATACGTTCAGCATTTCTCGACGATATTAAGGCTGCCTATGACAAGGCTCCTGATTTGAACAATTTGCTACTGGATGATTACTTTCGCGACAGCATCCATAAGACCCAGTCCAGCTGGCGAAAAGTGATTGGTGAAGCAACAACTCGCGGCATTCCAATACCCGCCTTGAGTGCAGCTTTATCTTTTTACGATGGTTACAGAAGCGCGCGTTTACCTGCAAACCTATTGCAAGCCCAACGAGACTATTTCGGTGCTCATACTTATCAGCGTATAGATGGCGATGGGAGTTGGCACCACACAGACTGGATAGGTAGCGGCTCCAACGTATCCAGCAGCACTTACGACGCTTAAAAATCGCAGTTAGATCACGGAGCGGCCAAAGTGGCCGCTCCGTCCGTTATAGCAAAACGCTCAATACTATCGGCAAATAAAATATTGCCCCTATGTGTGTAACCAATATAAGTCCCGATACTTCGCTAGAATCTCTTCCGTGTTTTAC
>JBLIIE010000177.1:0-9941 GCA_047634635.1 Granulosicoccus sp. | reverse complement strand
CTGTCGTGGAGGAAATGTTTAAAGCGGCGCACTTAGCTCACGATTACATACACCTTTCGCGTTGTCTCAATTACATCCCAGCGTCCAGTCCAGCCTTTGGGTAACGTCACGACCGAGCCCTCGATCAACGTACGTTCAGCGCCATTAGCGTCTGTGATGATTGCTTTGCCCGACAAAATGGTTGCAACTTCAGTGTTGGGCCTATCAACTACCGGCCAACCACCGGGTGTGCATTCCCAGACTCCAACCTGGATACCGTCGGTGTCAGATACTTCGGCCACGGCAATTTGCGGATCGCCTTTATCTGCCCCGGCACGTTGTCCGGCTGGCGTAAGTGGCATATTTGTGGCACCAGTGAATGAGTTGATTACTGTGTTCATCGAATTAGTCGTTTTAGAGAAATGGTAAGATCAGTATAACTGTCACAAGTAACACAGGCGTTGAATTGTCAGCCAGTGACCATTAATTATTAACCAAGAATAAGAATGCCCTTTCACTCGAAAAAGACAAAATAAAAACATGAGTGTGAAAGAAAAAGCGGTTCTGCTCCTGCATGGTTGGCCTGGCACGAGTGACGACTATCATCTAATCCGTAGTCTACTGCCCACCGATAGGAGGGTCATCGCGCCTGATTTAACGGGTTTCAGTGAGGCATACGATGGTATTTACCCATCGAGAAGGCGACTGCGGATGCACACGCCGACAGGCTTTTAGAATTGATAGATTCGCAGAGTATAAAGCCTCCTACCGTTGCTGGATACGACATTGAAAGCTGTATTCTGGGTGATTATCGTGTGGTATAGCGCCAATTGGAAGTATGTTGGCTCAGATAAAATTGCTGTGCCCACAACATTGCTATGGCCTGAACAAGATCTTCTTTTCTCGATTGAGTGGGCCGACAGATTGTCAGGATATTTTATAGATACATCTCTGGTACCTATTCCGGGCTGTGGGCATTCGTACCCTTGGAAGCCCCAGGGATTTTTTCAGACGCTATATTGAACGAAATCAGTAGTTCGGTGGACTGATGCTTCGGTTTTTTGCCCATTGATCGTAGCTAACGCGTGTTCATTTCATCCCTCTTTATATGCTGAAGAGTCCCCAGAATATCCCTTTTTGGATATGCAAAATCACACATTGATCAGATTCTTTTGGAGTGCTGACAATTCCATTACGATCAGTTTTGTGCCTATCTATGCAATTGTTCCACAACGCGCATTACGGCTGGTATCTTTGGTGGTTCTTTTGCCACAACTGATACATCACACCACGGATAAGGTAATCCGGACATCCATAACATTGCTGGTTTCAACGATGGCAACGTTTCTGTTCCCATATAATCAATAGTAATAGCTAGAGCTTGAACTAGATTGGTAGAGAGGCAAAATTCCCAATCGTACCGGCCGCAACCAACCCGTAGCAAACCAGTTTCCTTTTCACTCATTACAACTACCCAGGAACAACTAAATTTCTCCACATTAATCTCAGGTCGAACCCCAACGCATATCGTGTGAATGTTCTCGTATTTTTGATTGAACTGTCGCACAAATACTTCTGCGATGGCATCTCGACCTACTGACGACGCAGGGAACGCAATTGAATCCGTTCGCACAATCATTTTAAGCGTCGCATTTTCTGTAAAAGCGTCATCTAATAGGAATGGGCGATTGCTGTCTTTCGCAAGAATATAATTGTGTATTGCGTCTGCTTTGTCTTTCATTTGGAGACTACTTACTCAGTTTATGTGATGATGGTGTGGCCACAACCCTATCGGCCAGGTCAACTAGTGTATCGAAAGTCAGACCTTTGCAGGTAGCTGGCCCTCTCCAACGCTACGGAGCGCCTGTGACAGATGGCAAAGTAGACGTAACAATCAACCTAGTTTCAAATTAGCTCTAACAAGTATCATAACGCTAATAAGCCGATGCGGATGACAGCAAGTACTAGGTAGAGGAAAAAGGGTTTCAATTTTAATATGGGACAAATTGGCATTGCGCCCTAAATGCTGACAATACTGCCCGACACCAGAAATGCCATGGCGGCCCCCTGAGCCATGCCGTGTTCTATCAATCCACGACTTAACGGCAGTTCAGCATATCCATCTGAGTAGTCAGGTGATGCTGGGATGCCCCCGTTTATTGGTCCAGTTACGCCGTTAGTTTTTCTCGGTTTGCATGCTTTGGAAAATATGCCATTTCTGGCGTGATATAACCATACGTACTGTGAGGTCTGAGTTGATTGTAACGCCTTCTCCAATCAGCGATGACCACCTTGGCTTCCATCAAGCTACCAAACAACTCTGCATCTAAACATTCGTTTCTGAATGTTCCATTGAGACTTTCATTACTACCACTCTGCCAAGGCTTGCCAGGGTCGATTGTCGCTATGCTTATCCCTTCCTTTTTCATGCAACGTTGTAAGTCGTTCGCGATGAATTCGGCTTCATTAACACTTCGAATAGCTTTCGGACGGCCATGCCGAGTAATTAATAATTTCAACAATTGTTGCACATCAATGTTCTTGATTGAAGTGTCCACTTCGATTGCCAGACAATTCCCAGTGGCTTCATCCTTAACAGTCAGGCATCGGAACTTCTTACCATTGCCATAGCTGTCATGCACAAGATCCCAAGCCCACACATCATTCTTTATAACGGCATCTAAGGCTGGCAATTCCTTACTGTTGTAGTGCGCTTGTGGGCTGTTAGCTGTCACGTTCATATAACAACTAAATACATCAAACAACGCCACGTCGTGGCCACGACGTTCGGTGGCTACATCGACATGACGACGTGTAGAACAATACTGCTGATTCTGAGACAGAATAGCTATTTTCATACATGGTTTTCTTGCTTAGTGGCCAACAGTCTATGCATGGCCCATGAGTAGGAAAGTAAAGAGGGGAATTGTTGGCGTTAGCCCCAGCATTCATCTCGTAAACTCTTTGACACCAAATGTGCTGTGAAAGTCACAATAATCTATTTCCGCAATCAGCAGCTACTGCACAACAGAGCCATCAGTAATGCTGTAATTTAGATTTAACGCTTAGGTGGGTTATGCTATTCAACCTTTACACACTCGGTTTCATAATCTGAGCGCTAAGACATAAGGGATTACGCCTGCGGCAAACGCTTTGGATTCGTACACGCCAGCAGCGAAAAGGCAAAGTCGGCACAACGTAGTTTGGTGAAACTGTACAGTCAGAATCTTCCTGAAGAGGCAGATAGAATTGTTGCCATTGGAGGCGACGGTTTTTTGTTGGAAACACTGAACCACTACAGCGCAACTGGAAAACCTGTCTTTGGAATGAATCGGGGAACAGTAGGGTTTTTGCTCAATACCTATAAGCTAAAAGATCTACCAGAGCGCCTCGATCTCGCTATTGCCATCAAGCTCGATCGCCTTGCTTTGAATGCGATCACTACCCAAGGTGAAACAATTCGAGCAAAAGCAATCAATGAGGTATCTCTATTCAGGCAGTCTGCTCAATCCGCCCATCTGTCTATAACTGTTGATGGCAACAATCGGCTCCCTTGCCTCGTGTGTGATGGTGTTTTTCTTTCAACACCAGGCATACCGCCAATATTAACGCCAAAAAGTCCGGTGACAAAGCCTTGCGGTAGAAAAACTGCCGAAATAATGGCCAGTACAAAAAGACGGTCGTTCATCGCCTCTGCTCGTTCCTCAACCAAGCGTACTTGTAATAGCAATGCGCGTTCACGAATCAGGTCTAAATCTTCAGCCACTCGAATAATCGCATCATGCGTGTCTCGCAATTGGTGTTGTTCATCCAAGGTTAAGAAGCCATTACTGTCTCGCAAGAAACTTTCTATTGCTTCACGCTGCGCCGAGATGTAGCACCTAAGAGTTAGTACGGTGCGTCGAAATTGACCAATATGTGCCTTGTTAGAGTCTCGCTCCCATCCAGCAGTCGCTCCTTTAGTGTTGTATCGACCTTATCATCAAGCTCTGCCACCACGGGGGCAATACGTGACACTAACCGGTGTGTGATAAACCCTATCAATTCCCCTGTGCTGCTCGGAGGTTTGCCGTTGATGAACCGCTCTTTCAGATCCTCAGCAGCGAGAACGCGACGCGCACGCGTACTGATCACTAGATCTGAAGTTACCCGGAGCGGAAGGGATATCATGTCCTCGGCGTTCTCACCTGGGTTTAGGTTAACGCCACGAAGGCTCAATAAATAGCCATCATGATGTTTAACAATGAGAGGACGCGTATCCTCCTGCAATAGTGCACCCACTATCAGGCTGTCAAGTTGATCATTATTGCTCAACCATTCCTGCACATCCACTGATTCACGATTTAGGTGAATCCAACGTACTTAATATCCAGTGTTATGTTTTTAAACTTAAAATTTGATGGTAAGCCTGTTTTAGGATTTCGCACATAATGAAAAACTGAATCCCGACCATTTATTGACTTCACTTTATGCTTCCACTTTTCGAGTAAAGGAGGTATGAACCACTTAATACAACCAAGCCATCCCAAAAAAATACCTACAACCATAGGATTTCATCATTGATACGGCTACCAATTACTTGTTCACTTACTCAGTTAAATTCTAGGGGTTAACTGTGGCAAACATCGGTGGGAAATAGGAACAAGGGAAAACGTTAATCAAAAAAGGAAATAAACGGATCCAAAGTTCGGCATATTAGTCGTCCATGGGCAAGAGGATATTGCTTAACGCAAAGCAAAAATTAGGATCAATAAAATATTTTTTTGAGTCTGAGAAAGCGTAAGACGCGTCAAAAAATAGAAATCCGGTAAAAACGAATATACAGCTAATCCAATTGCGTTAGTCTGGCTAGAGTATCCAGTGTCACAATCCCATGCTGAACAATGTCTCGCCCTGCAAGCTGATCAGCTGGCGTATTAGGATCACCAAGGTGACTCACTAGCGCATGTGCTGCCACAAAATCCTGTTCCGTACTAAAGCTATTTGGAGTGACTACGCAGGCAATGTCAGCCCCGAGTACTGATCTGAGACAATCCGCCGTATCTTCTATTGCAACAGCAAGATGAGGCTTGCAAGATATCAATTTTAAAGCGACATGGTAAACATCAGGTGCTGGCTTTTCATGTTCTATCATCGTGCGATCAGTCACTAAATCAAAATCCCCCAGAGTAAACGCAGTACCTAATGCAGCAGCAATAGCATCAATGTTGCGACGCTCTGTTGTCGAAATAAATCCAAGCCTTAAGCCTGCGTGTTTAGCATCGTCGATGAGTCGTGCAACCCCGGGTCGTAAGATAGCCTGACCAGACATCAGCCGCTCATTAAAAATAGTCGTTTTATTACGATGCACATTCTCAAGCAACGAAGCACTCAGCCCTTTTCTTTGCTCCAGCCCAATGAAGTGTTTTAGGCGATTTTGGCCACCCGTGATAGAGAGAAGCTCTCGGTAAAAAGAAACACTCCAGTGCCAGTCAAGTCCTGCATCCTTAAAGGAGTCGTTGTAGGCCAAACGCTGAATCTCAGACGTATCGCAAATTGTGCCGATGGAACCAAAAAATAATGCCTTCATGATTGTATTTGTCTCTTGGACAAAGCGTACCTCAGCAA
This sequence comes from Granulosicoccus sp., assembly GCA_047634635.1. Lineage (GTDB taxonomy): Bacteria > Pseudomonadota > Gammaproteobacteria > Granulosicoccales > Granulosicoccaceae > Granulosicoccus. The sequence continues at coordinate 4,355 of JBLIIE010000177.1, read as the reverse complement.
ACTAGTGATATATGAGCTTATACATCAGCTCAGTGTCAGAGCTCTTCAACCGGGTTCTTTATCAAATAATAAGCAGAGCCTGCGTTAAATCGAAGCTCTGCACTTCAACGGCGGAGAGATTGGCTATATTATTTTTTGCCAAACTGAAAGTTCAGCTACACAGTGCTGGTACTTACGTCGGGTTTCACGAATGACAAACGGCACATCCTGAGTGTCTCCAACAGCCTTGAATTCAGGAGCCAGGGTATCACGCAAGCCTTCAAGTGTTGTGTAGTTCTCACCGGTATTCGCTTTAAATCCGCCCAGCCATTTTTCCTTGTCTGTAAATTCCTCAAGCCACGTATACGGCGATGTGATAACCAGAAACCCACCTGCTCGAATTCTATTCTTAATCAGGTTTAGGAACAGGGTTGGGTCGTATAGACGATCTATAAGATTGCCAGCAAATACCAGATCGTAGTCGGTATACTTTTCCGGCAAATTACAAGCATCACCCTGCATGAAAGCCACTCGATCTTTAATGTCGCCATAGCCCAATTCATCAGTAGTTATTTCTTTATAAGTAACCAAGCCTCCTTCATCTTGTATAGCGTATCGCTGGACACCACTAGATTGCAATGCACTGGGGGCCTGGATTAAACGTGATGAGAAATCCAGCGCATCTACCTGTTCGAAATGCCCGGCTAGTTCAAAGCTGGAGCGCCCAGAAGCACAACCCAAATCCAGCGCTCGTTCCTTTCGGCCTTCAGCAATGTGTGGCTCGATAGCGTTAATGCAGGCAACTGGAAAATTTGGGACACCAAAATACTCATCACCATAATGAAACTCAATGTACTGAGCAACCATGTCATCTTTTTCGTACACGTTCATTTGAATCTCCGGCAGTGGCCCGGCTTCGACGTAGCGGAGTCCGGAGTGTTGATAAAAATGTCTACGAAACGCGTAGCGGGCATCTCTGATGGAATAGTTACCGGTAGAAATCCAGCAACCCCCTTTGAAAATATTATGTTTACCATCAAACGTAGGCGTGGAAAAATCATCGTAAGCTGAGTGCACTTGATAACCTTCGAATGCATCCACCGGTGTTTCAGTCCACTGCCATACGTTACCGATAATATCGTAGAACCCACCCGGAAATTCGTGGCGATTGACTGGGCATGACGAGGCATAGTATTCCAGATTGATGTTCCCAGGAGCTCGTTCCCAGAATGGTTGATCCGTATCAACCATATTGCGCAGCGCTTGCCATTCCTCTTCGGTGGGCATGCGAATGTACTTTCCAGTCTGCTCGGATTTCCAGTTACAAAAGGCATTCGCCTCCAAATAAGCTATGTCTACTGGCCAGTCCCACGGCATGTCGATCACTTCTAGCATTGTGCGGTAGCCATATACATCATTGGTTTGCACCCAAAACACTGGCATATTGGCCTTCCGGTACTGCACCCAACCCCAGCCTTCGTCGGTCCAGTACTTGGGCTCGTCGTAGCCACCTGCTTCCATGAACTCTAGATACTCGGCATTAGATACCAAGTACTGGCTTGCCTTGTAGTCCGCCACTACAACTTTGCGGGACCCATACTCAAGGTCCCAGCCGTAAAGAGAATTGCTTCGTGTCTTGCCCAGCTCAATCGTTCCTCCTGTTACTGGGAGTAAGCTGTTAATTGGAGCTTGTGCACTGGTTCTGCAAATGCTGCTCCACACAGGGTGATCAGTAAGCATTTCCAGAGGCAGCTCTCGCACCAAGACTGATGATGTCTCCAAATGTATACGTTCATGCTCGATACCCATCATGACAATCCATAGTGGGTCCTCCCAGCTGATCGGAAGGCTGATCTTACAAGTTCTTATAAACCCGTCAACGATCGCACGCATGCTGTCCCGATACTGTTTGACCTTGGCAGGCGTCGGCCATTGATAATCGCGATCGTTTAGATCATCCCAAGACATTTCGTCAACACCAATAGCCAGCGACGATTCCAAGGAGGAATCTACCCGCTCATCGATCATCTTCGCCACATTCAGCTTGTTAATGTAGAACACCGCCGTATGCCCGTAGTAAAATATAAGCGGATGACGAAGCGGGTTGGCGCGAGTGTAATACGCATCATCACCCTTGAGGCACTCAAATAGGCTTTCATATAGATCACATGTTTTGTGAAAATACTCCAGAACCTCAGCACGCTTATCTTCCACTGAGCCTTGGTCGAGCAAAGTAGTACGCGCTTGAATTGAATCAGGCAACGCCTGTTCTGTAACTATTGTCATTTTGTGGCTTGTTCAATTGAGCAGAAAACTATGGAATCCCAGAAGTGCGGTTGCACACGTAGATGGTTGTCGGCTATGGATCACAATCTCTTTTGTACGCAAAGCCTAGAAACAGCTCGCTCTATACATTGAAACTTGTGCTTATAAAGCCGTCATATTCGTGCAATTACCGAGCTGGCGAACAGTTGCACACCCACTTCAGAGTTTATTTAGTACGGTGGGTGTCTGGTACAAGTAACTGTTAAACGTAATTGCGCCTCATTTGGTTCATTAATCGCACTACACACAATTGACAACCGATGGTTGTGTCGCAACCAGGAAAAATGAGCGAGGAATACCAATGCGGCTGTTGCCCTATCCTGCTAGCTCGTAGGACAGCTCGACGGGTGTCTTTGACAAACTCACCAGGCAGCGCATTTGGCCTTTCTTCAGCATTCTTATCAGTTCAATACCAGCCAAAGTTATTTTCGCACAGAAGAAATTCTTAAACCCCAGCATCGGATTCGTGATGCGTTTGATCAGTCGGTGATCTTGCTCTACGATGTTGTTGAGGTATTTGCACTGGCGAAGTTCCATTAGTTTGGATTCCTCCTTATTGTATTGCCGAATTGCCGAATTGCCGAATTGCCGAATTGCTGGGGTATCGGAGCCGCTCTTATCGATGTTGATTAAACGGGGCCGCCTAGACTTGGCTTATCACACGAGCCAATAGCTTTTCTCAGATTACCATTGCCATAGCTGTCATGCACAAGATCCCAAGCCCACACATCATTCTTTTTCTGTGCGGGATTGTCCAGCTTAAGCCCTGATTTTATCTTGTGACTAGGCTTGTAGGGTGGCAGGCTAAGCCCTTGTAGGTACCATAGTCGATACACACGTTTTTGATTGACAGTCCAGCCTCTCAACCGCAATGCACCACAACATAATCGGTAGTCCCATACTGGATTACCTCTAACGATCAATCGCGGTACTTTTCCCAGATGGCGATTACGCTGCTCGATTTTAGAGACATAGTGAAACGCACTTCTAGCTGTACTACACAGGTAGCTGGCCCGTCTTTGTGTCACGCCACGTTGGCAAGCGTAAATCGCCATCGCTCGACGTGCTCACGGGCTCACCACTTTTTCACTGATCTCTTTCATCACATCCAGCTCTAGATCACGCTCGGCCAATAATTTCTACAGCCTTGAATTCTCATCTAGCAGCCCATTGAGCTCCTTTACGTCATTCACCTGCATGCCATCGTAGAGGCGTCGCCACCGGTAGATCGTTTGCTCGGTGACTGAATGCTTCCTAGCAACTTCGGTGACCGTTGATTGGTCGGCTTCTCGCAGGATCTTCACTATTTGTTCGTCTGTATGTCTGCTTTTCTTCGTACCGGTTCTCCTCCGGCTGAGGAAAAACTAATACGTCAGCTGGTCCAATGCACTGGGAGCTCTCCACAAGCGCACTTCGACATTCACGCAACCAGCGGTCACCGCTGTGGGTTACTCCTGCGCTTTTAAAGTGTCGTGCTCTTTCGAGCTAGCCTGATTAGCCACGATAGTCGCGTTTATGCTCAGGTCCTGCTGGTTTATAGGATCAATCGGAAAGTGGCTGCCGGTTGGCAGGACTTGGATATCTGCATCAAGCGAGCTTAGATAGTCTTTGTCGGACCTATTGATAACCGCTCTAACTTTATTCAGTGCCTGTTTGAAATCTATTAATGAATTGACATCCAGACTCGTCACAAGACGTTTCTCACCAAGCAATAGTGCAGCGGCTTAATCGAGTGTGAAGCTCACTGGCGGTAGTCGGTAACCTTGTTCAAGAAAGTATCCAATGCCAGGTTCTGCGCCAATAGGAACACCGGCATTTTCAAGGGTTCTGATGTCGCGGTAAATCGTGCGTTCAGAGACGTCAAAATGATCTGACAAAGACCGTGCTGTGACTACTGCTCGTGTGTGCAGAAGAAGTAAAAGTGAGATTACTCGATCAAATCGGTTCATCCTACAACAATAGCATTATTTGTTGTGCAGCTAGCTGGTTGAGAGCTACAGAAGTGAGCCATGTCTATATTTCAACTAGGGCGGAAAAAAAAATGCTGGAAA
>JBLIIE010000176.1:0-9986 GCA_047634635.1 Granulosicoccus sp. | reverse complement strand
CTTTCCGGGAGCTCGGTCGGGCCGTGCGCACGCAATACTTACTGGAGTACATTTAGGATGTTGAGATGCGTGAAACAGTCAACGCAGCGACAAGTAAGAGTGAAGAAATTAATATTTTTCTGCAATGGATATTCTTTTACAACAGCGGCACTATCCAAGAAAACCTTCGTCACGCACAAGCCAAAATCATAAAGTATATTCACCTGGTTGCAAATCTGATTATTTTGCACAACGTGAATGCAATGACAAGAGTAATAAAACGGCTAAAGCGAAACGACTTTGATGTGACACCCGAGCTACTGCGTCTCTGTCGCCCTATCGCGCAGGCTATATCAACTTGCTGAGGCAATACCCTCTGGAGACGAATGGGCCGGGCATGGCGCAGTTTATCGCCTGTAAGGCTAAATTCTACATCAAAATTCGTGTATATATTATTCAATTTAATCAGACACTTGATCTAAATATGTGTCTGATTTGTCACGGATGGTGGCAGTACCTCTAGAACTTGTAACTCACCGCTGAGTGAGTTACAACTGTAATCCTTAATCAATATTTCAACGGCGAATAAGCAATGATCAAGCACTTGGTCTTCATGAATTACCCAGAAAGCACATCACAGGCGATCAAAGACGGAATCACGACGGATCTCGCCGCACTAACCGATGAGATTGACGGTATTCTTGGATTTGGTCACGGTCCCAATTTGTCGCCCGAAGAACCACTAATACGCGGATTCAAAGACATGTTTTGGTTTGATTTCAAAGATCTCGCCACTCGTGATGCTTACCTAGAGAACGAAACACATAAAGGCATAGGTGCGCGCATCGGTACGGCCGTAGATGGCGGCGCGGCAGGCGTATTTGTCTGCGACATCGAAGCTTAATGGGGAGTGGCCATTTTTACCGAGATAATACTATGCCTCAACAAGTTGCATTGGTCACTGGAGCCGGTCGAGGCATCGGGCGCGCAACCGCGCTCGCGCTCGCTGACGCATCGTTTTCTGTCGCTGTAAACGATTGGCAGGCCAACGAAGAGGTTGACTCTCTTGTGTCCGAGATCCAAGCTCGAGGCGGCAATGCGTGTCAGGCCATATTTGACGTATCAGATCTTTCCACACACAAAACTGCACTGGTCGACATCGAGAGAACGCTCGGGCCACTCACGACACTGGTGAACAATGCGGGTGTAGGTGTGCTAAGCCGCGGCGATCCTCTAGATGTTTGCGAAGACAGCTTCGATCGCTGTATTAATGTAAACACCAAAGCCCTATTTTTCTTAAGTCAGGCTTTTGCAAAAAGATTACTCGCTCGGGACCGTGATCCAGAATGCGCCCATTCAATAGTTAACATAACATCATCCAATGCGATCGCTGTTGCTGTAAACAGATCTGAGTATTGCGTATCCAAATCCGCGGCAGCAATGATCTCAAAATGCTTTGCCGTACGTTTAGGGTCAGAAAATATCTCTGTCTATGATGTTCAGCCAGGATTGATCGAGACCAGAATGACTGCTGCTGTGATCAACACCTATAAAGAACGCGCGGCGGATGGTATTTGTTTGCTTCCACGAGTTGGGCAGGCAGCTGAAGTGGGTCTGGTAGTTGCAAATCTTGCCAAAAATGTCCTCCCCTATACAACCGGCCAAGTAATTTCCGTCGACGGTGGAATGCTTGTCCCAAGATTCTGAGTACACGCTCCACGAATATTGCTCTCCCGGATTTGAAAGGTCACCTTTCCGTCTATACGCTGCAGCGCAGCCCCGTGGAACGCACGAGACTTATAGGCGATCGAATAGTCTTCTCGGCGGCGCGTGTAGTGCGCGATCCCTACGCCACTGACAACGCAGCCATCGACTGGGAAAAAACCATGGCCTTCCGCGCCCATCTGGTCGATCTTGGACTTGGTATTGCCGAGTCTATGGACACCGCCCAAAGGGGCGCTGGTCTCGAGTGGTCCGGCGTATTAGAGCTCATCCGTCAAACCAAGATGACCTTTCCAAATGCGCTCGTGGCTAATGGTTGCGGAACTGATCAGCTAGATCCATCCGAGGCCAACATCCCTAGATGATATACGGCAAGCTTATTTCGAGCGGGTTGAGGCGATTCAACGTGTCAGTGGGCGCATTATTCTTATGGCCAGCCAGGCATTGGCCAAAGTAGCGAATTCATCAGATGATTACATTCAGGTCTACAGTGATGTACTGGCCCACTGCGATGAGCCTTTCATTCTACATTGGCTGGGTGACATGTTCGACCCAGCGCTGGCCGGATATTGGGGCGCAGGCAATTTCGAAGACGCTCTCCCCCACAGCACTTAGCATTATTTCGGCAAACGAAGCCAAGGTTGACGGGATAAAAAACTCGCTTCTGGATGCGCAGAAATAGATTACCATGCGCCGGCAACCACCCGCTTCGGTACGGATGCATACAGGAGATGACTTCAACTATTCCGAACTAATTGGTGGGGACACCCATGGTTTCAGTCATGTGCTTCTGGGCATCTTTGATCCTCTCGCCACACACACGGCTGCCGCTACCAGAAAACTATACGACAGCGACCGTGATGGTTTTCATGCGATATTGGCCCCCACAGTGTCATTGGCTCGCCATATCTTTCGTGCGCCAACACAGCACTACAAGACAGGTGTTGCTTTACTCATATGGCTAAACGACCACCAGGATCACTTCACAATGCTAGGCGGCGCACAAGCGATACGTTCACTGCCCTATATCGAAGACACCTTCAAACTTGCAGACACTTGCAGCGCTCTTAGCAAAACGGACATTGTTGTAGATAGAATGCAGCAATTGCTTAAATCTCACGGAGTCTGATGTCATGCGGGACTTCTCAAGAGATACGTGCGCTCTATCGCTAATTACTGCAACACTAGATCATAATCTATAAAACATGGTGCAGGCTGGAACAACCCGACCGTTACAATCGACTATAACGATATTATGCTTCTTTAGCCGTGTCGTTTATGTCTGCAATGGCCAGTTTAAAGCTATCGACAGCGTCAGACTTTGCGCGACCCACACAACTATTGGCAATAGCAGACACAGAACCATCAGCGACATTCTCGCCTTACGGAGAGCATAAAATAGCAGGGGTACTCTTGACAAGCATCGCAGCGGTCAGGATTCTGTCGATTGACGATCAAATGCCTGCAGGATCACGTTTTGGAGTGTCCATAGCGAATTACTCATTATCACCAGAAAACGAGGTTGTTTGCGTCATTAAAACTGCATGATTGAGGAAGAATAGCGCTGACTCATGATTACGCCATAATGGCCAATTTCTTCATTATGTTAAATTGACCCGCGATTCGGTTCTAACCTCGTCACGATCCTATCCCTTCTGCGGACAAGGTGTCTGTAGGCGACAACAATAGTCGCTCAGCAGCATGATGTTCAAACGGCTCCACATCATCAATGTAGCTCAAGACCGTATCCAATCACGTATGGCGTGATTGTACAATCAACTTTAATAGATCCACTGTCTCTTGACCTGCACTGGTTAAGAATCCACGCCGCAAACTGTGTCTTGAATAATCCTCAAACCTCACCGCGTCATCATGCAGCCGCTAGATCACTTCGTTAATCAGCTCTGCCACTGCCCGATCATCCAAGCGTTTATCACTGATCACATCTCCACGGTGGCGTCGTCGAAACATCGCACCCTCCCGAATTTTCGCAACCCGAAGCCACGCCTCCACAGCAGCCACGGAGCAATAGGGGTTTACGGACTTTACGTGCCAAACGTGCCATTGAGGAATTATATATATTTCAATGTGTTACGATTTATTTTGACAGATTAAACAATATATTTAATAACCTGCTGTGATTTCCGCCTACCTACCTCTGATCTTGTAGGCCTACTAGAGATGGCTCGAAGCAAACCCATGGCGCGTGCGTACGTAGTAACCAAGTCGGTCGATGATCCGGGATCAATTGAAGCCCTTGATTCAGAGCTAAAGATCATGCGTACAGCCGCTTCACTGTTTTGTTATTGAATGGGATCAACTGAGCTGGATCCAAGCGCATCTGCACATGCTAATTAAATTTGGCAACAAATTACCGTAGGTCCAAAATAGCGTAAAGGCGTGACGAAAGCTATGCCACTACTCATTATCAAGCGTTTGCACAGGGAGGCTGAGGTTTTGGCTCAACCCACTGTACGTGACTAATCAGCATTGTTTATTAACGATCAAAATTCCTATTCAAGACTCAAAGCCATCTACAAAACATGTCTTCTCGTAGTTCTGTCGCAAACTCAAATGCTGCCAAAAACAAACGTGAAGCTGATACCGATTTAGTCAGCCAATGCATAGAACCACTCAGCAGTCGTTTTTGACATGCCTGCTTAATACCGCATCTGGCCTTTGCGTAACATTCGTGTCAGCTCTGTTCCAGCTAACGTTCATTGAGCGCAGAAGAAACTTTTGAAGCCCAACATCGGTTTGCTGATACGTTTTATCAGTTGATGATCCTGTTCGACAATGTTGTTCAGGTATTTGCACTGTCGAAGTTCTATCTGTTTGAATTCCTCCTTATTGTATTGCCGAATCGCGGCAGTATTGGAACCACTTTAATCGATGTTGATTAAACGGGGTCGCCTAGACCCAGCTTACCGCACGAGCCAATAGCATTATTCAAAAAGCGTAATGCAGCGTGCTTATCACGCTTTGCCGTGAGTGAAAAGTCAATGCTTTCACCCTTCTTATCCACTGCTCGGTAGCATTACTTCCATTTGCCTTTTACCTTGATGTAGGTTTCGTCGAGGCATCACTGTCCACAGGGTTTGCGTTTTTTTAATCTGAATTCTTTTTTACAGCTGAGGCGCATAATAAATTACCCAGCGATGAATCGTGCTGTGATCCACATTGATGCCTCGCTCCTGCATCATCTCTTCTATATCGTTGTAACTCAAGGCATAAGCCAAGTACCAGTGGACGCTCCACAAATTCATTTCTTGTTTGAAATTCCTGCCGCTCAAGGAAATCATCGCCAAGTCTGTTACACCGTAAACCGACAAATTTTACAGACTTACGCTGGCTGCGACAGAACCGTTTAAAGTCAAGCGGACAATCATCATCAATCGACGGATACATCGGAAGAATCCATATTAGAAAACCTCCATTCCACTCTAATCGCTACTCGCAGCTATTCAGGCTCTTTAACGAGAATTACAATAGATGCGTACCAGGCTGCCAATTGCTTGATATCTTCCTTACTTAAATTTTTAACCATCAATGTCATACGCCGATCCTCACGAATGCCCTTTTGATAATCGTGCAAGCTTTTTTCAATATAAAATGCCGATTGTCCAGCAAGATTGGGCACTTCAGGGTCATTGGCGATACCTAGTTTCCCATGACATACCGAACATTGACGAGCCTTGTCTCGCCCCATGGACACTTTATCTGAATCTGCAGCCATAGCAGTACCGCTTAGCGCTAAGCAGACCAGCAATGCTGTACTTCTATAATATTTTTTCACTGAATGGACACGCTCAAGAATGTGAAATTACCGGCTGCCCAAACGAGCAACCGATACTTAGTTTATAGATAGTCAAGAAAAATAAACAACTACCAGCAAACGGACTTACTCAGAGTAAGTGATTCGATACACTGCATTCGCAAAATCATCCGAAACCAGAATCGATCCATCTTTCATCGGAATAACATCTACAGGACGACCATCATATTCACCGTTTTCGTCTAACCAGCCTTCTGCAAATGGTTCGGTTGTGGCGTTACCTTCAGCATCTATGAATGTCACCATTACGCGTGCACCCACTGGAGTCGTTCTGTTCCATGAGCCGTGCTGTGCTGAGAAAATCGCGTTCTTGTACTTCGCAGGGAACATTTTTCCCGAGTAAAAAGACATACCCAGATCTGCTGCGTGAGCGATAGTTTCAGATGCTGGATGAACGACATCCACTGGTACTTCCTGACCAGCATACTCGTTAGTGCGAGTTGTACCGCCACCAAACCAAGGATGCCCAAAATGCTGACCCATCTCAGTCTGACGGTTGATTTCGCCAGGTGGGATATCATCACCCATTCCATCTACCTGGTTGTCAGTCCACCAGAGCTCACCAGTTTCAGGATGAAAATCATGCCCTACCGAGTTTCGAACACCATAGGTATAAACCTCACGATCTGAACCATCTCGGTTCATACGAATAATTCCACCGATACCTTTCTCTGTATAAAGGTCGAGCTTCTCCGGCGGTGCCACGTTAAACGGTTGACCCAGTGAAATGTAAAGCTTGTTATCTGGCCCCACTTTAACAACGCGTGCAGTATGGTTATAGCTTTCCTCCTCCACCGGAACAAGCTCGCCCTGTGGGACGATTGGTACAGCGACCACATCCGGGCTTTCATGGAAGAATTCAGCTGCCGGATACATCATTACTCGGTTGCGTTCGGCAATAAATAAAAACCCGTCTTTTGAAAATGCAACACCATTAGGTACGTCCATTTCAAGCGAAGGCGCGAAGTCTTTAACTTCATCAGCTACTCTGTCGCGATTGCGATCCATAACCGACCAAACCTTGCTCTTCTTTGTACCAACAAACAACACAGTACCTTGAGGTGCCATGGCCATGTGTCTAGCATCAGGCACCAGTGCATACAACTCAATTTTAAAGCCATCCGGTAACGTTATTCTTTCTAGCACTTTACGAATTGAAGCACCAGCCTCAGCACTTTGGTCGACATACGTATGGTCTTTGGTACCTGTAATTTTGAACGCGCCAAGTTTTTCAAGATTGGTTTGTGCAGACACGGGCCCAACGGTAAGTAGGCAAGTAGCTACTGCACTGGCTACGACACTAAATCGAAACTTCATGGTGATTCTCTCCAGATGGTTATGCTTCAAATTCGCCCTTAGAATGTACGGAAACAACAAGTCAATCAGGACGATCTTATTTGACAAACGCATCTGCTGTGATAGCAATCAAGACAAAATGCATAACTCAGCCATTCGGTATTAGCATAAGTTAACGCTACTGAAAACCAACACAGATTAGTGGAAGTGCTATCGTACAAATACGTTTGCCGTAAGGACCTTAACCTATGTTCACAGCTTTTTTCAATGGTTCTTAAGAACCGGGTGACACATATGGGTTCTGTCGCATAGAGCCCGTGTTTGCTAGATTCAAGGGTTTACAAGCTGGCAAATACCAGGCATGGCGATGATTTCCTTTACCTGCTGGCATTTCAATCAAGAATTGATTTTGGATAGCGTTCGCTGGTACTTAGCCTATGCGTTAAGTTACCGAGATATAGAAGAGATGCTGCAAGAGCGAGGAATCAGTGTCGATCACGGTACGATTCATCGTTGGGAGATTCACTTTGCGCCTCAGCTTGAGAAGGAGTTCCGTCAAAAGAAACGCAAACCCTGTGGCGATGGAGACTCGACGACCGAGGCGCCAGCCGAACCATATCAAAGTAAAGGGCCAGTAGAAGTACGACTACCGGGCGGCGGATAAGCAGGGTGAAACCATTGATTTAGTGCTCACTGCAAAGTGCGAAAAGTGTGCTGCATTGCGTTTTCTAAGAAAAGCTATTGGCTCGTGCGGGAAACCGAGTCTAGGCGACCCCGTTTAATCAACATCGATAAGATAGGCTCTAGCAGTACAACAAGGAAGAATCAAAACGGTCATACTTCGCCAGTTCAAGTACCTCAACACCATCATTGAGTAAGATCAGCAGCTGAAAAACGCATCACCAAACCGAGTCCGGCCTCGATTTACGTAAAAACATCAATGAAATACAGCTATCTCATTGTATTATATAAGTATTAAATTTACAGAATTCTCAAATTTCTGAAAAAATCAACTTAACAGTATATCTTTGACGTTTTGAACTAAATACCATCGTTCAGACCGAAAAAGAGGTGCTTTCAAATGGTTATATTGCAGGATACTGACTACCCCAGGTTGTCATTCAACGTCACTCAAGACAGTCTTCAACGTATCTATACCCCTGTGAAGAAAGAGCGATTGTGGTTAAAACGCCAACGCTTCACCCACTAGTCATCAGTCGTTTGCATCGTCCTACTAAAGTGTTTTCAGCAGCTGGGATATTTTCCAAACGTGACTGACATTCCACCACTCATCGCTTCTCATATTGGTGATGCGTTGACGCTAAAGGATGATTTTCACACGTCCATCGGTCAAATGCCGACCTCCAGCCTGCGGTGGTTGTAAACAAAAATCAGAACGTATTGCTAGGTTGATAAATTCGCTCTCAACAATCAAGGTGTTTGGTTACAGGCTGCAAAATTAACTTACGCCAAAAACACAGAATCTATTGTCGATATCGTTAACGTCAAGCTTGGACTATTGATCAAGGAGCGCAGTGAACTGCCGGCACTCTCAACGTTAAATAGAATGGCTGTTACCGCACAATCAAAAACCAATGACAACTACTTCAATACGATTGCGGATAGTTTACCAGCATCAGCCAAACTAGAACTGTTGCGACTACTCAACGTAAAAGCACCTTCTAGTGAGACTCACTGGCGTCAGATAAAACGTGAGCCAGAAAAACCAGGTGTGCGAAACTAGGGTGAAAAAACACCAAACACAATGGTCTGCAGAAGGCGCACGTAATTTAATACAAACGCACACAGCCACGTTGAATGGCAAACTTAGTCAGTATTTCGAACTCTGGTTTCCCGCATTTCCAGTTGCCACGGATGAGAACCGAGATCACTAGGCGATAAAAATGGGGGCCTGAGAGTGATCAAGTATACCCCCCACTACTTTATGCTCTCCTATTCACCCGCAAGGCAAGCTGTCGATGAATATTAATGAGTTAGTGAAATCACGCATCGAAGCAGCGTTGCATATTATTGAAGCTGCCGCCTGAGGGTTCAGAATTATTAATTGCTAATGGAACGCTGGGGTATATTAGTAAACTAATTTGCGCAGCCTTAATTTTACCATCCAGGAAAATGCATTTCATGCCCAAAAATAAAATCCTAATTCCGCTAAACCAATCTGAGCTTAGTCAGGAAATATTACCGCATGTTGAAAAATATATTTCCGCCAAAGAGAATGATTTAATTTTATTCTATCTAACCAAACCGCCAAAGGGCGCTGGGTTTGGCACAGCTGTACCAGCTGGGCATATACTAAAGCCTGGTATTGAGCCGGTAGGGCCGGCGCCTCACCCGATTTTCGCTTCGCAGCAAGAAGACAGCATCAGGGCCCATGTTGAAGCTGAATTATTGCCGGTCACCAACCGTTTCAAACAGCTAGGCTACGCTACCTCGATATTGATCGACTTTGGCAAGGATCCGGTCGACGAAATTTTACGGGTGATTAACACGAATGGTATCGATCTGATCGCCATGTCTAGTCGTGCCCGAATCGGTGTGACGAGGTTCTTTTTTCGTGATATTGCCGACGCCTTAGCCCAAAAAGCCAGAATTCCAGTATTACTCATTCACCCGTCTGGAAGCTCAAAGGAACAAAGCCACTAATCCACCCACTATTATCCTCACAATAATAAGCGGTTTTGTCGCAAACTCAAATACTGCTAACAAGAAACGCGAAGCTTATAACGATTTAATCATCCAGTGCATGGAACAACTCAGCGGGCATTTTTGGCATGCCCGCTTGATATCGCATTTGGCCTTTGCGTAACATGCGTATCAGCTCAATTCCCGCCAATGTGCGTCAAGCGCAAAAAAATTCATAAAACCCAACATTGTTTTGGTGATGCGTTTTATCAGCCGATGATCTAGCTCAATGATGTTGTTTATCGACGTGGGCAGAAAATTTGGCAAACCAAGCTACGCCGTGCTCATTGGCTCGACAAGCTTTGTGAACATGTTGAACCTGGTGCAGAGATGGGAATGGAGGCTTGCGCATCAGCACACCACTGGGTTCGGGAACTGCAAAAACGTGGCTACGTCGTTAGGCTAATCGCTGCTCAGTTCGTAAAACCTTTTGTAAAAAGCAACAGAAACG
>JBLIIE010000175.1:0-10010 GCA_047634635.1 Granulosicoccus sp. | reverse complement strand
ATCGTATTAAAACAGAGGCAACCCGCCCAACCGTAGTTACCAACCCATGTGACAGGAGGGCTTTTGTCAACATAACGCTGGTCAATTTTGTCCATGCCCACGGGCGTGTACTCAACGAACATGCCTTCACTTTCCATGCTTAGCGCAACCGTTGCAGCCATCTCAAACAGAAAATCAGCTTGTGGGTTATCTTTCTCTGCCATCATCTTTGCTGCCATCGTGCCGGTTGATTCGCGAACAACGTTAATTTTTATATCTGGATTAGCTTTCTGGAATTCATCCATATAGTACTTAAGGTTGTCAGCATCTGTGCTCGAATAAACAAGTAGTTCGCCTGCGATGGACACGCTGCTAGTGACCAATAGGCATGCACATGTTCCATATGCGCACAATTTTGGAATGGTTTTCGTGAACAGTTTTTTGAGCATTACATCTTTATCCTTTAGTTAGTGTTGCGGATGATTCCCATGGAAAAACAAATAGAGATTGTTTTGACTAAATTACCGATAAGTAATAGTGTATATCATATTTTTTAACAACGATGGTCAGCGCTCATGCTTGAACGCTAATGACGTTAAGTGACAATGATATGCAAGAACCTTATCTAAAGATTAGACACCTTTCCAAAAGTTTTGGAACGTTTCAAGCGGTTAAAGATATATCCATAGACATCAATGAAGGGGAGTTTATTTGCTTTCTAGGTCCTTCAGGCTGTGGCAAAACAACGTTGCTACGGTGTATTGCGGGGTTAGAGACTCAAACATTTGGATCAATCATTCAGAATGATATTGATATCTCTGAATTGCCACCTTCCAGTCGGGAATTTGGAATAGTCTTTCAATCCTATGCACTGTTTCCGAACCTGTCTGTTTTTTCCAACATCGCTTATGGATTGATCAATCAGAAATGGAATAAAAAGGATATTAAACACAGAGTAGATGAACTGCTTGATCTGGTAGGACTAAGCAATCATGCTTCAAAATACCCAGGTCAGTTATCCGGTGGAGAGCAACAGCGAGTTGCGCTAGCTAGAGCAATAACTATTTCTCCAGGACTGCTTCTACTCGATGAACCACTCTCTGCGCTGGATGCAAAAGTTCGTGTGTATCTTAGAAAACAGATCAAAGACCTTCATAAAAAATTGGGTGTGACCACCATCATGGTTACGCACGACCAGGAGGAAGCACAATCCATGGCTGATCGAATATTCGTGATGAAGGATGGAGAAGTGATTCAGGTAGGTACGCCAAGAGAAATATACACAACTGCCAACTCACCGTTTATTGCTGACTTCATCGGCATTATGAATTTTGTGTCTGGTACCGTCGTGGATAGCCATACCGCCCGTTGTGGTGATTCAAACATCACATGCGATACACAGTTGTATGCGAAAGGTCAAAATGTCCGACTGGCTATTCGACCGGAAAGTGTCGTGTTGAGCCATGCGCAAAAATCCGCTACCGATGGAACGTCAAGCAATAATATAGAGGCTACTATTGATGAGATTGAATTCCTAGGGTCATTTGAACGTGTATATCTTGACGCTGGTTCATTAACCAATAACCTAATGATGGTGGACATTCCTAGCACAGCTGCTCGTGGTCTTGAATTGAACGCCAATACGGGCATCAATATCCATCTACCCGCTAGTGATATTCGAGTCTATGCCGATGAAGCATAACAATAGCTTTGTTAGCAGCTGGCTGATCTTATGAAGACCGTCGCCAATATCAGTGTGAGCCGTGGCCGAGATTCCAGCGATAAGATTGGCAAGGCAATGTTATTAGCTTATATTGCCCTGTTTTTTATGTTCATGGTTTTACCGCTAGGGTCGTTATTGGTAAAAAGTGTGCAAAATCGAGAAGGCAGCTTTGTCGGACTCTCGAACTATCTGTTGTATTTACAAGAACCCGCTTTATTCCAATCGTTTTTTAACAGCTTGTTTGTTGCCATAGTTTCGACGCTAATCGTTCTTGTTCTAGCCTTTCTGTTTGCATATGCGATCACCAGAACTTGTATGCCATTCAAAGGTTTCTTTAAATTAGTAGCACTTATTCCGCTACTCAGCCCATCCATATTGGCAGCGATAGCGTTGGTGTATTGGTTTGGAAACCAAGGTGTGCTTAAGAGCATGCTATTAGGTGAGTCAATTTACGGGCCTATTGGAATTATATTTGCGTCTGTTTATTGGACGTTTCCTCATGCACTGATTATTTTAACAACGTCTCTTTCGCTTTCTGATTCACGATTGTACGAGGCTGCCGAAGTGCTTAAGACCAGTAAACTTAGAACGTTCTTCACCATCACCATTCCTGGTGCACGTTATGGAATAATTAGTACTGCGTTTGTGATATTCACACAAGTGTTTACCGATTTCGGTGTTCCTAAGGTTATTGGTGGAAACTATAATGTGTTAGCTACCGATATCTACAAGGAAGTGGTCGGTATGCAGAATTTTCAAATGGGTGCGGTTATATCCATGGTGTTGCTAGTGCCTGCCATGCTGGCTTATTTTGTTGATCATTATTCTAGAAAAAAACAAGTATCTCAACTCACCTCCAGGTCTGTAGTTTATAAGCCCAAGCCCGATCGCATTTTGGATAGGTTGATGCTGGGGTACTGCACAGTGATAGCTACGATATTTATTCTAATGATTGGTATGGCGCAATTTGGTGCACTGGTGAAGTTCTGGCCGTACAATCTTGAGCTGACTTTATCGAACTATAATTTTCAAGTTGCTGGTTTAGGCTGGGAGTCATTTTACAACTCTATTCGTCTCTCTTTGTACACTGCTATAGTTGGCACCATAGTTATTTTTGTTGGGTCGTATCTTATAGAGAAGTTGAGGGTTGATGAGCGAACCAGACAACTGGTTCAATTCTTCGCTCTAATTCCTATGGCTGTACCTGGACTTGTTCTAGGACTTTCATTTATTTTTTTCTTTAATGAAAAAAGTAATCCGCTAAATTTCCTATATGCAACAATCGCGATTCTGGTTGTTAATACCATAGTGCATTTCTATACGGTGTCTCACTTGACAGCGACAACGGCACTAAGGCAAATGGATAAAGAGTTCGAGTCGGTATCTCTGTCCTTAAAAATTCCGATTTACAAAATGTTTACAAGAGTTACTCTGCCGGTATGTTTGCCAACCATTTTTGACATTGCCATCTATTTATTTGTTAACGCAATGACAACAGTGTCCGGTGTTATATTTCTTTATTCCTACGACACAACCTTGGCGTCAGTGTCCGCAATTCATCTGGAAGAGCAGGGTGATGTTGCGGCAGCAGCGGCAATGGCAATGTTGATAGTTTACGTGTCAGTATTTGTGCGTGTTCTTCATACAATTATTACCAAGAAAGTACTGAAACGAACACAGGGTTGGAGACAGGGTTTAAATGGTGGAACATGACATGAAACCAGTGATATTCACTATTCAACCCATTGGTTCTGGTTCGCTATCTATTATGGCCAAGCCAACATCCGGTGATTTAATTGACGAGGAATTCTCGGGTATTAGTGATGCGGGTATAAATAAAGTTGTATCGCTTCTGGAAAGTCACGAATCCATAACGCTAGGGTTGAACAATGAAAAAAAATATACAGAAAAATATGGAATGATATTTTTGTCAAACCCAATTGTGGACAGAGGCATGCCAGAGTCAATCGGTGAGTTTTCTAACTTTACTAAGCAGCTTTACATCGAAATGTCGGGCGGGCTTAATACGCTGATTCATTGCCATGGTGGAATTGGACGCAGCGGCATTGTTGGTGCGGCAGTGCTGTTGCACTGTGGCTTTACTGCGGAAGATGCATTCAAGCACATTACTCAAAAAAGAGGCATCTCAGTACCGGACACTCAGGAACAGATTGACTGGGTTGTTAGTCACGCTGCTGTAATTGTGGGTTTCTGAATTGCCCTTCTAAAGATTGCCACCAAATTAATCGTTTGTGGCATAGGGGGATTGGTCAGAGAAGATGAGGCGTCCTAGCTAACGCCGGTAAGTCGCCGCGGGATTCAGTAAGCGGTTGGTACCGTCATGAGGCTAATGATGTCGAACAGTTTTGATTGAACGGTAACAACCGTTCGATGTCTTCCAACGTTTTCGCTGCAGGCAATTCAGTCAATGCCATCTTCAGATAAGCGTAGGGCTCTAGCCCAACTTTTGCTGTTTATGCCCAGAGAGTAACTATGCTGAACAACGTGCATCCGATTTCATGAAAGTGTTGGTGCCGCTGTCTCATGAATAAATCTACTACGTGTCCCTACCAAAAACGGGTACTCCTTGAAATGCTTGACAATTCGTCTCCAGGACAAGTAACGTTTCTCGCAAGATCACGCTGCTTAAACTGTTGCTCGATTCAATTATTGGAATGCTAAGAAGTAGGGCGCTGCTACATTTAGAAATTCTTGCGCTTCTGTTAGTTAAAAAACTACCCAATATTGAGTATCAGGCAGGACCTGGTTGAACTGTACTTCTGAACTGATCACCCCTGTTGAGCAACGACCAGATGATACGTGCATTCTTGTTAGCCAATGCCACGGCTGCTTTGTTGAAGCTCATGGTTGTCTTCCTTTTGAGTAGCCAACGCCCGTAGTCACTATCCAACCGTTTGTAATGGCTTAGTGCCGCTCTCGCACCGTAAATGAGTAAGGAGCCCCCACGTGTCAACCTGATCCCATACAGTGACTGATTGGGATAACATAGACTTCAGAGCTATGGAAACAGGAAAGCAGATGGTTCCCAAAGATCCGAGTAGCTCCCCAGACCCACAAGTACTGCCAAACCCAAAGCTAGAGAAGCGCACAGGGCGTACGTTCCCTGCAGAATACAAGCTTCGTATTGTGCAGGAAGCAAACGCCTGTAAGCATGGCGAGCTAGGCAAGTTACTACGACGAGAAAAGCTGTATCGCAATCAGCTCTTTCTATATCAGGGGGGTATTTGTCCAAACATTCATCGTTAAATAGTGAAGTTGTTGAAGTATTGTCCAAACGGATCTTAACGTTTGAGATTACATCAAGCCTTGTATTGGCCATAGCCTACCTTTTGTATACGACCGGACTGGGTTAGTGAGGCCAGCGATCGATAAACCACCTCCGGTGATAAACCGATTTCATGTGCCAGTGATTTAACGCTGCCTTTTAGCATGCCGTCAAGAACAGCACGAAACACGCGATCATCAGCACTACGAATCGAATAAAGTTCTAACCGTGCTCGCGTGTGTTGTACCTGATGAGCAAAACGCTCACACATGGTCAAAGCAAATTCAGGATCTTCACGATAGCGCATAATCACTGCCGGTTTGGCGCATTCAATCACTTTAGAATACTTTGTCGCAACTGCGCTGCAGTGGTAGCTGCGATGGAACAGTGATGCTTCTGCAAAGGTTTCCCCAGGAACAGCTTTCAGAACCATTACTTCGTGTCCAGCCTCGGTCACTCGTTGAAGGTGAATTGCCCCGTCCAATAGGAAAAAGAGCCCCCTTGTAGCAGCGCCCTGACGAAACAGTGTTTTTTCACGATCGATAGTGTGCAATCGAAACGCAGAGGAGGGTAGGCGGTTCAACGGGTCCGGCAAGAACTCTTCTAAAGAATCATTCATGATCCAAATCATACTTAATTTTGAGCATAAACGTTATCGTTCGCGTCTATTCTTAGACAACCGCGCACGCTATGAACAATCAGAACTATAAGATATGGGCAAATACTCTACTGTGGATTACTCTTTCCACCAGCGCAATTGGTCAGACACACGACAGTCATTCAGGCGCAATGCCACATGCGCACGTATCCACGGAACTGCCAACCGAAACTGGGCAATCAGCGTTTGCAGCAATCGCAGAAATCGTTGCCTTACTCGAGTACGATCCCCAGACAAATTGGTCCACTATCAATATCGATGGATTGCGTAGCCATTTGGTTGACATGAATCAGCTCACTTTATCTGCCTCGGTAACGACTCGCGAACTCGACGGTCTGACAATTCAGTTTCAGGTTACCGGTCAAGACCGTACGCTACAGGCAATTCAGACAATGATTCCTGCACATGCGCAAATGGTTCGCTCCTCAAACAATTGGAGTATTGAGGTGATCAGTAAATCTGAAGGCGTCACACTGAGGGTCACGCCAGAGTCGAGTGAGGACTACATCAAACTCAAAGCATTGGGCTTTTTTGGATTCATGACGATCGGTGCCCATCATCAACTTCATCATCTACAGATGGCCAAGGGAGCAGGTCACTAAATGCGATTAGAGAGTATCAGTAGTAAGTACTCTTACGTCATGGGCTCCATGATGATGAATGTTTAAAAGTTTAGGGTTCTCAGCAAGTGGTTGTTCTGCTGTGGCCGATAAAGGAAGTGTGATGCCGATCCGCGTGATCTGATCGACTGATTCAGCGAAGGCCAGGCCTGAGTGCATTTGAGCAATTCCAGCAACGATCGACAAGCCCAGTCCATGATGCAAATCAGCACCGCTTCGCGCAGTATCCACTCGAAAGAAGCGTTCGAACACGTGGCCAAGCTTATCCTGGGGAATGCCGTCGCCTTGATTGGAGACCGCTATCGATACCTGTTGTTCGTCAACCTCCGTGATACTGATCACGATGGTTGTACCTTTTGTCGCGTGAGTCACTGCATTGCCGAGTAGATTGGATAAAGCGCGTTTGAGTAGAGGGGCATCGAATTCACCAGCAGCATCACCGGCAATGCTGACCTGTAAACTAGCCTCATCCAGGGGGGCGTCATGATAGTCAGTGACCTCTGTTGCCAGAGAGGCAAGACTTGCCACTGGCACACAGCGAGCCCGACTGCCACGCTCTGCCTGTGACAGAAAGAGCATGTCGCGTACGATGCCTGATAGGCGATGCAGTTCCTCCAGATTCGACCCTAACAGGTCGGTCAGCTCCGATGATTGATGGGGTTTGCGAAGCGCTAATTCTGTACTGGTGATCAATGTTGTCAGGGGCGTGTTCAGCTCGTGTGCGACATCGGCATTGAAACTCTCCAGACGCTGGTAGGATTCGGCTAAACGCTGCAAGAGTGCATTGAACTGAACAACAAGTGGTTGTAGCTCGGAAGGTTGTGCTGTGCCATCCAGTTGATCTGTGAGCGAGCGCACGCTAAAGGCGGCAGCCTGGGTGGCCAGATCATCCACCGGCTTTAATCCTCTACGGACTAAGCAGTAGACGCCGCCAGAAACCACTAAGGTACCCAGCAAGGTCACGACAATCAGCGTAATGGCTAGACGTACTAATAGATTATTATCCGCATGACCGTCGTGTGTGAGTATTGCTGTTGTGGTCAACGCAGAATCATCGAGCGAATCGATGGGAAACTCCAGCGCCGTCCTGACGGCATCGGCAGCCATCGGAGGGTCGCTTTGATAGAACGTGGTTCCAGCCTCATCAATGATGGTCAATGCCAATTCATGGTGACCTGCGAGGAAATCATCCAGGCTGTGGTGTAGCTCATCCAGATCACCTCTACCTCTCGTCTCGGATACCAAATGGTTTACCAATGCTTGCTTTTCGGCGATCGATTGGTCTCGCCGATTTGACAGATGCGAACTAATAACGCAGTAGACAACGATGGATACCAGCGCAAGCCCCACAAAGCTCTGAATGGCCAGCCACAGGGACAAGCGTTTGCCCAATGAACGAGATACGTTGCTCAAAGTTCCTCTGTCCGTCGCTCTAGCACGTAGCCCATACCGCGCTCGGTATGCAAAAGTGTGGTTTCAAATGGAACATCTAATTTTGTCCTTAACCTGCGGATTGCCACCTCCACTACGTTGGTGCCACTGTCAAAGTTCATGTCCCAGACCTGCTCTGCAATAGTGGTTCTGGATAGTACCTGGCCTTGGCGGCGCAATAGTAATGTCAGCAGGTTGAATTCCTTAGCCGTAAGGCTTAATGGTTGCCCGCATCGTTTAGCTTTACGGCGAATTAGATCCAACTCCAGATCGTAAAATGCCAGCGTGGTCGGTTCTGCTGCGCGTTGAATCGCTGGTTGTTTGCTCCGGATCAGCACCTGTATCCGTGCCACTAGTTCCGAGAAAGCGAATGGTTTGACGAGATAGTCTTCAGCTCCCGCGGTCAAGCCGGTGACACGGTCTTCCACACTGCCAACTGCTGTGAGCATTATCACAGGCGTTGTTTTTTTACTGCGGAGCGCTTTGAGCAAAGCCAGCCCGTCGAGCCCAGGCAGCATGCGATCGAGCACTATGGCATCAAAATCTACCTCCAGCGCTCGGCGTAAGCCATCAATTCCGTCGTGGGCAACATCGACGTAAAAGCCTTCCTCCGTTAAACCTTTTCGCAGGTATTCTGCGAGTTTTTCTTCGTCATCTACAACCAGAATTTTCATGACTCCATTGTCACAATATTCGAACCATTACTGATTACTTTTTTGTCATCGCGATGAAGGTGAATAGTCATCGATTTATCCTACATTTGTCACCTATCATGCAGATACAGGAACTTCCTGACAGATTACTGTTTGTGATCAATGCTGCGTCGGCACCCGATCGGCGCGACATCATTTTCCAAAAAGGTACGTTATGAACTTGTCACTACCCAATTTTGGCCTACGTATCGTGGGTATCATCAGTGCTTGCACACTTTTGGTGCTAGGCATGCTGATTCCTGCCTACGCCAAAGATGAATCTGAGGAGAGCGTGATAGAGCCCGCTGACCCCGGTTTAACAGCGCCGCGTTTGATTGTACCCGAGTACCGATCCCCACTAACCGGCTTCCAACCTTTCGAGGATGCTGATCCTCAGGATTGGAAAGAGGCGAATGATCGGGTTGGAGAAATCGGGGGTTGGCGAGTGTATTCGCGTGAAGCCTTCGAGTCGGATGATATGGACAAGGACTCAAAATAATGAGAGTTCTGAGTCAGAAACTAAAATACGCGGCTGTTTTTTCAGTAACGGCCCTAGTGCTCTCCGGCTGTGCGACGATGGACATCGATGAAGCGTTGGGAAAAAGCGCAACCTCGCTGCAAGGGTTTACCGAAGCTGAGCTCATTCTCAAACGCTCAAACACCGATAACGAGCATGCTAACGCCATTGTAGATAGCTTGCTGGACGCGCCGCTCACTCAGGCAGGTGCTATCCAGGTTGCGCTAGCGAATAGCCCAAGTTTCCAGGCAAAGCTTGCCAACAACTGGGCATCGGCTGCACAAGCTGCACAATCGGGTCGAATTGCCAATCCGATGCTGGCACTCGAGCGCATGGAGATTGGCAGTGAGACTGAGCTGACGGCACTGCTCTCTTTCGGTTTGCTCGATGTGTTCACGCTGCCCGCCCGGCAACGTCGCGCTAGAAGTGAATTAGGTCGAGCACAAATCACGTTAACAGCAGATGTGGTTTCACAGATCACTGATGTCCGTCAAACCTGGGTCAAGGCTATCACCGCCGAACAGCGCCTGGAATACGCACGGCAGGTCTTCGACAGCGCCGAAGCCAGTGCAGAGTTGGCCAAGCGTATGCAGGCGGTTGGAAACTTCAGCCGTTTGGATCGTGCGCGACAACATTCGTTTTATACCGATGCAGCCACAGCGTTAACTACCCGTACCCATGATGTATTGGCAGCACGCGAAGCCTTGATCCGCAGCCTGGGACTCTCAGCAGAGCAAACAGAGCAGCTTCAATTGCCAACCCGTCTGCCAGAGCTGCCTGAACAACCACGCTCCACAGAAGAGGTTGGGCGCGTCGCTACTGCCGATCGACTTGATATTCAACTGGCTGAGGCATCGCTGAAATCAGCGGCGCAAGCACAAGGGTTTAATTCCATATTTAGCTACACCGATATTGAATTGGGCCTCTTGCGACAGCGAATCGAGGAAGATGGCGAGCGCACCAGAGGTGATGGATACGAGATTGAAATAAGTTTGCCGGTGTTTGATTGGGGCGGTATGAAGCGGGCTGCTATGAATGCGAACACATTGGCAGCGGCCAACATACTGGAAGCCACCCTGCGTGATGCTGCATCAACTTTACGCG
>JBLIIE010000174.1:0-10033 GCA_047634635.1 Granulosicoccus sp. | reverse complement strand
GTCTGCAGTAGTGCCAGCAAAGTTGCCGTCGACAGTGACGTCGTAGCTCTCAGCACCTGAAACGCTATCCCATTCCCACTTTACTGATCGGTTGCTCTGTTCAGTGCCACGAGGGTTCTGCGGGACTTGAAAACCACTGGATGAGCTGGAAACCAAGGGTGGTGGTGCAGCTGAGCTGGTATTCAAAACTCCCTGGCTTGCTACATAACTGCGATTGGCAGCGGCAGAATTGTATTGTGATGTAACGTTGATCTTGATGGTGCTTGAGCTGGACGAGTAGGATCCGTCTCCGCCGAGAGCCCGGGCGGTCATGGAATGCTCTCCCGCCCAGAGATTGCTGCTGTAGAATTTACGATCGTTAGTCAGTCCGCGATTGATACCATCGACTGTAATTTCGTATTCGACGGCTCCAGGAACACGATTCCATTCCCATTTTACCAATGATTGACTTACTTCCGTTCCACGAGGATCTGATGGGGCATCAATCGCTTGTGCCATCGAGGAAAACAGATTAACGATAGTCAGGAGCAGGCAGGTCCTGATCAATTTCTTTTTGCTTATCATATATCCAGGCTCTAGCCGGTCACACCGGACTATCTGTGAAATGAATCAAATTTGGTGAGCCAAAAACAACTCATGCAAACCCGCTGGAATCTCGCCCCCGACTTTACCGGGAGATTCTAATGTAATGTTCTTTGAAACTTGACCAGAACGCCCGCTAAATTGATGAAGATATGGACATGATTAGGGGTTGGAAAGGGTTACACGTGACAATGTGTCAAAGACGAAAGTTTTATTTCGTGTAACAAAAGCACTCGACAATCGCCTGCAGAGTACTTAACAGCAAGCTTATTTAAATAAGCTGATTGGTCGCCATGTAAATATATACGGTGACGGTCACGACTGAAAACAACGTGGAGAGCACTACTGCACTGGATGCACGCTCCTCCCAAACCTGATACTGCTGGGCAATCACAAATACATTGGTCGCCGAAGGTAATGCCGCTAGTAGCACGGCTGAGTGAACCCATACCGCGTCGACTCCGGGTATTCTGCTCACTAGAAAATACATCAGTAAAGGATGTACCAGCAGTTTTATCGGAACAAGGTACGACAGTTCCACTGGTATTCGTTTCAAGGGGCGTAAGGCCGCCGTGACACCCATTGCAAACAGCGCACATGGGGCTGCCGCAGTGGTTAAAGTCATTAGTAATTGATTTAATGCGTTGGGCAGCTGAACTTGATGCCATGCCGCGAACACCCCTGCAATAGTTGCCAGAATAAACGGATGAGTGAAAATTTTGACAAAAATATCCCAAACGATTTTTCTCAACCGTGTCGGCGACTTGCTACCAGCCGCCATTAAGGCTGGCGCTAGTGTGAAGTGCATGGTGTTGTCCAGGCAGATAATTAGGGCAACGGGTACTCCTGCTTGCGGTCCAAAGGCGGCAATTGCCAGTGGCGGACCTAAGTATCCTATGTTGCCGTAAGCGCCAACAAATCCTTGAATAGTGGCGACTGGGGTATCTGCTTTTCGAAACGCTTTGGCGATGAAGAAACACAAGGTGAAAATTAGAAAACTAGCCAACGTCGTGTTCAGCAAAAACGTCGTGTTTGCAAACTCTGAAACGGGCGTTTCACTGAGTAATGTAAAGAACAGTGCTGGCAGGGCGATGTAGACGATAAAGAAATTCAGCCATGCGAGTCCTTCCAAAGGAATTCCTTTTATCTTGCCCGCGACAAAGCCCAGAAAGATGAGACCGAATAAGGGGATGACAAGTCCTGCAACCTGAAACATAATGAGTTAGGTTTAGATAATTTTGCCAGGATTTAAAATTCCGGCTGGGTCCAGCGTTTGCTTCAACGTCTTCATGAGTGCAATTTCTTCGGGTGTTCTTGAGTAGGACAAATACGCTTTCTTGGTAAGCCCGATTCCGTGTTCAGCAGATATTGATCCGCCCAACGCTTTAAGAGGGCCGTAAACTATTTCGTTGCTCTGTGATTGCCACTGTGTTCTGGTTGCATCGTCGAGCGTTTGCTCGGTAATGGGAGCAACCAGGACATGCAAGTTACCATCTGCAAGGTGGCCGTAAGCGTAAACGATAACCTCGGGCCATCGCTGTTCAAGACGTGAAATAGTCTGTTCAACATAATGACTCATATCGGCTATCGGGAGGCTGATATCGTAGACAAATACGGGGTTGTGCTGGAGTGCAATATCGATATGCTCGCGGATATGCCAGATGGTGGCTCTTTCCCTCGTAGACTGCGCGATGACTGCATCTTGAATCAACCCGTTGTTCATGGATTGTTCCAATGCTGCTTGAAATTGTTGTTTCGCAGTTTCACTATCTGTGCTTCGAGTTTCCACGATGGCGTAAACGGGATAGCTGGCAGGCAGTGGCGCAGAGCTTGTGCCTTCTACTGCTGGATTGGTGTTCAATCGATAAAACGGCTGCCATATTACTTCGAAGGCATCCAGAGTGCTGTTCAAAGCAGCACTTAGTTCACCCAGGAGTTCTGTGACTTGTTCGAATGAGGCAAACGCGAGCAGCGCTGTATTGACATGTGGTGTTGCCGGACGAAGGCGCAATACGGCTCGGGTGACAACGCCAAGGGTTCCTTCGCTACCGATGAAAAGATGTTTCAAGTCATAGCCGGCATTGTTCTTCATCATATGGTTCATAGAAGACAAGATCGTACCGTCGGCCATAACTACTTCAAGACCAAGCACTTGTTCACGGGTCATGCCGTATCGTAAAACCGAGAGTCCGCCAGCGTTGGTCGAAATGTTGCCACCGATGGTGCAGGAACCTCGAGCCCCTAAATCCAGGCCGAACTGCAAATTCGCCTTAGCGGCTGCCTCTTGCACATTCTGTAATATCGTACCAGCCTGAACAGACAGAGTTCGACCTTTTGCGTCGATGGATTCAATGGCATTTTGTCTTTCCATTGAAAGCACAATATCGGATGAGGTAGACAGGTTGCCATCCACCAATCCGGTTATACCTCCGTGTGTAACAACGACCTGCGAAGCGGCATGGCAGAGTTTTAACACTGCAGAGGTTTCTGCCGTGTTTGCGGGCCTGACAATCGCCTTTGCTATTAGTGGCGTGCTATCCCAAAAATGGGTAGCACGCTCACTGACTTGATCTCCAGTTAACACGTGGGCTGAACCAACGACGTTAACCAGCTGGTTTAAAAGATCTGCTAACAAGGCATGTGAAGAATCGGAACTCACGTGAATGCTTGTAGCCCCGTTTGGCAGCGACCCAGAATTAACGCATGCACATCGTGCGTACCTTCGTATGTGTTGACAGCTTCCAGATTCATTAAATGACGAATAATATGGTATTCATCGGATACACCATTACCACCCAGCATGTCTCGAGCTTGTCTAGCGATATCCAGACTTTTGCCTGCGTTATTTCGTTTCATCAAGGAAATTAGCTCGGCTGAGGCGTTACCTTCATCCATGAGCCTGCCAAGGCGTAGTGAGCCTTGCAAGCCCAATGTGGTTTCAGTTTGCATGTCGGCAAGTTTTTTCTGGATGAGCTGGAAGCCAGCCAATGGTTTGCCAAATTGTTTTCTGTCGAGTGTGTACGTTCTGGCTTGATGCCAACAGGCCTCTGCTGCACCGATTGCGCCCCAGCTAATGCCGTAGCGTGCCTTGTTCAGACAGCCAAATGGGCCGGCAAGTCCGGAGGCATTTGGGAGTAACTTGTTTTCACCTACGACAGCGTCTTGCAGTTGAATCATGCCGGTAATAGAGGCTCGGAGTGAAAATTTGCCTTCTATTTTTGGTGTAGATAATCCCGGGTTGTCGCGATCAACGAGGAAGCCTTTTATTTTGCCATCGTGTGCATCCGATTTTGCCCAAACGACGCAGACATCGGCTATTGGTGAGTTCGTAATCCAATTCTTTGCACCGCTAAGGCTGTAGCCGCCGTCGACCTTAGTGGCTCGAGTGACCATGCTGGAAGGATCTGACCCATGATCGGGTTCAGTCAGACCAAAGCATCCAACCCATTCTCCGGTTGCCAGTTTTGGTAGATAGTGTTGCCGTTGCTCTTCTGAGCCGTAAGCGAAAATGGGATGCATGACTAGTGAGGATTGCACTGACATGGCAGATCGATATCCGGAATCTACGCGTTCGACTTCGCGGGCAACCAAACCATAGCTAACATAGGAGGCTCCGGCGCAACCGTATTCTTCCGGCAAGGTCATTCCGAGCAAACCTAACTCTCCAAATTCGGTCATGATTTCCCGATCAAACCGTTCATGACGATTGGCGGCGATTACACGGCTTAAAAGGTGAGTCTGGCAATACTCCCGAGCAGTGTCACGTATTAGCCGCTCTTCATCCGTTAGTTGCTGATCAAGCAAAGCCATGTCGTCCCACACTGGCTGGACAGGTTTTGCCCGAGCTGCTTCGGGTGTCATGTGTGCGGCTGTTTCGGGGTTAGCTGCCATATCAAAGTTCCTATTATTGAGGGGCTATTGTAGCGCTGTCGCGGGCTATTGGACAGATGCTCGCTCTCATAGCCCGTGTGTGTGGCCTGTTAGTTGCAAATTCCGGTACGTCGGAACCCAATTTACGGATGCATCCAATGAATTCAAAAGTACTAGATCGATCGAAAGCTAAGGACTCCGCCAACCAAAGTGGTGCTGATTGGCTAGCTTGGTTGGGTGTTTTGCTTAATGATCGTCAGTGGTTGGGTTTATTTGAGTTTGGACCAGAGCCTGATGTCCTGTTGAGGCGTCATGGTTATCCCGATGGGAAAATGGCACCAGAGACCGCGTTACAGCTCGCTCGAAAGGCTCGGGCCGACAATACCCCGATGGTCATGAAGTTGGAGGTTTCATCATCCGATAATCTGACTGGGAATACGTCGGTAATAACGCTGACAGCCCTTCCTTTAAATGATGCAGCTGATCGCATTTTACTCATTCAAGGTTCTACTCAAAATCCCGATCAGCAAGCTGGTATGTTCAGGCTGTGCAAATGGGCGAACGAAAGGCTAGAAATAACTGATTCATCTCACTCCGCTCAGCCACCTGTGCCGTTGAGTGGGTTGGAGTCGTTACCCACCGCCGTTCTTCAGGCCTCATTTGAGTTTTCTACGCCGGAAGCAATGGCACTTTCGATTGTAAATACGGTTAAAAGACTCTGCGGCTGCTCTCGTGTTTCATTGGCAACGCTTGCGCCAGGAAAACTTGCTGAGTCACTGTCCGTCATGGCAATGTCGGACCAGGCTCAGATCGACAAACGTAAGGTTTTGCCTACTCGGCTCAAAGCAGCGATGCAAGAGCAATTGCTGGATTCTTCTCTATCGCACTTGGATTCTGGGACTATTGAACAAAATGCAACAATTTTTCCCGGAACTGTTCGTCTTTACAATGAGCAAGGACAAAACCCGTCTATCGCGATTGTTTACCCCGAAATAGTTATATCGAAAGATTCATCTTTATTAAGCAGAAAATCCACGCAGTCATACGCAGTTGTCCTACTTGAAAGGCCAGCTGGTCAGCCGTTTACAGACGTCCAAGAACGAGCAATTCAGACCTTATTACAACCATCTCTTGATCTTCTCACGCACAGAATGGATGAGCAGCGCAGTACGTGGCTGCGAGTGAGGCATTACTGCCGTGAGAAATTGCATCATCGGTATCTGGTTGATGCGGGCGTTAAACGACCAGGTCTGACGCTTGCTATCTGCGCAGTTGCAGTGAGTTTTTTCCTGCCGATAGAGCATCGTTTCACTGCCAGAGCGGCAATAGAAGCAAAAGACCTACAAGTGCTGATCGCCCCGCAAAATGGATTCGTTGCAACCGCACACGCACGGGCAGGCGAAATTGTTAAGAAGGGTCAACTACTGGCCACTTTGGATACGCAGGATTTAAGCCTTGCATTTAACAAATGGCAAAGTGAAAAAATCAAAAATGAGCAAGCAGTTGATCTCGCTCTGGCAACTCGCGACCGCGTATCGTTAGGGCGATTGCGTGCAGACACCGCTCGGATAGCAGCGGAGCAAGCGCTTGTTCAGAGGCAATTGGATCGGGCTGAGCTACGCGCACCGTTTGATGGTGTCGTGTTGAGTGGAGACTTTAGTCAAAAGCTTGGATCAGCTGTGAGTCAGGGAGACACCTTATTCACCATTGCTGCCTCGAACGAATACCGTCTGGTTCTGGATATCAAGGAACAGGATGTCGGGCTGGTTAAGGCTGGCCAGCTCGCTGATGTTCGGATGTCAGCGTTACCTAACCAGACGTGGAATGCAGCCATTGAGGCGGTTTTGCCTGTGGCAACATCAACGGCAAAGGCTAACGTTTTCCGCGTACCTGCCAGGCTTTCGAAGCTTCCCAAGGCACTTCTTCCAGGGATGGAGGGTGTCGCTAAAATTCATGCCGGATCTCATTCTGTGGCTTGGGTGTATACGCGGGGCTTACGAGAAAAAATGAAACTACTTGCCTGGCGTATGGGTGTGATTCGCTAAGGTGAATACAAAATTGTCACAGTGGGATGTAATCTCAGAACTCAAACCTGCAAGGCTGCCAGGAGTTGAGTTTGCTGAGCATTACGTTCGGAATGAGCCCTGGTTGTTTATTCATAATGATGTAACAGGGCAGCACGCTCGGATTAATGCATTAGCTCGGCAAGTTGTTAATGCACTTGATGAGAATACATCAGTAAAAAATCTGATAGAAAACATCGTTGGTGATACGGACATTGAAGAAAAGGAAGCAGTGGCCTCTAGTCTAATCGGCTTGTCTCAGTTAGGAATGATCGGCTTATGTGATGTTCATTCAAACACACGGATTCAACACCGTGTCAAAGAGCTTTTATCTCACAAGAAGGCCAATTGGCATAATCCTCTGGCAATCAGAATACCTCTAATTGATCCAAACGAATGGCTTAATACGGTTGTCGCACGGTTGACACTCTTATTATCCCGTTGGTTTCTTTGGACGGTAATGTCGTTTTTAGTGCTTGCCATTGGTATCGCGATTCTTAATATTACCGACATTGTTCATCAAATATCCGTAGTTGCCAGAACCCCTCAGCAATGGTGGCAATTATTGCTGGTATATCCGGTGTTAAAGGTGGCACATGAGCTTGCTCATGCTTTGACGATTAAGCGCTTTGGTGGCTCGATACACGAAGCAGGAATCACTGTTTTGGTGCTGATGCCAGTACCTTATGTGGATGCCACTGATATCTGGCGGTTTGAAAGCCGTTTTCAACGGATGCTAGTTAGTGCATCCGGAATGATTGCTGAAGGAGTAATTGCGTCCATTGGATTCATTGTATGGCTAACTGTTGAACCTGGGCTATTGGCAAATCTGGGTTTTGCGGCAGCACTTACTGGTTCAGTGACTACATTGGTTCTAAACGCCAATCCACTACTCAAGTTCGATGGTTATCAAATTCTCCAAGATGCGCTAGATATGCCTAATCTTTCACCCAGAGCGTCTCGCTACTTAACTTACTTGTGTCGGCGTTATCTGTTTGGTGTCAAGTCTTTGCAATCACCAGCAACAGGAATAGGGGAGCGTCGTTGGCTGTTGTCTTATGGCATTTGTGCCGGTATGTATCGATGGGTAATTACGTTGGCTATAGCGTTATATCTAGCATCTCGCTATCCGGTACTAGGTGGATTATTAGCTGCTTATGCCTTGTATCAATTGGGTGTTAAGCCTTGTTACCGAGCAGCACATTATTTGGGTTTTTCTGCGGAACTTAAATCATCTCGGAAGAGAGCATTTTTAACAACCAGTGGCCTTTTGGCAGCCATCGTTGGAATCGTATTTTTAGTACCTGTGCCTACTAATACTCGAACAGAAGGTGTTATTGATGTTCCACATCAAGCGCAATTATTTGCTCCGCAAACTGGTGAATTAGCGGAAATATTTGTGACTCAAGGAGAATTGGTAGACGTGGGTCAACCGATTTTACGCGTCAATGATCCTTTTCTATCCACTCAGGTGGAAGTACTTAAAAGCGAGTTGGATATTTTAACACTTCAATATCATGCAGCCCTTATTAATGAGCCCATTTCAGCGCAGTCTTTGCGTCGAGATATGAAAGATACGCGTGCAGCACTTAACCAGTTAGTTGAATCATTGTCTGATCTTGTTATTCGTGCATCTGTTCCGGGTGTGGTCAGTCTTAATACGGAATTATCACGAATAGGAGGATTCATTAAAGCGGGTACAGCTCTGGGTCATGTTGTTGATCCTAAGGACTTACGGGTAAAAGCAGTTGTTAGGCAACGAGATATTGCCAGAGTCGAAGAGGGCGTCAGATCCGTCAATATTCGACTTGCCGAACGATTTAATGACTCTATTGAGGGGGTGTTGTTAATACAGAAACCTGTAGCTAACCGGGAGTTACCCAGTCAGGCACTCGCAGGCAGGGGTTACGGCGGCATACCCGTTGCATCCTCTGCTAATCAGAGCTGGGAAACAGTAGACCCTGTTTTTCATCTTGAATTTGATTTGCCGGAAAATACGTCAGCTGTAGGAATAGGTGGTCGGGCGTTTATAACGCTTGCACATGAGCCTGAATCTATAGGCAACAGGTCTTGGCGGGCATTACGGCGAGTACTCATAGATCAACTTGCATTGTAGTTAAACGAATATACGGACTAGATTAATGTCACTTTCTTCTGACACTGTTGCCAGCGTTTACAGAGATAAACCGATTGTTACTCCTGGCTATAGGGTTATGCAAGGTATCTGTTATTCGGTCATCTTAGGTGGCTTGTTAACGGGCTACATAACCACGACCAATGCATCGCCAGAAGTACTTTCTGACATGGATTGCGTTGTTGTACCCAGCGCATTGATAGAGCTTGGATCAGCGGTGCCAGGCTTAATAGCTGAAAGCTATTTTGATAGAACTGACTTTGTAAGCGAAGGTGCTGTGGTTGCACGATTGGAAAGTAGTGTTGAGGAAGTTACGCTTGCTATTGCCGAGCAGGTTGCCAACAGCACAACTGCTGTGAATTTACGAAGAATTACTGCCAAGTTCGGGGACAGAACGCGAGCACGTAATGAGCTTATGTTAAGAACTGCAAGTGTTTCTCGACAGGTTATGGATCAAGTAACTACGGAAGCAAAGGTTGCGACACTTCAGGTTGCACAAGAGCGAGAAGGTAAACTGCTGGCAGAGCTTGAAGTTGAGCGTGCACGAGCTTCATTGAATCGCCGTGAAATTCGTAGCCCATTTAGCGGAACCATTACGCAGCGCTATAAATCTGCTGGTGAGTATGTCGATAACGATGCGATCTTTCAGGTCGCACAGTTGAACCCACTTAACGTAGAAGTCATTGTGCCCATTGAATATCTGGGTACTGTCGAAACTGGCATGACGGCACAAATTTCTCTAGACGTTCCCGGGTTCGAAAACAAGGTGCTAGAGGCGATGGTTCGCAGAATTGATTCTGTGGCTGACGCTGCCAGTGCAACCTACGGTGTACGCCTCACTTTGGGTAACCCTGATTTGACTATTCCTAGTGGCGTCAGATGTCAGGTTGATTTTTTTGCCTCGTAACTCATCTAACATTTGTTAACGGTCACTGAATAAGAGGGTGTGATCAATTTCACACTCAGAGTTATGCTTGGTGAGTTTATTTGATCTGTTGCAATTTGTTTTTCACGGAGCAATGTACCAGCTGAATTCTATGGATACTAAAAAACTGAAGAATAAGTGAATCATGCCGATTTCAGTCAAGACGGGACATATTCGAGATGGTATCGGTGTGTTGCAAATCCATTTATTTCAGCGAATATCGAGCAATAGACTCTAGTGTTGAGGCGCATTTTCCAAAGAACCGACTGTGTGTTGCTTGTGCCAACTGCGGCTGCGATGCATAGCAATGGAGTTTTTGTGTTACCTGTGTCCTCTGTGCCTGGCAAGCTTCTAACGGTTATTCACAAACCGTTCGTCCCTTTGCAGACGAAGGCATCCCTATAATGTTGGCTAACCTATCTGCTTTGTTTCGAGCAAGGCCAACATTCTCTCCCCGAT
>JBLIIE010000173.1:0-10038 GCA_047634635.1 Granulosicoccus sp. | reverse complement strand
GCTTGATAGGTAACCTGAGGATCTCTCAAGATACTATTAGACTGATCCGAGGCCGATCCGACAGCTAATTCAATGCTGACAAAGTCGCGTAACTGTAGACCGAAAGAAGCGTTAACTGCACCAATGCTCTCGTCACTATCGTTTGCAATATCGACGCGTCCATCGGAAATACCCACACCAAAATACAACTTGGAGGCATCAGCATGTGCAATGCCGACCAATAAGCTGAGGCTAAGCACCATACAGCCGAGTAGTCTTCTCATGAACCAAATCTCCCGTTAACTACAGCTTGCCGCTCTGCTGCGTAGAAGCAAATAAAATTGACCAATGCGGCGATTCGTTCTCAACGGATGAGACATTACCGACCACCTACTTGTCTCGCTTAGTCAAGATGTCGGCCACTTGGCGAAATTCCTTAAGATTTTGTTAGTCAGAACACAGTCCGGAATCAATTACACTTTGTAGCTGCTTCCACGTCTCACTGTGGGTCCGATCATCGTTAGTGTTGCCCGGGTAGCTCTCGCACCTAAACGCGTAAATAACGCGCTGGATACACTGCGCGATGCGATCCAGGATCAGGCTTTCTGCCCGATATACAATCTCTCGTGAAACTGATTGACTAGTTGCTAATAAAATTTCATTACATTTAGGATCATGCAATTAGCTGGCATTGGAGGTTCACAATAAATCGTATCTTGGAAGCACGTGCTTGGGCACAACAGGCTTTTCCTCATCTAAATCCAGAAACAGTTACAAAACGACCCTGGGCAATCACGATAAGGCTGTTATCTGCGCTCCTCTCGACAGCCGCTAAAAACATGCCGACACTAGAGCCAGTTGTACCTCTTGGTTCGTGTATTTTGATGGACTACCGTGTTTCAAATCAAGGTGTCCCGAACCAATCAAAACAGCTTAATCTACTTTCCAGTATTCTCTTTGATCGCGTCTGGTTCTACGACATCGTGAACTATAAACAACAGAAACCGCTTGAGATCTCCAAGTGTCGGTATCGCTGAATCCTTTGGCGTTTTAGCGCTATCAAGCGACAATAAAATCCGTTGAATCTTTTTCAATCGATTCTGGTTTATCTCGTTCACGTCACCTTTTTCATAGAGCCGTTTCAACCCTCTAAGACGAAAGCTGATAATTATCTCTTGCTAACTCATGACAAGTGACAATAATCGACTTTTCCAAAAGCCTCTATGTCCATTCGCGCAGCGGCACATAGTGACGGTAGTTGGCATGACTCCCAGAAGCTAAGGATGCGGTCAGAAGCGCTGCAGATCGTTACACCACCGCCCTTCGGCCAGCTATTTTGAATGCGTATCGGCCCAAGCCTCCAAAGGTAAGTTCCAGTCGTTTTTTCAATACTGCCGAGTGAGCAATATAGCGGTGGGGCCACCTTCGGACACTCTTTCCAGCTTCTTGCGCTCACGCGTTTTCACAGTCAGCTCGGCATGCAATGAGAAATCGCCGATTCAGCGTACCAGTTTAGTAGTGCAGTATTTGCTCTGGCTTCTGGCGCAGCCAGAGAACGTTAAAAACATAGCCAGACGCATCACTGCAAGACATCCTGTCCATTCTGGGTTGTACCAAGAACCCATCCTTGACTTACTTGAATGAGATCAGTTTAGCAACGTGGACCCGGATAGGTACTTCCTGGATCAGACTGCTATCGGTGCCCGGATGGACTCCTGCGCCTCGTAGCCTTCAAGTACGAAGTCGTCAAACGTAAATGCAAAAAGATCCGAGACAGCCGGGTTTATCGTCATGATCGGCAGCGGACCGGGTGTGCGCGCGAGCTGTGTATGCGCTTGATCAAAATGATTATTGTAAATATGCGCATCACCCAAGGTGTGCACAAATTCTCCAGGCTTTAGCCCGCAGACCTGAGCGACCATGAGGGTCAGCAGCGCATAAGAGGCAATGTTGAACGGTACTCCAAGAAAGACATCAGCACTTCGCTGATACAGCTGACAACTCAGTTTGCCA
The DNA here is from genome assembly GCA_047634635.1 of Granulosicoccus sp. GTDB lineage: Bacteria > Pseudomonadota > Gammaproteobacteria > Granulosicoccales > Granulosicoccaceae > Granulosicoccus. The sequence goes on along the minus strand of JBLIIE010000173.1, from coordinate 8,046 downwards.
TCCGCTACGTAAAACTGAAATAGGACATGGCAAGGTGGCAGTTTCATGTTGTCAATTTCTGCAACGTTCCATGCACTAACAATATGCCGCCTGGAATCAGGATTATTTTTAAGCTGAGTTAATAGATGACTGATTTGATCTATATGAGCGCCACCTGGCGTTGGCCAGCTTCTCCATTGGCTACCATAAACAGGTCCAAGATCTCCGTTTTCATCGGCCCATTCATCCCAGATACGAACCCCATGTTGCTTCAGGTAAGCAATGTTGGTGTCACCTTGGAGAAACCAAAGCAATTCGTGAATGATGGACTTTAAATGCAACTTCTTGGTCGTAAGCACGGGGAAGCCTGCTGCCAGATCGAAGCGCGTCTGGTAACCGAAAACCGAGCGTGTACCTGTCCCGGTTCGGTCGGATTTATCAACGCCATTATCTAGAATGTGCTGCAACAGATCGAGATAGATTTGCATGGTACTCCGCTACGTTTTATTTATTCGATACGCCATCGTCAGCAAGCCTGCACCCACCAGAGTCATGGGTAAGGAAAGCAGCTGGCCCATCGTTAACCAATCAAAAGCTATGAAGCCCAGATCTGCATCTGGCTGCCTTACAAATTCAATAAAAAAACGGTAGATGCCGTAACAAAGAACAAACATTCCTGAGACAGCCATGCGCGGCCTAGGCTTCGCAGAGAACATCCAGACGATGACAAACAGAATTATCCCTTCACAGATGAACTGGTAAATCTGATTGGGGTGACGCGGCTCTGGCCCCGCATGTGGGAACACCATTCCCCATGGCACATCAGTGATACGGCCATACAGTTCACCGTTAATGAAATTGCCTACTCGCCCTGCCCCCAATCCAATCGCGAACATAGGTGCAAAAAAATCTGCCACCTCGAAGAAGGTTCGAGCCGTGTTTCTGGCATACAACCAGAACGCTACCAGCACACCCAGAAAACCACCATGAAACGACATGCCACGCCAGCCATAATCACTGAACGGATTGAGTGCTTTCAGGGGTTCACTAAATAGAAGGTCAGTTTGATAGAACAAGAGTGAACCAAGCTTGCCACCCAGAATGACACCCAAGACAATGTAAAATACTGCGTCGCCGATTTCGTCGGCAATCCACCCTGACCCGACCTTGTTGGCTCGATACTTCGCTAACGACCAACCCGCCAAAAATGCGAATAGATAGGTAATTCCATACCAATGGATAACCAGCGGCCCTAATTCAAGCGCTACTGGATTGATATCAGGATATTGCAGCATCGAGGACAGGTATTCCGGTGGATATGTGTGCGAAAAGAGAAACTGCGTGTGCCGATAACGACATCAACCAAGAATCGTTATACAACCCGTCCGATTGCACCAGTGAGATAAAGTGTCTCGGGCATCGCCGCATGCACTGGATGATCCACGCCTTGCCGTAAAGTCGACAAGAGCTGTAGACCGAGGCTACCCTTGGGAGTTCCAAGTCTCATTTGCTGCAATAAATCTTCATGACTTAATGCCTGAGAACAGGAAGCACTCAAGATGATTCCACCTGGATTCAAAAGCCGCATGGCCAGACGATTATTGAGCGCGTAATGCCGCATACCAGCCTCTCGATCCTTACGCCTTTTTATAAACGCAGGGGGGTCAAGAATCACGACATCAAAGTGCTCTTTTTCTGAATATAAGGTCCGCATGGCTTCAACAGCATCAGAAGTCTGGGCCGTAAAGATATGATCAAGTTTGTTGAGCTTTGCATTCGCGTTAGCCGCCGACACCGCCGTTTGAGAGGCATCGATCGCCAGCACTGATGACGCTCCAGCGGCCGCAGCATTAAGCCCAAATGCCCCTAGATACGTATACAGGTCCAATACTTTTTTACCGCTAACCCACTCGCAAATGGCTTGCCGGCTCTCGCGATGATCATAAAACCAGCCGGTTTTCTGTCCCATTTCTGTAGGCACTCTGAAATGCAGATTGTTCTCAAAAATCTCCAGCACCTCGACCGGCTCACCGACCACCCATTCACGATATGAAGGAAGATGCTCAAGCTCACGCACAGAGCCATCATTGCGGAGGTAGATTGCCGTGGCACCTACCAAAGTTTGTAAGGCGTCGACTATCTCGTCGCGATAGCATTCCATACCAGCCGTGGTGATTTGCACCACAAGTACTGATCCGTATCGATCGACTGTGAGCCCCGGCAAGAAATCACCTTCGCTGTGAACCCAGCGATAATATGGCTCATTGAAACGATAGTCTCGAAGATCAAGGGCGTGTTGCAGGCGCGTTCGCAAGACAGTTGCGTTGAACGGATCATTGGCCCGCCGGCTAGTTACACGGCAGCTTATTAATGAATGTGGATTGACATAGGCATGTGCTAGAAACTTCCCATTCACGGTCTCGATTGTAACGGGAGATCCAGGCTCGAGACCTTTCAGAGGCGTCTGCTGGGTATCAATTTCGTTAGAAAATACCCAGCCGTGACCGCTCTGAATTCGTTTCTCTTCCCGTTTTTTCAGACGAAGGGTGTTCATGACGATACGACCAAAAACGTTACATCACAGCTAGAGGTCGAGTAATTACTATTTCTCCAACGCCGTGAGCAGCTGGTCTTCCAATTCGCCTCTAACAGCGATAACTTCGCCAAGTCGCGAGAGATCGCTGCATAGCAGGCTAACTTCTTCGCCAGATCCGTCAAAAGCATCATACTTGTCATTAAAGTCGACCAGGTAGTCTGTAGTTTCGGCGATTGCAGGATACACCTCAGCAGCCACGTCCTTCACGGCTCGACGACGTTCCTTACCTTCGATTATACGTTGGTACACTTCAAAGTGTCCCATCGCTGTGTAGTCCACCATTATCTGGCAAAAACGTCTGAGTTGGTCAGCTTCGACCTTGTGTTCTTCGACATCTCGTGCTGCAAACGAACTTACGCCCGCTAATCGGCAGTAGCTTACTACGACTTCCTGCCGCAATTTAACCAGCGCCTCTATTGTATTTTGCAATCGCGCGCGTCGTTCCACACCAGAACTTTCTCCGGTTGGTTCAAAAGACGCTGAATTGGCTTCTGCTTGGACGCTCATTTCGTTGATCTCCGGCGCGAAAAGATTAAATGAATCTAACTAGGGGGTTAACTACACGTTAGCTACAAGCAAGGACTCTGCCATTGCGAGAGTCAAGTTAACCACAAGTGTTGCAAAAACACCACACCTTATTGTTGAAATAATTTCTTCAGAGGTTATCGCAAACGAATGATATTCATCACTTTTAAATATTGTGTTGCGAGTTAAATCAGCAAGTTATCCTAATCATTTTTCCACTGGATAATATATTGATAAGTTTCTGAATCTGCAACAAACTTCTCAGAAATACATTGCCCAGACACGGAGATTTCGGCCAATTTGACGCTATTGGCATCACCACTAATCAATGGATGCCAGTTTTCTAGAGGTTTTCCGTGACTGATCTTTACGTACGCACAACTTTCGGGAAGCCATGAAATTTTTTCCTCAGTCAGAGGCCTTAAAGACAAACAATCTGGGACCTTGCTGAAACGTCGCGAGTAGTCGCGACACCTACACGAATCTGTGTCCAGCAGTCTGCAAGATATCCGGGTGAAATGAATCTCTCCAGTATCCTCGTCTTCCAACTTCTGAAGACAGCAACGGCCACAGCCATCGCACAAAGATTCCCATTGCGCGTCGGTCATGTCTTCCAGCGATATGGTTTCCCAAAATCCGGGCATCTTGGTGTCCTCGGCTTCGTTGTTAATCAGCTGTTCGAAGAATGATACTTAACGAGTAACTCGACTTCCTCTGCGGAACCCATGATAACCGGAACTCTCTGGTGCAAAGAGTCTGGACTGATATCGAGAATAAACTGAGAGCCCGTGTGCGCGAGCCCACCAGCTTGCTCAATAAGCCATCCCATCGGGTTAGCTTCGTACATCAGACGCAATTTACCAGCCTTCCCGTCAGCCTTGAGACGTTCGTCCATTGGATACAGGAAAACCCCTCCGCGGCATAGAATTCGGTGTATGTCACCAACCATGGAGCCAGCCCAGCGCATGTTGAAGTTCCGTCCTCTCACCCCATCACTACCCTGGTTGCACTCGTCAATATAACGTTTTTCAGGGGCCAACCAATGTCGGGTATAAGCCGAATTGATTGCATACTCGCTAGTCGTTCTCGGTACACTCATTTGCGAATGAGTGAGCACAAATTCTCCAATGCTGCTATCCAGAGTGAATCCGACCACTCCGTCACCCAATGTCAGGACCAGCATGCTGGCTGAGCTATACAAGCAATAACCCGCACAAACCTGGGATCGACCGTTTTGAAGGAAATCGGCATCAGTCGGCGTAACATTGCCTCTATGACGCGTGATGGAAAAAATGGTACCGGTAGAGCCGTTAACATCAATATTGCTGGACCCGTCGAGAGGATCAAACGCAACCAGGTAATTCCCTCGGGGGTAATTTTCCGGGATAGCGTAGTGGTGGTCCATTTCCTCAGAGGCTATCGCCGCCAGGTAACCAGATTGTTGCAGCGTTTCAATGAGGACATCGTTTGCAATGACGTCTAACTTCTTTTGTTCTTCGCCCTGTACATTCTCCTGCCCAGCAGCACCGAGCACACCGGCCAGCTCTCCGCGCCGGACCAAATCAGAGAGTCGTTTACAACCCGTTGCGACGTCTGTCAGCAAGCCTACAAACGCGCTGTCAAGATCGTTCCGGGAGCGGCTTTGCTCAGTCAGAAATTGGCCAAGTGTTGTGCCGGTTTGGCTCATGTAATTTCTACCATGTCAAAGTCGTCTTTAATCGCACCGCAGTCGGGACAAGCCCAGTTCAATGGTACATCGGCCCAGCGCGTACCCGGAGCAATACCATCATCTGGCCAGCCATCAGCTTCGTTATAAACCAGTCCACATACAATGCATAAGTATTTTTTTAGTTCCACAAGATCGTCACTAGAGTTTTAAGTGTATGCAATTGTCTCATCTAACCAAGAGACATGCCGTAAACTTATAGTGTCTGAATTGATAACTTCTTACTTTACGGAGCCGATTGTGCCATCCACAACATCCTCGACAAAATCAGCAGAGTACTTATTTGAACGCGCACGAAAGGTAATTCCAGGTGGTGTTAATTCACCCGTCAGGGCCTTTGGCAGCGTAGGCGGAACACCTCGTTTTATTGCCAGTGCCAGCGGTGCCTACATTACCGACACTGAGCAAACCAGATACATCGACTACATTGGATCATGGGGACCGATGTTGTTGGGCCATGCTCACCCAGAAGTCATTGCTGCTGTAAGAGCTGCCGCACTCAACGGCCTGAGCTTTGGTGCCCCAACTGAGCTTGAAATTCAAATGGCCGAACTCCTTTGCAAGATAGTGCCTTCCATCGAATCTGTTCGAATGTGTAGCTCGGGAACCGAAGCCACTATGAGTGCCATCAGGCTTGCCAGAGGGTTTACAGGGCGAGACAACATTCTCAAATTCGAGGGCTGTTACCATGGTCACTCTGACTCGCTTCTAGTCAAAGCAGGCTCAGGCGCGTTGACGTTAGGTATTCCCAGCTCCCCGGGCATTCCTGCCGACTTTGCCAAACACACACTAACGTTGGCGTTTAACGATGAGTCCGCTTTACGCACATTGTTTGCAGAGCAAGGTGATTCTTTGGCCTGCGTTATCATCGAACCTATCGCTGGCAACATGAATTTTGTGGAACCCCTGCCTGGGTATTTGCAGACACTTCGCGAATTGTGCTCCAAACACGGCACCGTACTGATTTTTGACGAAGTGATGACAGGGTTTCGGGTTGCTCTTGGAGGAGCTCAGGAGCTTTATGGGGTGAACCCTGACATCACCACTCTCGGCAAGGTCATTGGCGGTGGTATGCCAGTAGGTGCTTTTGGTGGACGACGCGACATCATGGAGCAAATAGCTCCAACCGGCCCCATTTACCAGGCTGGAACCTTATCCGGTAACCCAATTGCTATGAGCGCTGGAATTAAAACCCTGGAATTATTGTCTGCACCTGATTTCCATAAAAATCTTCACGAAAAAACAGGACGTCTTCTACAAGGCTTGGAGGCTGAAGCGGTTAAAAATGATGTGCCGTTTTGCACATCTCACGCAGGTGGAATGTTCGGTTTCTTTTTCTCAAGTGAGTCAAAAATCACAAGTTTTGATGCGGTCATGAGTTGCAATGCAGATCACTTCAAACAATTTTTCCATAGCATGCTAAACGCTGGCATCTATCTAGCGCCCTCCGCATTTGAAGCCGGGTTTTCCAGTGCTGCACACTCCGACCAGGATATTGACGACACCATTGTTGCGGCTGGACAGGCCTTTGCTGCAATAGGCACCGGTAAGTGACAGGCCGGTGCATTGCCATGTGGTCTGGTCCGCGGAATATTTCCACAGCGATGATGCGCGCTTGGGAAAACCGCTCTGATACGGTAGTGGTAGATGAGCCTTTTTACGCGCATTTTCTCGACCACACCAGAATCGATCACCCGATGTGCGAGACCATTATTACCCATGGTGAAGTTGATTCCCTGAAGATCATCCAAAGTTTGGTTGTCAAACCTGAAACCGGCTTGTTTTATCAAAAACACATAACAACCCATTGGCTGGATCACTACCCCACTGATTGGTTGATGGACCTTGATCATGTGTTTTTAATTAGGGAGCCCGAACCAGTAGCCGCTTCGTATGCCGTAAAGCGCGGCGATCTGAGCGCTAGCGATTTAGGCTATGAACAACAAGCAAGACTTTTCAAACTCATCAAACAACGCAAGGGTGCCACACCACCAGTCATAGACAGCAGACGGTTCCTGAATGATCCGCAGCCACAATTAGAAACTGTCTGCCAAGCTCTGAATATTCCATTTGAAGCCTCCATGCTCCAGTGGCCTGCAGGATCACGACTAAGTGACGGCGTCTGGGGTTCGCATTGGTACGACGCCGTTAATAAATCTACCGGCTTCAATCCTGCGAGGAACAAGCAGCCAACGCTAAACGAGGCACAGCAAGACATCGCATCAGATTGCCGCCCTTATTACGAAGAGCTACTGAAGTTTGCCTTCTAAAGTCAAAAGTAATATTTGACACCGAAACTGATAGCTGATAACTCTGAGAATTCACTACCATTGTTGCTATAGCGCATAAAGTCAGCGGATAAATCCAGTCTATCGCTGATTTGTGTCTCCATCCCAAATCCGTAAGAAAATCCGGATTGGCTATCGGTGAAAGTACGACCATTAACTTCCTGACTGTAGCTGATTCCTGAAACGCCTGCTAAACCGAACAAGGAGCTGCGCTGACCGAAAGGTGAATAGACTTTGAGATACGCACCCACATAAGTCGCGCTAAAAGACTCAAAAGCGGGTGTTGAAGAATCTGTGCCTCCTCCCAGATGCAGTTCCATATCCAGTAAATCGCTTAGTCGCATACCGAGTCGTAAACGCATACCATGAGGATTCAACTCATTGTCCAGCTGGTTTTCTACACTGATTGAAGCGCCATCAACGCCAATATAACTATCAGCGTGCGCGTTAGGCAGGGGCACAAGAAAGGCTCCAGCTAGCAAAACACCTTTAATGGTTAGGGACATGTGACGATTCCGATTAGCTGTACGATAGCTATACCCTAAGCTTGCAGGCCTGAACGAATTCTGAACAAGCCTAAAAACTTTTTACCGGCCTCTCAATATGTTTCCCGAATCCACCTCAAGACTTCACAGTACTTTTTCAATCCTCTGCGGTAGCATATGCCTCATAGTCATCGGGGTCCATCATATCAACCACATCGTCAAGTTCGTCAGGTTGAATCTTGAATATCCAACCTGCACCGTAAGGGTCGGTATTAACCAATTCAGGATTGTCCGCTAACTCACCATTTGCATCAATAACCGTTCCATTGACCGGCGCGTATATGTCAGAAGCTGCTTTTACGGACTCAACTACGGCGATGGCCTCTGCTGCTTCGCAGACTCGATCGATCTCCGGTGTTTCCACGAAGACGAGATCACCTAATTGTT
>JBLIIE010000172.1:0-10066 GCA_047634635.1 Granulosicoccus sp. | reverse complement strand
TTTGTGCAGCGCCACCAACTCGAGATACTGACAGACCCGCGTTGATCGCAGGACGTATGCCGGAGTTGAATAAATCTGTCTCCAAAAAGATCTGGCCATCAGTGATTGAGATGACGTTAGTAGGTACAAAGGCTGAAACATCACCCGCTTGAGTTTCGATGATTGGTAGAGCAGTCAGTGAACCAGTTTTACCTTTCACTTCACCGTTAGTGAATTTCTCAACGTACGCAACATTAACTCGAGCTGCTCGTTCCAACAGACGTGAATGGAGATAGAAAACATCACCAGGATATGCTTCACGGCCCGGAGGACGACGAAGCAGCAGAGATACCTGCCGGTAGGCCCAAGCCTGCTTAGTTAGATCGTCATATACAATTAACGCGTCTTCACCGCGATCACGGAAGTATTCGCCCATTGAACAGCCCGCATATGGAGCGATGTATTGCATGGCAGCAGAATCAGATGCACCCGCCGCAACAATGATGGTGTTCTCTAGAGCACCGTGCTCTTCAAGCTTGGATACCACGTTTGCGATGGTGGACTGCTTCTGTCCAATCGCTACGTATACGCATTTAACGCCTGTGCCTTTCTGGTTGATGATTGCATCAACAGCGACTGCGGTCTTACCCGTTTGACGGTCACCGATGATCAGCTCTCGCTGGCCTCGACCTACCGGGACCATCGCATCGATAGCTTTCAGACCTGTTTGAACAGGTTGATCAACCGATTGACGTTCGATAACACCAGGAGCAACCTTTTCGATAGGCGCAGTGAGTTTGGTTTCAATAGGACCTTTACCATCAATAGGTTGACCCAGTGAGTTCACTACACGACCCAACAGTTCTGGACCTACAGGTACTTCAAGGATTTTGCCTGTGCATTGAACTTTGTCGCCTTCTGACAAATTTTCGTAGCTGCCAAGAACTACCGCACCGACTGAATCACGCTCAAGATTAAGAGCAAGACCAAACAAATCGTTGGAAAAAGAGATCATCTCACCTGACATGGCATCAGTAAGACCGTGAATTTTGACGATACCATCGTTCAAACTAACGATAGTACCTTCTGTCCGAGCGTCAGCAGACGCTTCGAAATTGCCGATCCGTTGTTTGATCAGCTCGCTGATTTCGGATGGGTTCAGTTGCATGACTTCAATCCTCTGGAAACTGGTGTGCCAATCCTGAGGACCGATTCCTCAGGGCAAGCAAATTCTTGCAACCCTTGCAGGCCGCCTAAGCGAGCCGTCAGTTGACGACTAGTCGCTCCATGTTCTCAACTCGGCCTTTAAGCGAGCCATCAATAACCAGATCACCCGCGCGAATAATAGCGCCACCAATCAGGTCTTTATCTATTTCGTTCACGATGCGAACCTTGCGGTCGAGTCGTTTAGACAGCGCAGCAATAATGCTGTCGCGCTGTTCTTCAGTTAGTTCAAAGGCAGACGTGACCGTTGCCTCGATTTCGCCTTCAGCTTCCGCACGTAGTTCTTCAAAAATTGCGTGTATATCCGGAAGCAGGGCTAACCGGTTATTTTCTGAAAGTAGACGAACGAAATTGCGACTATGATCGTCCATGCCGTCACCGACCACGGTCTCGATCATAGTTGCCCTGTCTTGCTGTGTCAGCCCTGGAGCTTCAAGCCGTTCAGACATTTCCGGATGATTTACCAGTGCTGACCAGAACTCCAAACGCCCAGACCAGTCTTCGAATTTGCTCGACTCTTGAGCCATTTCAAAAACTGCTTTGGCGTATGGCCGTGCTGCTGTAGTGAAATCAGCCATGATCAGATCTGACCTACAAGGTCATCAATTATCTTGGCATGAGCATCTGCGTTAACTTCTGCACCAAGAATTTTCCGCGCGCCTTCGATGGCAATAGAACCTACTTGCTTACGCAAAGTTTCGCGTGCTCCGATCACTTCTTGCTCTATTTCTGACTGAGCTGCAGCTATCAGGCGTTCGCCTTCAGACCGAGCAGTCGACTTAGAGTCCTCTACCACTTCGTTAGCACGTTTTTGTGCTGCCGCCACTATTTCGGATGCTTGTGTTTTAGCACCCTGCAATAAAGTAGCAATTTCTGCCTCTGCCTCTTCACGTCGCTGCTCGCCCTGTTCGGCGGCCGCGAGGCTCTCCGCAATCTTCGCCTGACGTTCGCGTAACGCACCCATAACGGGTGGCCACACGTACTTCATGCAGAAGAGCACAAAGATGAAGAACGAGATCATCTGACCTACTAGTGTGAGATTCAGGTTCACGTTTGCTCTCCAGTCCTAAGACCCTTTAAATGATACAAGTCGATGTAAATGGGATTACCCAGCGACCTGACCAATGAACGGGTTAGCGAATGTGAAGAATAAGCCGATACCAACACCGATCATAGGAACCGCATCAAGCAGACCCGCAACGATGAACATCTTGACTTGAAGCATAGGTGTCATTTCAGGTTGACGAGCTGCGCCTTCCAGAAAACGGCCGCCTAGCAGACCAAAACCAATAGCGGTGCCTAGTGCGCCGAGACCAATCAACAGTGATACAGCGATAGCGGTAAGGCCAACAACAAGTTCCATGACTAACTCCGAATGTAAAAACGATTAAAGATGAATAAGTGTATAAAAACGAACGATAATACTAATGATTCTCGTGCGCCATGCTCATGTACACGATGGTTAGCATCATGAAAATGAATGCTTGTAGCGTGATAACTAGAATATGGAAGATTGCCCAAGGCACTGCTAATGCCCATTGCAGGTAGAAAGGAAGCAGAGCGATGAGTATGAAGATCAACTCGCCTGCGTACATATTGCCGAACAGTCGCAGTGCCAGTGAGATTGGCTTCGCCAACAGCGCCACACCCTCAAGAAGCAGGTTGATTGGTACGAAAATCAACTGAATGATGGGGTTTGGGTTGTTAAATGGCTGAAATGCCAATTCTTTAAAAAATCCGATAGGGCCTTTAATCTTCAGGCTGTAGTAAATCATGAGCGCAAATACCGACAAAGACATTCCTAAGGTGACGTTCACGTCAGTAGTTGGAACGACCTTCATGTAAGGGATTCCTACCGCTTCTGTAATTCTAGGAATTAGGTCAACAGGAACCAGGTCCATTAGGTTCATCAGGAAAATCCAGACAAAGATAGTTAGTGCCAACGGCGCAACCACTTCACTCTTCCCGTGGAAAGTTTCACGAACGTTGCTGTCTACAAATTCTACAATAAGTTCTACAAAATTCTGCAAGCCACCTGGCACGCCAGAAGTCGCTTTGTCAGCTGCTTTTTTGAATAGCCAAATAAATAAGGCACCCAGTGCGATAGACCAAAACATGGAATCCACATGAAGAGCCCAGAAACCCATCTCGGTCGCTTCCCTACCGCTATGAGCGATACTAAAGCCATTTTCCGGATGAATCCCCACCACCAGGTTTTGCAGGTGATGCTGAATATATTCGGTCGTTGTCGGTGCGTGACTACTAGCCATGATCTCAACACTAAGTCTGAACTGGAGCCTCTACAGGCTATTAAATTCAATGTCTAACAAGACACATACGCCAATTAGCATCGGCGGATACGTTTAAAACTTTTGGGCGTCCTGCCTGCCAACAATAAGCGGCACCACCCAATTTAACATTTGAACACTGGCAAATCCGATAAATACCGCAGGAGCATTTAACGGCTCTAAATTGACAAAAACAAGCGTAAACATTCCGGCTGTCAGCAACATTTTTCCTGCTGCACCGGTGTAGAACGAACGAACGATCAGTCTAGCGGCTCTTGCACCTCGGTGCTTAAACGCGCGAAACGCAAAATAGCAATTTGGGACCCAAACGATAATGCCCCCTAAAAAAGCTCCTAACCCAGCGTCCTGTCCCCAGATAAGACCTACCAGCCCTATCGAGAAAGACCCAACCAGCTGCCAGATTAACAGCAATTTTATGACACGCAACCGATGTTCCGCTTGCTGCATGACGATGCCCTAGAACTTTACGCAAAATAACCTAACTGGATCAGCCATTCGTCTGGCTTCGAGCAGCCGAAGTATAGCAGCGTTTTTTTAATGAATCTCAACTGTGACTCAATATTTAATCACAGCGCCTTTGCCTAAATACTTCAAGGCGACTTAATTTTTAACCTTATCTCTAGGCAAAACAACACCAAGCAAAGAAAATGATACAAGCTTGAGCAAACAATTATTTAATGTGGGCAAGTATTCCCTGTAGCTCAGACACAGACGAATACGTCACTTCCAATGTCCCAGCCCCCGTTGCTTTGTGCTGAATGCGAACGGAGGCTCCTAATGTTTCTCCTAATTTTTGGCTGAGCCTTTCGATATCAGGGTCTACAACGTGTCCTTTGTTGTTAGATGTTTTTGGAACTGGTCCTTCATTGAGTTCCCGAACAATTTTTTCTACTGCCCTGACAGTAAGACCACGGTCCACGACTTGTTGAGCTATTTTATATTGTTGGTCTTTTGGCGCGCCAAGGATAGCTCTGGCGTGACCCATCTCCAACTCTCCTTTATCAACAAGCACTTTCACATCTTCGTGTAATTCGAGCAATCGCAGTAAATTGGATACCGAGGCACGAGATCGACCCACAGACTCAGCAACTGTTTTATGCGTCATTCCGAACTCGTCACATAACCTTTCAAACGCCGCAGCCTCTTCTAGAGGATTGAGGTCTTTTCGTTGAATATTTTCGATTAAAGCCACTGCAGCAACAGACTGATCAGGCATTTCCCGGATAATTGCAGGAACTTCGATCAAGCCGGCTAATTGTGCAGCACGCCAACGCCGCTCACCTGCGATCAGCTCAAAGGCGCCTGCGAAAGAACGAACCAATATGGGCTGAATCATGCCTTGAGTTTTGATTGAATCTGCCAATTCTTGAAGAAGTACTGGGTCAAATAGGCGTCTAGGCTGGTAAGTGCCGCGACGAATTTGATCGACCCCAATCATCTTAAGCGTATCAGTTGAATCTTTTGCATTGGCAATAGCTCGAGATTCAACAATTTGTAGAGTCGATGCAGCTTGAGAGACAGAAGCAGCAGGCGTGGAAGTCTCTACAACCTCTGTAACTTGATCAGCACCGATTGCGGGAGCCGGTGATGTCAGAGGATCAGTGGCAGAATTACCAGTGCTAGAGGCGTGTAGCAATTTTTCTGAGAAATCCGTTGGTTCAGGAACCGAATCCAGAGATGCCTTATCAGTGTTAGCTACCAGTAGTGAAGCAGAATTGTCCGGTTGAACCGAACTGGCACGCTCGCGCGACGCGCCACCTAGTAATGCGTCCAGATTTCTGCCCATTCTGGGTCGTTTAGCCATCTGCTGGTTCTTTATCCGGTGTTTCTGACACTGCTGACGCCGATTTGGGAGGTAAGTCGGTTTGAACAGTAGAAATATCGTGAGCTGGAGGAGTTTCAACTGCATCAGAGGGAGATGAAGTGAGAGGCGGTGCAACCACCGTGTGAGCAGTAACTGCTAGTACTGCTTTTTCAGATCTAGATCGCTGACGTAAAATCTCACCAGCCAGCGCCAAGTAGGCGAGTGCTCCACGAGATGTTTTGTCGTACTGCATGATAGAGATGCCGTGACTCGGTGCTTCAGCCAGACGAACATTTCGTGGCACAACGGTTCGAAATACCTGATCGCCAAAATGCTGTAGGAGCTGTGCTGATACCTCTACACCCAAACGATTTCGGCCGTCATACATCGTTCTGAGCAGGCCTTCTATTTCGAGATTTGAATTAACGGTTTCTCGGACACCTTCAATGGTCTCAAGCAGCGCCGATAGCCCTTCTAATGCATAGTATTCACATTGAACAGGAATGAGCACACTATCAGCCGCTACAAAAGCGTTCAACGTTAATATATTCAGTGATGGCGGACAATCAATTAGAATATAGTCGTAGTTGGGTCGTGAAGCCACTAAGGCGAGCTTCAAACGCTGCTCACGGCGATCCATGCTCATGAGCTCAACTTCAGCTGCAGTCAAATCAGCATTCGAGGGCAACACATCGCACTGATTCTCTGCAGACGTCTGACTCGCCTCTGCGACACTCATTCCATCGACCAGAACATCAAATACGCTCTTCTCGACATCGTATTTATCGACGCCACACCCCATAGTGGCATTGCCTTGCGGGTCCAGGTCAATGAGCAATACGCGCTTCTGCATATTGGCCAATGCGGCAGACAGGTTCACCGTAGTGGTGGTTTTTCCAACTCCGCCTTTTTGGTTGGCTATGGCGATGACGCGGCTCATGTGAAGAGTGTAATCGATAATCCTTTGTGTAGTGCAACCTTGGCTGCGAACAGCGCCTTGCCGAAGGCGTTTTGGTTCTCTACGTATGCGGCATTTGAAGGTTGCACTAAACTATTCCCGCCGACACAGAGCGACGTGTCGTGCCGATTCAGTACCAGGAACACTCAATTCCACAAATTCTTCCAGCGAGTAGTGGTCGGGAAGTTGCGCAGGAAATCGCTTCGCGTGACCCAGCATTATCGCAACTTGCCCATTTTTCGCACACAAGGGCTGTGCAATACGCAAAAAATCCTCGGGAGCCGTGAAAGCACGCGATAACACCATATGGGCGCTAATTGATACATTTTCGACTCGATCATTAATGATGTGAACGTTGGGAAGCTTCAGCTCCATGGTGGCCTGCTGTTGAAACCGACATTTTTTTCCGTTCGATTCAATCGAGACAAACGATAGATCTGGACGGGTAATGGCCAGAGGAATAACAGGCAGGCCTGCGCCCGAGCCGATATCCATGACATCGAAAACACCATCACAAGCCTGAGTGACCGAAGGTAACCAGCGATTCATGATCAAACTCTCTACAAGATGGCGGTCAACCATCTCCACAGGGTCTCTAACAGCCGTTAAGTTGTAAACACGGTTCCATTTGACCAGCAGCTCCAGAAAAACTACGAGCGGTTCAATGAGTGCCTCGCTGATTGCAGGTATCGATTGCTCTTGAAGAAACTCAATCCCCAGCTCCAACTGCCATCGCGGCGTAACCAAGTCGCTCAACGGTCAAGCGCTCTTTTGTTGGCGTATGGACTGTTTTTTCAAATGTACCAACAGCAGCGAGATAGCCGCTGGAGTTACACCGGAAATTCGCGAAGCCTGGCCAATGGTTCCAGGCCGAGTTTCTGATAGCTTTTGCAGCACTTCGTTGGACAGGCCAGTAACATTTGAGTAATCCAGCGTATCCGGTAAAGCCAATTCCTGCTGTGTCAGTGTCTTGTCAATTTCCTGTTGCTGCCGATCCAGGTAGCCCGCATATTTCCCTTGAACCTCAACTTGCTCTACCACGCTTTTTTCAAAAACCAACTCTGGAGACACGATAGCCAAAAGACCTTCAAGCCCAATTTCCGGCATTTTCAACAGTTCGCTCACGCGCTTTTCATTCTTAAAGCTCATGCCTGTAGAATCTGCCAATGAGAGGGCTTCCAACGTACCAGGACGTATCCACAGCGTTTGAATCTGTTGCTTCAACTCTTCGACAGCCTTCGACTTTTCGGTGAAGGCAGCCCAACGCACGTCATCGACCAACGACATCTCCCAACCAATTTCTGTCAACCGAATGTCTGCATTATCCTCACGAAGCTTCAATCGATATTCTGCCCGACTAGTGAACATACGGTAGGGCTCGCGTGTTCCGCGCGTGATCAGATCATCAATTAGCACACCGATGTAGGCTTCGTCCCGTCGCGGTGTCCAGGAATCCAACGCCTTGACTTGCCGAGCCGCATTTAAACCTGCCATTAATCCCTGAGCAGCCGCTTCCTCGTATCCCGTTGTACCGTTGATCTGACCTGCGAAGAACAAACCGCCAACTGTTTTGGTTTCCAGCGAGGCCTTCAAACCACGTGGGTCGAAAAAATCATACTCAATGGCGTAGCCAGGGCGCGTGATATGCGCATTTTCGAAGCCTCGTATCGACTGAACGTACTCAATCTGCACATCGAACGGCAAACTCGTTGATATCCCGTTGGGATATACCTCATGCGTGGTGAGCCCTTCTGGCTCAATAAATATTTGATGCGAATTCTTATCAGCAAAACGCACGACCTTGTCCTCAATGGACGGACAGTAGCGAGGCCCAACTCCCTCAATGTCACCAGAAAACAACGGTGAACGATGTAAATTTGACTGAATTATCTCGTGCGTTTTTTCATTGGTCTCTGTTATGTGGCAGCTGACTTGCTCTGGGTGATCCGCGGTACTCCCCATATAAGAGAAAACAGGACGCGGCGAATCCCCTGGCTGAGTTTGTAACGAGGAGTAGTCAATAGTCCTGCCATCAATTCGAGGCGGCGTGCCAGTTTTCAGACGACCCGTTTCAAACGGCATTTCACGAAGTCGGCTAGCGAGAGTAGTCGCAGGCGGATCCCCTGCTCTACCACCGGAATGATTGGCTTCTCCGACATGAATTTTACCAGCAAGGAAAGTACCCACAGTTAGTACAACGGTTTGCGCACTAAATCGCAAACCAAGTTGAGTTACGACACCCGTAACTCTGACGTCCTGAGGGCCAGTTATGGAGACTGGATCGAGAACTAAGTCGTCAACAGCCTGCTGGAACAGAGTGAGATTGGGCTGGTTTTCCAGCATATACCGAATTGCAGCTCGGTAAAGTTGTCGATCTGCCTGAGCACGAGTCGCTCGAACTGCGGGTCCTTTTCTGGAATTTAGCGTACGAAAATGGATACCCGCTCTATCAGCAGCCTTGCCCATGGCACCGCCGAGTGCATCGATTTCCTTAACGAGATGCCCTTTACCAATACCGCCAATTGCGGGATTGCAGCTCATCTGACCCAGAGTATCGATATTGTGCGTCAACAGCAGAGTGCTAGCTCCAGTGCGTGCTGACGCAAGCGCTGCTTCGGTGCCAGCATGACCTCCACCAACTACGATCACATCAAATTTTGTTGGGAATTGCATGCGCGACTCGGCTATCAATCGTCAAACGACGCTTGGACCCAATAAGTATAAGGGGTTTGAGACAGGAAGTTTGGGAGACGGTTGGTTAATTGCAGGAAGACCACCTCGGTGACGTTTTTCGAAACGAATTCTCAAAATCCGAAAATACAAGGCATTTTTCAAAATCCGAGCCACCCAACACTTGCATGGCGTATTTTTTGCAGTTCTGTGCAATCTCTTACGTTTTCTCCAACCGCACTCGATCCTATGTTAGAAAATAACGCTATCGCTACCAACGAAGTGCAGGCTTCCAACGATCCCGTTCAAGATGAAACTGCAGTAGAGTCTATTCGCAGCAACCTCGAAGGTGTCAAAGAAGGCTGCATATTCGGGTGGGTTCATGACGATCTCAACCCAAGCGAAACTTTGCGTGTTGGCATTTATGAAAATGGCACCGTGTTAGGTGAAACAGTTGCCAATCAACATAGAAATGACCTTGAAGATGCAGGCGTTGGTAATGGGTATTGTGCGTTCAGCATGATGCTGCCAGACCACATATTCGATGGCATGAAGCATGAGTTATCTGTCGTAGAGCTTGAATCAGGGACAACAATTGGCAGCATCTGCTGCGAAGTTCCCGCATTCGCATCCTCTGCAATCGAAACTATTAGAAACAGCGTGTTACGCGGACAGATCAAAGTCATTTCAGCTTCAAGAGCAGATGCCTTCGTTATTGAAGTGCTGGTGGATGGAAACGTGCTGCTCGAGTGCTCTAGTAGACGAACTAAAATTGCTAATATTCACTCAGTTGAGGTCAAATTACCATCGACGCTATTTGACGATAACTACCACTTGTACGAACTGCGAGTAAAAAACAAAAGCACCCGATCTGACCCTTTGTACGTCCGGTTAGACTCAATCACTACCGAGTGGAAACACATAGGTGGTAGCTTTGCCAACGAAAACTTCAGCGCGATCCCTAAAATATCAGCCTACCGATATTCTGCTTTGCAAACGCACATGCGGAATCTTGATTCAGCAAACTACGATATAAACACATTAAAAAACGTGCAACTTGCTCACGACATCATAGCTGAAGGACTGGTCAAGAGAAAACACTATCCAACGCTAACACTGCCC
>JBLIIE010000171.1:0-10140 GCA_047634635.1 Granulosicoccus sp. | reverse complement strand
AAAGATTTCTATATCGACTTTCCGAAAGGTTACCGAAGTCATCAAATTCGTTTGGAAGGTGGTGACTGTTCAACAGACAGCTTTTGTTATCCAAACGTGTAGATGACTGATCCGTCCTCGGCTACGGTCCTTTGGGGGGCCGTAGTATTCTCAGGAATTTATCATGGTATAAATCCGGGGATGGGGTGGCCGCTTGCAGTGTCCGCTGCGCTCATGCGTGGTAAGGCAAGTCAGTTGCCAATTGCGTTAGGCGTGTTAGGTTTGGGGCATCTATTCGCAATGATGGCTATTCTATTGCCATTCTCATTCTTAACCATTCTTGTTGAAAATCAAGCTGCTGTACAGTTAGGTGCTTCTGTTATCGTTATCTCGATGGGGCTCTACTTACTGTGGAATCGCCGTCACCCCAAATTCCTCGCACGTGTTCACCCAGCCCGCTTGGCGCTATGGTCTTTTTTAGCTGCCATGGCTCATGGTGCTGGATTGATGCTTGTACCTATGTACCTCGGCATTAGCGATAAAGCTATGGCTGGCACTAGCCATGATCATGGTAACCATATGATGGCTGATAATATTGCCACTGCAATAGGCGTAGCAGTTGTACATGCCCTTGCGATGCTGGCAGCTGCGGCGATTATCGCAACAATCATATATTTTTGGCTAGGTTTAAAGTTTCTGTCCAAGACCTGGATCAACCTTGACGTTGTCTGGGCCTTGAGCCTTGTGATTGTTGGAGCTGTAGGTATCTACAACGCCATCTAAAAAGGGGACGGAGGGATTAAAGTTTAATCCCTCCGTCCCCTTTTCAAGGAGGTCAGCCGAAATGCATGACCTTGAATGTGTTTACCCTGTTAACTGATCGACACATTCCCACACAAAACTTGAAGTTCGTTCTAATCAAATACACAAAACGGGTATGTATAAATCGTAAAGAACCATGCTGTGTCACATTTTGCTGGGGTAGGTGTCTTGATCCGGATTCAAAGATGGTCGATATCAACGTTGTGCAGATAAGCACACGTTGCGGTATTTTGACATGGTAGAAATTAGCAAACTGGATGACCTTTACTGCAATATTGAAGATTACTTCGATGATGAACTTGTAGATGATGACATGAGTTATCTGGATTCAGATAATGACTTTGAAGACTACTTGGATTTTAGGGTCACGAGAAAGCCTGTGAGAAAAGGCCGAGTTAGAAGAGGCAGTCATGGTGAAACCTCCCATCGGAAATTATCAGACGATTGGGAAGAGTTACAATGCGGCTAGTGGTGGGTAATAAGGGTGCTGTCTATATCGATTTGTAGGCCAGTCGATCGCATATAAATTATATTTGTGGCTCGTCGGTCGTCCACCGATACAACACTAGTTTCTTACGAGGCCAGCTCTGATACAACAGCGCCGTCTACCCAAACGGTTTTGATGTCCAAACGAGTAGCTGCATAAAGAGTTTTCTGAAATATGTCTGCTTGCGAGTCCAGTTCTGGAAAATACATAAGATTACTGTCTGTATTCGATGTATTGATATGCAATGCATCAAAACGGTAGCCTTTTCTAAACAGGCCTATAGGCTCGTCTAGCATTACACCGCCGCCCGTTGTTGCCAAATAAAACGCTTCTATATAGTCGATGCGTGAGCCGTGGACTCCGCGCTCATCTGCGGGTGTATTTGCGTTAACACCAGATTCTAGCATTCGCGATGCGCTGATCGCATGTCTACACGTATCAAACTGTGATGCACTTGGGCCGCCTGATATATCGGTACCGAGTCCTACGTGCACACCTAGCTTCAACGCTGCGCGCAGAGGAAATACGCTGCCGGCGAAGTATTGATTGGAAAGTGGGCAGTGGGCAACACCTGAGCCTCTTTGTCGAATAGTTAACATATCAGAGTGGTTAATAAAATTGGCGTGAGCTAGTACAGTCGTCCGTGTCAGTAGACTGAATCTGTCTAGTGCCTCAGTGTCTCTCAAGCCAGTGCGATCTATTACATATTGGTGTTCCCAATCACTTTCTGAACAGTGAGTTTGAATCGCACAGCTGTGTTCCTTAGCGAGATCACCAAGCCCTTCAAGCATCTCATTCGTGCAACTGGGTATGAATCGTGGTGTGATTATTGGCTTTACTCTTTGAGATTCGTTGCCGCTTAGTTGTCTGATACTTTCGATACTTGATTCAGAATCGCGTAAACCCTTGTCTGTGGAACTATCGCAATAATAGTCGGGACATTGAGTATGGTCGTCCATGGCCACACGGCCTACCCATGCCCGCTGCCCTTTTTCCAGACAGAGTTCGGCAAGAATTTGTGTCGCCCGTGTATGTACAGTGGCAAAGTAAACCGCACTCGTGGTTCCATTAGCTAATAATGTCTTTACCAGGGAGGAATACATAGCCTGAGCAAAAGCTGCGTCCTGGTATTTAGATTCGAGAGGGAACGTACAATCCATCAACCAGTTTTCCAGCGGCAAATGGAGAGCTTTGCCAAGCTGTGGCCACTGTGGTGCGTGTATGTGGGTATCTACTAAGCCAGGCAAATAGAATGCATTGTCTGGCAGTTTAGTGAAATGTTTGTGCTGTTTTGCTGCGCCAAGGTCTTCGCTGTAAGACGGCTCTCCAGGTGACAGTACGCGAATAATAGTGCCAGCGGCGTCCACGCTGATCAGGGTGTCATTCAATATTTCCAGTTGATCAAGCGCTGGAGTGTGCATGAATGTGCCAAAAAAATATTGTGCTGCTAAGTTTTTCAAGGCGACTGATTGCCGGTTATGAAAGTAAGTAGTCTACTGCTCTTTATAGGTTGTTACGCATGCGTGCGGAATGAGATTTTTGGTCATTACGCACAACACGCTCAATACAGTCATGCATCCATGCGGACATACCAGCCAATGCTGCCGGGGCCAAATTGACCCCGACAGATTAGCTTTGTAAATACCTTACTTAGGCAGCTTTGTATCGACGCCTTTTACTAACCAATTGATGCTCAGTAGATCACCATCAGATAGAACCTCGCCATCTTTGATCATGACTTCGCCTTCCTGATTCACGATAGGTCCGGTAAACGGATGAAAATTTCCAGCAGCGATGTCTGCAACGGTGGCTTCAAGGCCTGCCACTTGTTCTGTGCTCAGGTCGTCGCTCCAGGACTCCATGCTAATAGCTTTAGCTGCCATGCCACCCCAGAATGCGGTGCCTTTGAAAGTGCCATCTAGAACAGCTTGAGTCTGTTCAATGAAGTGGTCAGCCCAGTTAATTTGAAGGGAAACCAGCAACTTAGTAGGTGCGTATTTTTTCATGTCAGAGCTGGTGTTTACGACGTATACACCTTCCTCTTCTGCCACAGTGACCACCGAAGGAGTGTCTTGGTAGATCGAAAAAATGACATCGGATTGCTGAGCTATTAAAGAACGCGCAGATTCCTGAGCCTTACTTGGATCAAACCAGGAGTTCAACCAGACAACTTTCATGTTGATATCAGGATTAACCGTTTGAGCGCCAAGTGTGAAGGCGTTAATCATACCTACGACTTCAGGGATTGCGTATGCTGCAACCATACCTACCGTGTCGGTTTTAGTTATGTGACCAGCAGCAATACCTGCGACATAAGAGCTTTCGTAGTTACGTGTTTGAAAGTTACCCATGTTGTCCGCAAGTTTGTATCCACTTGCATGAATGATTTTGATATCAGGGTAGCGCTTGGCCAATTTTAATCCATCATTCATATAACCGAATGATCCGATCATGATCATCTTCGCGCCTTGTGCCGCAAATTGATTCATGATGCGAGCGGCATCAGGGCCTTCTGGAATGTTTTCTACAACCATTGATTCAACTCTGTCACCAAATGCTTCTTCAATGGCCATGCGCCCTCGATCGAGCTCATGTGCCCAACCGACATCGCCAGCAGGGGATGGGTAAATGAAACCAATTTTTAGTGGGTCCGCTGCAAACACATTAGACAGTGGTAGTAACACCAATGCTGCGATTGTGGTCAAGGCTGCGCCGGTAAACAATTTGAACGTTCTCGATAATAATTTCACTATTCTTCTCCTGATAGATGATTATTCACTGCGATTGTAGGGAACACCCAACGAGGCCGGATGATTGAGTTTGATAATGCGACCGTCTCTGGAGATGATCGCTAGAACGACAATGGTGATGATGTAAGGCATAGCCGACATCAACTGTGAAGGAATTGCGAATCCCTGCCCCTGAACGAATAGTTCTAGTAGCGAGATAGCGCCAAATAGATAAGCACCCATAGCGATGCGTGGTGCTTTCCAAGTACCAAATACCACTAGAGCAACGACAATCCAGCCGCGCCCGGCGATCAGCCCTTCAGCCCATAGCGGCGTGTATGACAAGGTGAAATGTGCACCGCCAATACCTGCCATAGCTCCACCAAATGCGATAGCACAAAAGCGCACAATAATGACGGGGTAGCCGATGGAGTTTGCAGCAACAGGTGACTCGCCAACAGCACGAATGATTAAGCCGAGCTTGGTACGATTGAGAATCCAGGTGATAAGTACAACTGACGCAATACCCACATAGATCATTGGATCCTGGCCAAAAAAAGTCTTACCGATAATGGGCAAATCACTGAGAATTCCCAAGTCAATTTTTGCTAATGGCTTTATCGTAGAGCCTTCGTAATTTTTACCAATTAGTACTGATACGCCCAAACCTAAAATACCAATCGCTAAGCCTGAGGCAACCTGATTTGCCAGAAATCCGAGAGTGAGCGCTGCGAATACTATAGATAACAACATAGATGCAAACGCAGCTGCGGCAAAGCCTGCAACTGGAGATCCTGTCAGGGTTGCAACCACAAATCCAGTTGCAGCTCCGGTTGCCATCATGCCTTCAATACTGAGATTGAGTACCCCAGACTTTTCGACAACCAATTCTCCCATTGCGGCAAAAATCAAAGGTGTTGCAGCAGCGAGAGTTCCGGCCAGTAAGAACGTCAGTAAATCAATCATGGTTTGATTCTCTGACTGCCACGGTGTTGCCTGATATTTTGCCGCTGCGTTGCACGCGATAATTAACAAAAAGATAGCAGGCTAGATAGAACACCAACAACATGCCCTGAAAAATGGTTGTTGATGCGTTTGGAATGCCAACGGATACCAGGGACATGTCACCGCCGACATAGATCAGAGCCATAAAGAGAGCGGCGAAGAGAATACCGATTGGATGCAGTCCACCCAGGAAGGCAACAATAATGGCGGCAAACCCGTAGCCTGGAGATATGTTGCGTTGTAATAATCCCAATGGGCCAGCAACTTCTCCGACACCTGCCATTCCAGCTGCCGCGCCACCTATCAACAAGCCAATCCATACAGCCCGGTTTTCTGAGTATCCAGCATATCGAGCAGCTTGAGGCGCAAGACCACTTACCATTAATTTGTAACCGGGTACGCTGCGCTGCACGAAAATCCAGGCAAGGCCGGTAACTGCGAATGCAAGATATAAAGACGTATTAACACGTGTGCCACTAAGCAGAGGTTCGAAAAGAGCTGCATCGCCAAATAACGCGGATTGCGGAAAGCTCATGCCCATTGGGTCGCGTAGCGGTCCCGACACCAGATAATAAAGAAGTTGCAATGCAACACTGGATAGCATGAACGTTACCAGTATCTCGTTGGCATTGTAACTGGTTCTAAGCCATGCTGCGATTGCCGCCCAACCCGCACCTGCAAGAGTTCCGGCAACAATCATGCTCGGCAGTACCCAAGGTGAGTCTGAAGATTCAAACTGCAAGGCTATGGCACCGGATGCTATGGCCCCTAGTAGCAGCTGGCCCTCAGCTCCAATGTTCCATACTTGCGCGCGAAAACCGATGGCTAACCCTTGCGCAATGAGCAGTAGCGGGCCCATCTTCAGGAGGACTTCACCGATACCATAGCGTGTGGTCAGTGGTTCAATGAAAAACGCATAGAATGCAGCTAGTGGTGATTTCCCCAGTAGAATAAACATGATTGAACCGGCAATCAGTGTCAGACCGATAGACGCCAAGGGCACTAGCAGTTGTGCAGCAAGCGATTGTTGTGTACGCGGTATTAGTTGAAATGAATTCATGTTTGGTGGTTAGAGCCCTGCATGCGTTACTGCCGAGGTTGACGCAAGGAACGCACCCGTCATCAATTCACCAATTTGCTCGGCGTTGGTACTGCGTGTGGGTAGCGACTCAGATAGATGTCCGTTGAATATCACATACATTCGATCAGTGACTTCGAATAGTTCTTCTAGCTCTTCTGATACCAGTAAAATTGCCGTACCTGAATCACGAAGCGTAATTAGCGCTTGCCGAATAGCTGCAGCTGCACCAACATCCACTCCCCAAGTAGGTTGAGACAGCACGAGTAGCTTTGGTGCCAGGGCCATCTCACGCCCAACGATAAACTTCTGAAGGTTACCCCCGGACAAACTGCTTGCGCGTGCGGCACTGCCACCACAGCGCACATCGTTGTTCGAAATACACTCATCAGCCATAGTTTTCATTTTGCCAAATCGAATAAACCCAAATCTGGTAAGCCCTTTTTCCAGTCCAGTTAATAAACTGTTGTAGGCAAGATTCAAATCTGGTACTGCGCCTCTACCAAGCCGCTCTTCAGGGACAAATGCGAAACCCAGGCGTCGACGCTGCATAGGAGCAAGATGACCGGCATTGGTGTCACATAGAGCCACTTGTCCATTGGAGGGCGACTTCAGCCGAGTTTCACCTGAGATCATGCGCATGAGTTCGTTCTGTCCATTGCCTGATACTCCAGCGATACCGACGATTTCTCCTGCACGAACTTTTAAGGATAAGGAATTCAGAGTTGTACCGAATGGGTCTTCGGGCACATGATTCAATTGGCTGACAAGAAGTCGAATGTCACCATCTTCATCAGCTGCCTTGTGGTTTGCTTGTGGGATATCGTGTCCGATCATAAGCTTTGCCAGCGATTGGGAAGTCTCTTCGGAAGGGATAACCGTATCGACAAGCTTGCCATCGCGTAGCACAGTGGCTCTATCGCAAAGGCTACGAATCTCATCCATCTTGTGACTAATGTAGAGAATGCTGCATCCGTCCGCCGCAAGTTTGCGCAAAGTTTCGAATAGCATCTCGACTCCCTGAGGCGGGAGAACCGAAGTTGGCTCATCCATAATCAGTAGTTTCGGATTTTGCAATATGCAGCGAATGATCTCTACTCGCTGCCTCTCACCAACGGACAACGAATATACAAGCGTATCTGGTGAAACAGGCAGACCGAATCCGGTTGCGACCTTAATTATTGCTTTTGAAAGATCTTTTAGAGTTCCGGGTACAGCAAGGGAGATGTTTTCTGCGACAGTCATCGTTTCAAACAGCGAAAAATGCTGGAATACCATACCTATTCCCAAGGCACGTGCATGTGCCGGGTTTCTAACGTGTACAGCTTTGCCCTGCCAGTAAAGCGTGCCTCTGTCTGGCTGACTCACTCCATAGATGAGTTTCATAAGCGTTGATTTACCAGCACCGTTCTCACCCAATACTGCGTGTATTTCACCTTCTGTTATAGAAAGATTAATGTTGTCGTTTGCAACAACGGATGGATAGATTTTACTGATTCCCTCAAGTCGAAGTAGTTCGCTCATGACCGCAATCTCAAAATCATTGCGCCGGGCCTGCAGGAAATACACCGGGCATCACAGTGAAGCCTGGTAAACGCTTAACCCGATCAGTCCAACGTCGGATGGCAGGGTAATCTTGCCGCATGATGCTGCCTTCTTCTGACAATATGATGTAGGGAAAGCAGGCTATGTCGGCGATCGTGGGGTCGTTACCTTCAACTAGCCAGGGTTGATCCTGTTGTTCTGCAAACCAAATATGTTCGTCCAGCAATCGAAATAGTTGATGAGCCTTTTTACGACAAGTATCTGCATCAATCTGATAGAAGAAACCTTCTGCCAGCCGTGCCTGCGATGCAGAGCCGGTGAGTTGGTCTGCAAATGCAAGCCATTCGATAACTTGTGCAAGCCTGGCTGGATCGTATGAGGGATACCAACTAGTATTTTCTGCATAGCGAGAAGCTAGATACACAAGGATGGCAGCAGAGTCTTTTAGTGCTAAATTATTATCAACTAGCACCGGTAGAGTGCCGAGTGGATTGATTTTCCTGAACCAAGGTGACTTATGTTCTTGTGCCGGATAAAACTCTACTGTCTCGCTGGTGTATTGGATACTCAGCATGGACAACATAAGCCGAACTTTATAGCAATTTCCAGACAACTCGTAGTCGTATAGTTTAATCACGATGGCGCCTTAGATATCGATTGTCAGTGATTTGGATTTTGCGCGAGATACGCAGGTCATCATACAGTCGCCCCGTTGCTTTTCAGTCTCACTGAGATACACATCTTGATGCAACAGTTCTCCTGCCGTCACTGTGACTTTGCAGGTGCCACAGGCGCCCTGTTCACAGGAAGAGGGCAAGTCGATATCATTTTCTCGCAGTACTTCGAGTAGACTTTTCCCAGACGGTACTTGCAAGGTTAGCCCCGAACGCGAAAGCGATACTTCGAAGGGTACTGAGTCGTCTTGAGTTTGCGTATTTTTGAAGTATTCAAAGTGCACCGCATCATCTGGCCAGCTATGGCTTTGCGCGATGGTACGAGCTACATCCAGCATGGGGCCGGGACCGCAGACATAAACATGGTGAGCCGAGTTGTAGAAGGAGAGTATATTTTTCAGTTCAAGCTGCGTTTGCGCAGAATCAAGTGCACTGTGCACGATAAGAGAAGAGCTGAACGTTTCAAGAATGTCCTTGAACGCCAAGTGATCGTTGCCCTGAACAAAGTAATGCAGCTCGAATGGCATTGAGGAATGATGAAGAGCCTGGGCCATCGATAACATTGGAGTGATGCCAATGCCACCAGCAATGAGCAATGTTTTTACCGCATCGCGGCGCATTGGGAAATTGTTTCTGGGAACCGATACCGCAACAACATCACCTATTCTAAGAGTTTCGTGAATATAAGCAGACCCACCTGTAGAGACTAGCTCTCGCTTAACACCAATAATATAGCGATCAGTTTGCCCTGTTGCGTTAGCCAATGAATATTGCCTGATCATGCCATTTGATAGATGTAAGTCGATATGCGCACCTGGCTGAAATGTAGGTAGTTGACCTTCTATAGCGGTGAGTTCGACTGCTTTGATCGCGGTAGCTGTATCGCGAATGTCACTCACCGTTACTCTCAACAGAGAATGCCCCTGAGCAGATAACTCAGGCATGTATGAGAGCTTCTCAGAAACCAGTCGAATTACAGGTTCCCAAGGAAGAGGTGTTTCGAGTGCCTCCATCTGTTTTTCTGCGCATTCCTGAACCTGCTTTAGTATCTCGTTGTGCTCACGAAGCGTTTGTAATTTGTAAGCAGTGTTCGCATCATTTGGTAAGCCGGAAAGCACTGCTCTTACCACGACTCGGTTGCTGTCGACAGGTTGTATGAAATAATTAATTTGAAGGTGAGTATTGTTTCCTACCAAAAGCATGCTTAGAGCAAAAGAATCTTGTTCAATGACTCGATCTTTACAGTGTTCATCCTTATTGATATCTTGTATCAGTTCGGCTAGAACAAGATCCGCTGTTGCATTAATTGGCATTGCCCGTAGAACAAGATTTTCGCCAGCTCGGAAGTTAACTACCGGGAGTTCAGGCTGGTCATCTGCTTCACTGCTCCATATCAAACCATTTTGTTCTATGACGGCGTATTGGTTGTTACAAATGGTTCTGGCGGGTGCGTCGGCTGGGTGGGCAGGTATATAAGTGCATCCAGCAGTTCTATTCGCATAGCGCCATCCATGATATTGGCAAACGAGTTCGCGACCGTCGTTGATTCCGATGGATAGGCGAACTCCACGGTGAAGGCATCGGTTTTCCCAGACATTCACATGTCCATCATCTGCACGCCATACCGCAAGCTCACGACCAGCCAGCTGTGCGTGATATACATGCCTGGGTACAAGATCGGTACTGGCAGCAATAGGGTGCCACTGTCTTTTAGCTTTCTGAAGGTAGGTTGACATCGTTAAACCGCTGCCGGAATTACGCCGTAGCGAATACCTTGTTTGCTTAGCCAGCGTCGATAAACAATGGCTGATTTGTCAGCTC
>JBLIIE010000170.1:0-10240 GCA_047634635.1 Granulosicoccus sp. | reverse complement strand
TAATACCTAATCGTTGTCTAGGCACTTTCGATTAATTAACATAGTACCTTGAAGGGTATTGTTCAGAGTGTGTCATATTGTGAGCATGAACACAGCAATAGTTGCTGAAGGTGGAGGTCAAAGAGGAATCTACACAGCCGGTGTGTTAGACGCCTTTTTGGCAGAGAAATTCAATCCATTCGATATGGGTTGCGGTGTGTCCGCGGGTGCACAAAATCTTCTAGCGTATTGTCTTGAGCAACCTGAATATGCAAAAAGGGCCATAGTGGATCTTACGGCAGCGGATGATTTTCTGGTTCCTTATCGCTGTATAACATCGCAA
The DNA here is from genome assembly GCA_047634635.1 of Granulosicoccus sp. Classification (GTDB taxonomy): domain Bacteria; phylum Pseudomonadota; class Gammaproteobacteria; order Granulosicoccales; family Granulosicoccaceae; genus Granulosicoccus. The sequence goes on along the minus strand of JBLIIE010000170.1, from coordinate 9,918 downwards.
AATATTATCGATCTTGATGGTTACTTTGAACGCTCAGTGAGTGATCCAGACTATCGCTTGCCTTACCAGCGCATCGACGATATCCAACATCAGCGCAGACTTCAATTCGTCGCGACCGACAAAGAATCACTTGAACCTATATATCTGGAACCTGATGAATTGTCAGTTGTCTCGAACCTCAAGGCATCCAGCGCGGTACCTTTTCTGTATAAATCAGGCGTATCGTTTGACGGACGAGTTCTCGTAGATGGCGGAGTCGCAGACCCACTTCCCGTTCAGCATGTCTATGAGCAGGGTGCGCGCCGTATCGTATTAATTCGTACGGTGCATAAGGACAGCCTGGATAATCACAATGTGTGGCGTCAACGCTTTAAGAGCATAAGAAGGTTACCGGTCGCACCCACGAAACTATTCGACATTCTCGAACGTCATGAAGCTGCAGTAATAGATGCTTTATCGTTTATTAATGACCACCCTAAGAATCTAGAACTATTCATTATACAACCTAAGAGCACACTGAGAAGTCAAGTGTTCGGCAGCCCCACGGATGCATTGCTGGATGACTACGAGCAAGGTAGGCGCGAAGGCCATAATGCAGTCCAGAAACTTTGGAATTGGGTTGCACCTATAAAATCTTGATTGCAGGTGTGGTATTGAGTGATATCGATCCACAACTGACTGTACTGGCTCTGATGCTGAAGCGAAAATTGGCTAAAGCAAAGCCTTGGATGACGTGTCTCTTAGCCTACTTGGTCGATAGACTTTACCAATTTAGTACTAACAATGATTAATGGCAGGGATATGCAATTGTGTCAAGATCAGGTGCTTGTGCCATCAATTCGTTTCAATCCGCTCCTGCACAAGCACCGCCTAAACTAACGACACAATCAGCAGCAATTCAAACACTCCCCATACCACCAGATTGATTGACGTCAATCCAGCGCTGTTCGTCTGTTAAATTTATGAGAATTGCGACAAAACCCCACACACTTCCATTGCAACCGGTATTGACTCCGGGATTATTGGTGAAGTAGACGATCTAAAATGCGGCATATATTCCCGCTTGTGGCTGACTGCTGTTGTACAAAGCGCCGCAGGCTATGTCCCGTCTATAGTGAACAATTTTGGTTGACGTGTTCATCTTTTGGACAAATCCGTGAAATAGGAAACCCTACTCCTATGCGTTTTTAATTCTTGACCCGCCGAAAATTGCCGTAGGTTGAACAAATACCTATTCCTACTGTGTTACAAGATATTGCACTTTAATCTTTAATACATTGGTTTACGAGAGTGCACTCTACTTCACGCCTGAACGGATTAGTAACTCGCAAGGCGACTCAAATCCTCGCGATGATTCAAACTGACTTAGCGCATCCTCTACTTCAATCCATATTCTTTCTTTAGCGTCTTCATTCAAGCCACCTAACATCTGCAGCATGGTTCCAGAGGCCTCTCGCCGCCAGCGTACGCATTCCTTGGTGGACGCAAAGCGAAGTGGTGCTTCAAGAATTCGTTCCTGCACATCCTTGTAACCTGCTGTCCTGAATTCACTCTCCAAAACACCTGGAGCCCCAATACTAAAAGGACCTGTCAGGCTCGAGTCTGGCAGTGATAAGCCCTTATATTTTATGATTAATTTAGCAGGGATAGAAAAATAACGTCTTTTTCGCTGTCGTGAACACAAGGGCAGAGATGCGTCCTCCAGAATGAAGGACTCGTTTCATCTCTAATAAACTTTGCTGCAGATTCGGAAGATGCATTAGACCTAAACGCGAAATTACAGCATCGTATTCGTCGTCTGAGTAAGCAGGAAATCAATGGTTTCACCCTGCTTATCCACCGCCCGGTAGTAGCCCTTCCACTGCCCGTTTACTTTGATATGGTTCAGCCTGCGCCCCGGTGGTCGAATCTCCATCGGCCACAGGGTTTGCGTTTCTTTTTACGAATTTTTACCGAAACTTAGATGCGTAGTGGATCATCCAACGATGAATCGTACTGTGATCGACACTGATTCCTCGCTCCTGCAATATCTCCTCAACATCGCGGTAACTTAACGCATAAGCCAAGTACCAGCGAACGCTCTGCAAAATCAATTATTGTCTGAAATGCCTGCCGCCAAATGAGATCATCGCTAAATATTTTGCAATTCTCAACAACTTCACCTAAAACGAATCATCGGTTTTCTCTGTTGCCTGCAATGTGGAAGACTCATGCTTAGGACTCATTGACATCAGTCAATAAAATTGATGTTTTTCAAAAACATTGATTCTGATCAATAGTACATTCCCACTTCTACCTCACCATTAGCATCTGAGTTTGATGGGGGCGATTGACTCGTCACTGCAGCACCTGCTGCTTACCAAAAAAGGAAAAATTCAATATGGATTTAGTGATACTTGCAGCAGGCGCTGGTAGGCGCTTTGGCGGACTTAAGCAATTTGAAGCGGTTGGACCAAAAGGACAGTGCCTGTATTACTACAGTGTATATGACGCTATGAAGGCAGGTTTTACACGAATAATATTTGTGGTTCGAGAGGATTCGGACAGGTCAAGCATTACCCAATCGCTGTCATCATTCGCTAGTTTTATTGAGTTCGAATTTGTCACTCAAACCCTTACCGTCCCAGAAGGAACCAACATGAAGAAAAAGGGTACAACAAGAATAAAGCCCTGGGGTACAACTCATGCCTTGCTACAAGTAACCCCAAAAATCTACAGTATGTTCGCCATAGTTAATTCAGATGATTTCTATGGATATGATGCCTTTAAAGCTATGGCTGTATACCTGCGGACTCAAAGAGAAGATCCACAGGCTGGTGCTGTTTTAGGCTATCAGTTAGGACGTACCTTGAGTGAGAACGGTCCAGTGAATCGAGGAATTTGCGAAGTCGACAATCGCGGATACCTCAGTGCCATCACCGAAACCCTCCAAATTCTCTACAGCAAAGGTCGGGGGATTAATGTTGACCGTGCGGGTGATCAACTCCCACTCTCACCTGACACTACAGTTTCAATGAATTTCTGGGGATTTCATCCTGCACTACTTCCGAAAATTGAACTTAACTTTAATTCATTTATTCAGACGATCAACGACTCTAGTCATGATGAACTGTGTTTAGCAACTACGGTGGATAATCTCATTGAAACAGGTGACCTAAAAGTGAAAATGGTGCCAACAAAAGCCGACTGGTTCGGTATGACCTATCCTGAAGATCTATCTCTGGTACGTCAGAAAATTTTAGAATTAACTCAGTCAGGAAATTACATGACACACAGCGAGACAAATATGGTGCACGCATGACAAGCAGGAGCTGGAGACACCTTCGTTCAGTATAATTTCATGAAACCTGTTTTCACTGTTAACTCATACTGATTGTTTGTACATCTATTTCGTTGGCTATTAATTGCAAACATTCTAATACTTGATTGCGATTCTAATGATCATTGCTCTTGTATCGTATCGCTTGCAGAAAGCTGAGAGTCTAGCGTCGATAGAGAAGACGCGAACCCATGGGTGTCATAGTCCTGATACCTGAGGAATTAAGTCGTTCTGTATCAGCTCTTATTCATGTAATTTGAACCATACGCAAGTATGGCCGGACCTCCTCCCATCCTTGAGGAAAGAGCTTGGAAGCCTCTTTATTATTGATTGAGGGAGGGATAATGACATGATCTTCCGGGCGCCAGTCAGCAGGAGTTGCGATTCGTTTGTAATCACCGAGACGAAGTGCATCGATTACCCTTAGAATTTCATCGAAATTACGACCCACATTCATCGGGTATGTCATGGTCAATCTAATTTTCTTGTCAGGATCGATAATGAACACGGAGCGCACTGCCTCGGTACTACTTTCATCAGGATGAATCATATCGTAAATTTTTGCGATTTCCAGATTGGGATCGGCAATAATTGGAAATTGTAAATCCGTTTTTTGTGTATCGTTAACGTCACTTATCCATGCTAAATGTTCTTTAACCGTATCGGTTGATAGTCCCAAGGGCTTTGTGTTACGCGATTCAAATTCTTTGGCTAGTTGGGCAGTTCTCCCCATTTCCGTAGTACAGACTGGAGTAAAATCAGCTGGATGACTGAAAAAGAATACCCAAGAGTCGCCTGCCCACTCATGAAAATCAATAGAACCCTTAGTAGTATCTACTGTAAAATTCGGTGCGACATTCCCAATATGTAAAGACATAAATAACATTCCTTTTTGACATGTAAATTATCTGGCTACCGACAACTCCTCATAGTTGCGTTACACAAGTCTAATGAGGCTAAAGCTGTTCGACATGAGAGGTATCCGCAGTACCGTGTGGCTATCCACACGCTAACGGTACGTATTTCTTAAATCTACTTCTGTCATCAGGTATTCACCCAGAGTGAGATTTACAATTTTGCTGGAAGAATGTAATCACAGCTGCATTGATGAAAGGTTTTTCAAGAACGGTAGTTACGCCAGCTTTCAAGGCCAATCGGGTATATTCTGGTGTTGGATTAATCGACAGTAACAGTACGGGTATTACATACTCACACGCTCGCAGCCGTCTTGTCAGTTCTATGCCATTGAGTCCTGGTAATTCGGCTTCTGTAACAATACAACCACTCGCTGTACTGACTGAAGTAGACCAAAAACTCTCAGCTGTCGAAAAGAGCTGGCTGGGTATTCCGAATGAGGACAGAAATGTGTCAAAGGCATCAAGAAACCCCTCATTCTGACTTATCGTGTACACCGTGCACATTAATAATCTCTGTTTTAATTAGTGTATAACCCAGCCTCTGTTTCCAGGCCTAAAATTGCCTACGAGCAGTAAGGTCCGGTTGGTTAGTCAACGCAAGTTGGGGTTTGGCGTTCTTGGTAGCTGTCCATCGAGTATTAGACTAGTGCTTTGAACACCGGTGGTAAATGCGTGATTGCCGTTGCTGCGGTGTGGGTGATACGTAGCGGCTCAGCCTTAACCTAGGGTTAAGATTTACACCCGTACTTTATCTGCTGACAAAAGCTCCATTTCAAGCTTGATTCTAACCAACTGAGCAAGCGTTCGCACATTAAGCTTTTTCATGATCTGCGATCGATGAACTTCTACGGTCCGTTCACTGATGCCAAGCTCCAGGGCAATGACTTTATTCATCACCCCAGCTGCGACGCTATGAAATACGGTGTTTTCCCGCTCGGATAACGTAGCGATGCGACTTGCTAAGTCCCGGCGATTAAGCTGTGCTTTACGGCTGTCGATTTCGAATTCGAGTGCCTCATTAATTCGATCTAGTATGTCCTGTTCTCGGAACGGTTTACGAATGAAATCCAGTGCACCTCGGCGCATAGCCTCCACAGCCATCGGAATATCACCGTGTCCGGTAATAAATATAATCGGTAGCGACGATTCAAGTTCATTGAGTTTCAATTGCACATCTAAACCTGTCATGTTGGGCATACGCACATCCAGCACCAGACACCCTCCCCGATCAGCATCATATGCAGCTAGAAAATCAATGCCAGACTCGAAAAGCTCGTAGGGTAAACCGATAGTATCCAACATCAAACCAAGTGCCTCACGAATACCGTCATCATCATCAACGACAAAGATGGTTTGTTCCTTACTGTGCATATTTGCCTTCCTGCGGGACCTTAGGTAACGTAAACCAAAACGTGGCACCGCTCGACTCGTTGTTTCGAAAATTAAGCTGTCCGCCGTGTGAAGTAATGATCGCTCTGCTGATGGAGAGGCCTAATCCCATACCGGCTGATTTCGTTGTAGAAAACGGATTGAATATTTCATTAGCCACTTCTTTAGACACTCCTGTGCCATAGTCCACCACTGAGACTTCGATTAGCCCGTTTTCAAGAACTTTGGATTTAATGTGAATTGTGTTGCCGCTTTTATGGATAGCTGACTGCATCGCGTCCATGCCATTCCGAAGTAAATTCAAAATCACCTGCTGAATTTGAACAGTATCGACGTTGACAAATGGCAAATTTTTAGCCATGTCGATGTTGATGATGATGCCGCGAACCCGTGCATCTGCGTCAGCAAGTGGCACAACTAACTGAATAATTGCATTGCAATCTACGACCTCTCTGACACCTTCTTGTTGTTGGACCATTGATTGCATCCGTTCAATGACAGCGCCGGCGCGAATTGCATGCTGGCTCATTTTATCGAAGATCTCTTTTAGCTTATCTTCTCGTCCACTCCCAACCAACCGTTTACCGCCTTCAGCGTATAGGGATATGGCTGTGAGAGGCTGATTAATTTCATGTGCAATACCACTGGCCATTTCACCTAGCGTGTTAAGACGATCAACATATGCAAGTTTGTCCCGGTGCTTACGGGCCTCATCCTCGGCAGCACGCTGTTTAGATATATCTCTTATCAAACAGACAAACTTTCTCTCACTTTGGTGCTCGAGCTCAGTAGTCACATATTCCGCGGGAAATAGTGTGCCATCCCTGCGCTCTCCAACGCCTTCTTGTCTATAAAATAGTAGAGATGACGATGACGATGACGATGGGGATGACGATGGGGATGACGCATTAATATGATCAAATATGTCGTCCACATAATTCTCCCGTAGAATTTTGGATGCCAATATATCCATACGCTTGCCTACCACGTCCCCCAATGTTCGATCAAACATCTTTTGTGCAGCGCGATTGAACGTTCTGATGCAGCCGTTGGTGTCGAATGTGATGACAGCTTCGACAGCAGTGTCGAGGATTGCTTCGCCAAAGTTTAACGACTGAAGCAATTTGAGTTCAGTATTTTTACGATGTGTAATATCAGTAATAAAACCTTCTAACTCTAGTTCTTGATTGTTAAGGTTGTCACTAACGCGACCACGGTCCCATACCCAGCGTTCCATGCCGTTTTTTTTGTTGATCCGGTATTCCAATTCAAATGGCAAATTATTTCTTAGCGCAGTTTGAATACTGTCCCAAACTTCTTGCCGATCCTCCGGGTGAATTATTTTATTCCACGTTGTATGTTTTTGTTCGAAATCATTTTTGTCATAACCGCTAAGCGCTTTACATCCATCGCTAACGAAATTCAACGGCCAGGATTCTCGAACTGGACCTGCGTATGCCATACCGGGCAGATTCTCGAATAATAATTTGAGATGGTGAGCGCTGTCCTGAATATGGCTAGCGCGTTGTCGAGCTGACATGGCAAGGTACACAGTGAGCGACATAAAAGTACTCAACAAGATCCCCAGCATTAACCAGGCATTTGACGAGCTTGCGTGGGCCAGGGCCTGAGCTTCAGCGTTGGGTCCAACGGTTATTTGCCAATCAAGATCCTGGATACTGAAGTTCCTTCGAGTTGATCTTTTTTCATCGTTAATCTGTTGCTCGAAGTTCAACAAATATACGGGTCTTTCATTGACCTTCACGTTAATGAAATAATCAGCCGCAAAATCTTGCGGCAGAAGGGATCCAAGCCAGTTGTGTAAATTAATAACAGCCGCGAAAAAGCCGTCAAATTGCTCGCCACGAAAAACAGCTAAATAGACAACCATACCCTCACCGCCTTGAACGAGTTTCATTGGTGGCGTAAATTTAGCTTCTCGAGTTGCGAGCGCCGATTGGGCGGTATCATAGGCCAGTTCATTTAATTTCAAATCGAAATTTACTTCCTCCTGGTTACCTTCAGACGGCACAACCCAGCGAACATGGTATGAGTCGTCCACCCATTCTACTGCCTGATACCCAGGGTTAGCCGCCATGATATTGATGACGTCATTTTCCCAAGCTGCTCGAGGTGTTCCACCGGCGTCTTTCCAGCGATACGCCAGAGAGGTTAGCGCGGCTACTCGACTACGCATATCTTGCTGAATTAGCGATTCAATACCCTTGGCGGTGGATACGCTAACTCTTTGAGTGTGAGCTTCCTCTCGCGTTACCAGGCGTTGCCCGTGCAGTGCAAGCGGTGTGAGCACCAGAAGGCTTGCCAACGCGGAAACAATGACTACTGGCCAGCCAGTCTTTAACGGTGTTCCAAATCGGCCGGCACTATTCATAACTCATGAAATTCAGCTCACTGTGGATTTACAGTCGGATATGTCGACTAGTGTATGCGTCCAGTCAAAAAAATACCATTGTGGATACCCACATTTACCACTGGCATGTCGCCTGTGCAGTGATATGGCATTATTAAGTGCGGCTACCCACAACTCGGATTGGGATATCCCAAATAGTGAAATCGGTGCTCAGCCGGTATTTTGCCAAGTATAAATCACTAAATCGATTAACTTCACCCCTTATGTTCCAACTAACAACGCATAGTCATTTGATTTTATTCAAGAAGGTAATAATCAATGATAATACAAGAGGCGACCTAAAATCATGAAGCTTATTATAGCTTTAGTTGGCAATGCAGTACTTACATGGGTGATTCAATTGACATCAATGTGCAGCATACGAATGTGACAAGAGCTTGTCGTTCGATCGCGCTTCTAACGACTAAGCACCAAGTCATTATGACGCACGGTAATGGGCCACAAGTGGGATTTAGGCGCCGCGTGGCTCTAAATTGTCGGCCATGTCCGCTCCGACGAAAGGTGTCTCAATATTCACAGCCGTGGATTCTGACATGCAATGGATAAAAAGCAGCGAACCCAGTGCGATCCCTGCAACAATGGCTTTGGTCAGGTCACGAAAATGGTGAGAAAGAACGTGGTTGCAAGCACTGCCGCCTCGCCCCACCCCGAGCGAAGTAATACAGCAATAGATGGCCTCTCGATCATATTCCAAGCCACTACGGCCAGCACAGATAGTGGAATGAAAGAGGCAAGTGGTGCTGCAACCAACATGAATAGCAGTAGGAAGATTACGTGGAGCTTACCAGCGACTGGTCCATGGGCACCAGTACGCACATTATGGGAACTAGTCTCCATGGGTGTGTGTGTCAGGCCTACCAATGATAGGCGGTGAGATCAACCGCCCAAATGTCAGGGTTGCCCCACATTCAATACAATTTTTCCGATCGCATGTCCAGTTTCACTGAGGGCGTGTGCTTTAGCGATATCATGAAGCCCAAATTCAACGCCTACAATCGCACGAAGCTCTCCACGTTCAACAAGTTTGGCCAACTCCTCTAGAATGCAAGCGCTTGGTTCGATAAATACAAACGCGCATCGAACGCCTAGTTCCTTGGCTTTGTCTTCGGATGGGGAGCTGACAATTGAAACAAGGATGCCGCCCTGCTTCAACACTGACCAAGATGAGTCCTGAACATCGCCACCCACGGTATCAAATACAATGTCGATATCCTGCAGTATTTCTGATAACTGCTGTGTTTTATAATCGATTACTTCATCTGCTCCCAAAGATTTAACGAACGCTCTGTTTTTATCGGACGTGGTTGCTATGACATACGCTCCTCGTGATTTTGCAAGTTGAATCGCAAGAGATCCAACGCCACCAGAACCCGCATGAACAAGCACTTTTTGCCCTTTGCTCAATTGTGCTGTGTTGATGAGCACCTCCCATGCAGTGATACCTGCCAAGGGCAAAGAGGCTGCTTCGACATGGGATGCTGATAATGGTTTGAGTGCGACTTCCCTCTCTTGGATGGCCACGTATTCGGCGTAAGTACCATTACGTTTTATATCAGGTCTAGAGTACACGGCGTCTCCTACACGAAACCGAGTCACTGCATCACCAATAGCCGTAATAACGCCCGAAACATCCCAACCCAACGTCAACGGCATTGTATGCGTAACCATCACCTTTAAATAGCCCTCCCTGATTTTCCAATCCACTGGATTGACTGAGGCAGCCACCACTCGAACGAGAACTTCACTTGATGTAATGCTCGGCGTTGGCGCATCTTCAAATGCCAATACATTTGCATGGCCGTATTCATGAATTCTGACAGCTTTCATACAGATTTCCTTTTGTTAAGTCTCTGTGCCAAAAG
>JBLIIE010000169.1:0-10355 GCA_047634635.1 Granulosicoccus sp. | reverse complement strand
GCCACAGCTTCTTTCCAAGACGCGAACGCGCTCGTTCGAAGTGCTCGATAATGTCGGGCAGAAATTAGATGGCGACCCAGATTGAACAGATTGTAGACCGCTGCATGGGCACCCAGAAAACGTTGCGCTTGCTGAATAGATTTTAATGCCCGTATTCCTCGCTCCCGATCCCTGGCTGGCTGGTGGGAAAGCTCGGCTCGATTGTTCGCATACTGAGACGTATCGTGAATGGTTTCAGGTATCAATTCTCGATGCGCGACATCATAACTTATCAGTGACATTTTTTCGTGGCTCTTTACGATGCACCTTCAATAGCCGTTTAAAGAATCTTTTTGCCGCTGCACCATTGCGACGTGGTTGAAAAAATACATCAACAACTTCGCCATCTGGATCCACCGCTCACCACATATAGTGTTGCTTCCCACGGATTTTCACAAATACTTCATCAATATAGAATGTATCTCCAAATCCCTGATGGCGACGCTTTAGTTTTCGTGAATATGCCGGTCCGAATTTGTTGCACCAGAGCTGGACAGATTCATAGCTAACGATCACGCCCCGCTCGGCCATTAAATCTTCTATATCCCTTTGGCTAAGACTGAAACGATGATAAAGCCACACAGCGTACTGGATGATCTCAGGTGGAAATCAGTGTCTTTTTCACTTGAAATGCCTATCCAAGAACTCGTTTTTCCTGAGCCGATAGTGAACGTAATTAACTACTCGACTTGGCCATCATAACGAGCGAATTTCTTACGGGAAAAAAACAGGATTTTTGATATCCAATATAATGTTGTCATCAATATAAGCATTGTCGGGACAGCGACAATGAGTAGCATTTGTTCTTCCGGCAGGTCCTTAACGTTAGAACCAAGAATTTTTACAATCTTGTCTGTGAATGCTAACGCAGCCCAGATCAGAGAAAATCCAATACGCCACACATGTCTAATTACACGTTGAGTGCCTGATAAGCCTGATCGGTATAAATTACGGAAATCTCCAATTGCACAGAGCACGGCAAAGCCTGCCCAAAAGAGGTAGGCGTTTGGAGCAACTACTTCACGCCAACCAGCACTTATAAATAACGCCGCTGTGGCAATAGCGACTATCCATACCAAAGCCACACGTTCCAGGAAGCCAGATTCATTATTCTTATGGTGAGCTGTTAGCCAGGCGCTGAACACGGTATACATCACTACGGCACTCAAAAACATGTCATCAGTGGATTCTTTTAACAATGCCGCTACGAAACCTGAAACCAGCATGATAAGCATTGAAACAGTGAAAAAAGTGCCGGCTTTTCGATGAAGGGCGCCTCCTTTACTTGCGAGCAAGGCAACGACGGCAGTAACCAGTCCAATCGTTCCGGCGGGAGTGTGTATAACCCAAACTACTATGTCTTTCATAAAATATTCTTAGGCCAATAGCAATATATTGAAAATATTTTCGATTACTGAGTTCTACAAACCTGAATTCAACTTCTTACTTGCCAGATAGCCGTATTGAGAATCTCTGTGCTGTTCCGCAAGATATTCGTAAAGGGTACAGGCGATTTCCTGCTCCCCTAAACCTTCATAGGTCCGTGCTCTCAAGTAGGTCAGCTCTGCTTTCACCTCGGGAGTCGTTGCTCTTGCATTTTCTGCTCTGGTGATTAGCTCTAACGTACGTTCAAATTTCTGAAGCTCATATTTTTTGTAAGCCTCCGAGACGGATGCGCTTTGAATCATGCTGGAACAAGACGCAAAAAAAAGCGTTGAAACAAGGAGAAGTACTTTCTGCACAGTCATCTACCACCACCGAATTTCAAGTTAACTAGCTGGATGTAATTTTCTATGGGCATACTATCAATACAAAAATAAACATAATAGAATGATATTTTTATATCAGATATACATAATTGTATGGATTGGCGATCAATAGTATTCGACTGGAACCGTGCAAGAGCTTTTTTAGTAACTGCCGAAGAGGGTTCCTTGGCGGCGGCGGCACGTGCGCTTGATATGACGCAACCTACTTTAGGGCGTCAAGTTGCGGCACTAGAAAAGGAAATCGGAGTCGAGCTTTTTTCTCGTAGTGGTAGAGGTCTGGAGCTAACACCAAACGGAATGAAGTTGGTCGAGCACGTACGCGCGATGGGAGAGGCAGCGAATCGGTTTTCATTATCGGCATCAGGGCAGTCAGACATTATTGAAGGAAGTATTTGCGTCACTGCAACCGAAATATTTTCTACATTTATACTGCCGCCAATAATTCAAAAGTTACGGCAAATAGAACCGGGTATTGAAATTGAAATTATTTCAACGAACGATGAAAGCAACTTGAATCGTAGAGAAGCTGATATCGCAATACGCAGTTTTCGACCCTCTCAGCCAGATCTGATCGTAAAAAAACTTTACGACGCAAGAGGTCATCTCTACGCTGCAACTACCTATCTCCAGAGCCTGGGTAATCCCAGGACTATCATCGAATTAAATAATGCCAACTTTATTGATTTCGAAAAGTCCGGCCGTCTGCTTTCTTTACTTAATGCCCAGGGTTTTGATTTAACCCCACACAATTTTCCCGTCATAACAAAAAACCATAACGTGCAATGGGAATTGGTTAAACATGGTGTCGCAATTTCCGGAATGATTGAGGAAATTGGCGATAATGAGCCCCTTGTTGAACGAGTCGTGGTCCCGGGTTTTGCTCCAATTACAGCTGAACTTTGGTTAGTTACACATAAGGAACTGAGAACTAACAGACGGGTTCGTAGAGTATTCGATTTTTTTGTTTCTGAGTTCGCCGACTAACAGCATCAATGTCGAATGACAGCTTTGTGCCCAAACTGGCCTAACAAGTGATTCGAAATTTGATGATTTATTTCGAATTCAATCAGACGGCTTTGTCCTCATTATAGCCAATTATGATGAGCAAATGATTTCGTGTCGAAAAGCTACAACTGCAATGTGCCCAGTATGCGCACAGACCAAAAGGTCATTCACCGACAATCTAGAATTGCATCAATAGACCAATATAGGCACATATAATAGAACGTTGAATTCATTTGGAGGCGGGTATGATAAGAACTCTGCAGTTATCTCTTTTGGTTCTCGTGCTGCTGCAACCTGATCACGCTACGGCGCAGCCGGCAGAACTGATGCAAGCGGCCCGTTCCGGAGATTTAGAACGAGTCAAGGAGCTCTTGGCATCAGGAGCGGAACCAAACCCCAAAGGCATGGCATCGCCACTTTATTTTGCGGCGCAGTGCAGACACCTCGAGATTGCGGAGCTACTTCTTGAGGGCGGAGCTGACCCAAACGCCCAGTCAGCTTGGGGCACCCGTTACAAATTGCAGCACGGCGCGGGCACATAGGCGCCGTAACGATCCTTTTGCAGGCATTGACAACTTAACTATTTCATCACTGAGTATTTCCGAAAATGTCTATTATTAAGCTACTGCAGCTTTCCAGGACGCAAAGGCGCGCAGTCGCAGTGTTCGATAGTGTTTTGCAGATAGTAGATGACGACCCAGATTGAACAAATTATAAACGGCCGCGTGTGCACTTAAGAAACGTTGCGCCTGATTGGCCGATTTAAAGCCACGCATAACTCGCTCCCGAACCCTGGTTGTTTGGTGTGAAAGCTCCGCGCGATTGTTTGCGTACTTGGAAGTATCGTGAATGACTTCAGGCATTAATTCTCGGTGTGCAACCCCATAGCTCCTTAATTTATCGGTAACTATTCTTCTCGGCCCGCCAGGAAATACTTTCAATAGACGTTTAAAGAAGCGCTTAGCTGCTGCGCCGTTTCGACGTTTCTGAAGAAACACATCAATGACTTCGCCGTCCTGATCAACGGCTCTCCACAAGTATTGCTGTACTCCCTGTATATTAACGAACACTTCGTCGAGATAGAATATATCCCCGAAACCCTGATGCCGAAGTTTTAAACGTCTTGCGTAAATTGGCCCAAACTTGTTGCACCACTTGCGAATGGACTCGTAGCTTACGATTATTCCTCGTTCGGCTAATAGGTCCTGAATGTCTCGTTGACTCAAATTAAAGCGATGATAGAGCCAAACGGCGTACTGAATGATCTCCGGCGGAAATCGGTGCCTTTTGTACAGAGTTGTTGAATTGCCCATTCGACGATTATGGCTCATCGCCACTTAAGTTGTCGTTACCATAAAACTGATTGATGAGTATGTTAACAACCATACAAGAGTCAGATTTGAGTGCGATGAAGGCCACGTCTGGGAGACCGTGCCTGCCGGACCCCTAATCGGCAGTGGGTGCCCGATTTGTGCAGAACGATATTCAGACAACGATGTCTTCTATATATGGATTGCCGGGCCACAGAAACATTTGGTGCTGGAAGACGGTGAATTGCTGCTCAAGTACGGCGTAACCAGCGAGCGACGAGACAAGATGCGTATGAAAGAGGTCGGATGGGCATGGGGGATGACTACCGATCTCATAGCCATGGTGAAAACCTCAGTTTCCGCGCTGTGGGCCGAAAAGAGCGTCCAGAACTTCGGGCGCCGACTGACAGACGACTATTCACACTTGGAAGGCTGGACTGAGTTCCGAATAGTGAACGAGTCGCAGGTAGCTCAGTTTATGGCCGCAGCCGACGAGGTAGCCGAGTACAAGATAGCCTGGATTAACCGGGTGCCTCACGTCACCGAATATTCTGGCGACCAACTAACGCTGAATTTCAGTAGCTAAACGCGTATTCGTCCCCTGCATAGTCGGTCTTCTTCTGTTAGTGCCGAGTGAGCGCTTTGGGTCACCAGCCGTCGTTATAACTCAGACCAACTGGCCGGCGGCTATGCGCTGCTTAGGAGTCGTTCGTTTTGATTCCTGGCGACCGACGGCAGTCGACCACTTCCCGCCATTCGTCTAATCAGTGCACTTGCATTATTATGCGCTTTATCTACGACTGCAAAGCCGCTCATAGCTGCCGGTTGCGCTCAATGCAAAGAGCCGTTGATGTCACTGTGTGAGAACGATGTATAGACAGAATTAAGACACTGGAGAGATTGATCGTTGAGATTGTGAATCTGTTATTCGAGTAGATTGGCAGTCGGTACTAATAAAAACTAGGGATGTGGAGTAGGTCAACCACCCAAGAGAACGACAAAACTACTACTACTACTGGTGTTGTTGATGGAGTATTGACAACAGTCAGGTACAAGGCATGACCAACAATCAGGCTGGACATGCCTTGTAAGTACGTGTAACGCAGATTTATTTTTTCTCTGCGCGAAAATCTTCATGGCAACCCTTACAGCCGTCGCCGACAGCACCCATTGCGCCTTTTAACGCATCGAGACCATCCCCGGCAACAGCCATCATTGCTGCAGTCGCCTCCGCATTGGTGTCGTTATATTCCACAACTTTCGGATAAGTATCCCACATGGCCTGCAGCGCTCTGTTTGTTGCATTCTCGGCTGTTGCACTATCGGACCCTGCAGGCCACATCATGCCCGCTTTCATGGTGGAGGCGGCATGCAGATTCGCCGCGGCATCAGCCGCCAGTTCTGCATCGTAATCCACATTGCCTTTAGCCATCGCACCCAGAATGCCCAGACTGTATCCGCGCAATTGCATCATCGCCTGTCTGGCTTTGATGGCCTTGTCGTGCGGCCCTTCATCAGCGGCCAATGCGCTGGCAATCCAGACTGTCACCAGTAAAACTGCGACAGTGCCAATGGCCTTAATATACCTCATGTTTATCTCTCCAGTTAGACTCTCTCGCAACATAACTCAACTGATTGTCCGATTGACCGTAGCGTTGTGCGCAATATTGCAAAGCCATGTTGCAAAATTGCACAGTGTCAAGCCAAACGGGCGTTCGAGGCTAAACGATTTCGGTACAATTGCAATGTCAGATCATCCGTACACAGATCTCAATTGTACGTGATGAATAATTCGTTAAGAATGATTATTAACGAACATCGCAGCAAAGACTTTGTTCACGCTCCAATAATCGAGATAGCAGTGTCATGGGTCGTCAAAAAAAAGTTCTGAGTCTGAGCGCTATGGCGGCCGTTGCAGGCATCGTTTTTTACGTGCTGACCATGCCCAGGGTTTTGTCAATCGATGTCATACCGGATAATACCGCCGACCTGGCCAACGGTGAGACGATGTTTTGGGCCGGTGGCTGCGCGTCGTGCCATGCTGCTCCCGATGCGGAGGACAATGAGCGGTTAAAGCTGGCTGGTGGCGTTGCATTGGATACGCCATTTGGCATTTTCCGTGTTCCGAATATTTCACCCGATGTAAAGCATGGCATTGGCACGTGGACTACATTGAATTTTATCAATGCCATGGTTAAAGGCGTATCTCCGGATGGTCGCCATTATTATCCCGCTTTTCCGTACACCAATTATCAGAACATGCGAATGGCGGATCTGATCGATCTTAAAGCCTTTCTGGATACACTACCCGCGGTAAACAACGAGGTTGCCGCGCATGAGATTAAATTTCCATTCAGCATTCGTCGCGGGCTGGGGCTGTGGAAATTATTATACCTGCACCCACTGAGCAACCCAATCAGTTCGGACCAGTCAGCGCCTGTTCAACGCGGTCGTTACCTGGTCCAGGGGCCCGCCCATTGTGGTGCCTGCCACACACCACGCGATATCCTTGGCGGGGAAATCACCGATCGACAACTGGCTGGTGCAATGTCGCCGGAAATTTCCGATGATGGCGAACCAGGCCGGATACCCAACATTACATCGCATGACGATGGAATTGGTGGATGGACTGAGCAGGATATTGTCTATGCGCTGGAGTCTGGTTTTAATCCTGACTTCGATTCGTTCGGCGGTTCGATGGTAGAGGTGCAGGAAAATATGGCAAGGCTATCGCCGGACGATCGCGCAGCCATTGCTGCCTATTTAAAGTCAATTCCGAGACTACCATCAGAGTAGCGTTTCTCATATCGAATCGCAGCTTAGAACATTGATTTGCCGAGCGTCCAATAGTTACATACTCAACCCATTCTCCCCAATGCCCGCAATACATCCAGGCGGCTGATCTGCCCCATCAACCGGTTGTTCTGTATCACGGGAAAACGTCGATAGGGTGAATCGATAAACAGTAGTGCCAACCTCAGAATACTCATATCCGCATCGATAGTAATCACTTTCGGGCTCATGAAATCGTTCACGAGGCCACCAAAGTCATCATGATCGCCAACGCTCAACGCGACCTTCATGCAGTCCTGCTCTGACAGCACGCCGACCGGATTGGAGGAAATCCCCAAACCCCGGGATCCGAACAAGTATCCGCCATTGATCATGAGCGATGCCCTACCAGCTCCGTCCATGAGTAGCACCCTTCGTCACACTCCCTGTGTTTCTTAATCGAATAGTCTCGCTCGCAGCGGCGCTCTCGGTTCTGGCAGTCGGTTAGCTGAGGCTAATGCCCCAGATTTGGCATCTAGAAGATCCAGAATTATCTTGATGACCAAATGATCTTCGATGCATGCGATGATCTTGACCGCACCGCCACATCGATTGCAGATCGTGATACCGATATTAAACACGCGTTTAAACCGTTGCGCCCAAATCATTTCCTTATGCTCACTCACAGGTGATATTTCGACTTTATAGTCGTGACTTTACTAGCTAACGTCCGCTATGGAGGACACAAAATTGAATTAGGTGATGTCTCCTGGGGGTCAAAACCGGGAGTGGCTTCTCTCGAAATTTCGGCTTGCCGGTGAAATATAGAAGTGCGGCTGTGACGACTAAGCGGTCGGATAAACTTTGTGTGATTGTGGAGATTTTGGCGTGAGACGAACGGCTGCTGTGGGCACTTTCCAGCCATTCAAGTTAAAGAATGATCGACCTGGTGCGTGAAAACAGATGCCAGTATTTCGTGACATTGTGGAGGTAATACGCCCTTAGCGGTCATAGCAGTAGCCGCCGGATTGGCAATCGGCGTCAATGCGAAACTATCCACAATGGGTACTTTCCCACCATATCAAACGATATTGCGAACGCCAGCGTTATCCATCATTTGGCTGTGCAATGAAGTAATCGGGATTGCCGTTACCACCTGCATTGAATTTCGGATATTTGTCTATCAAGCCTTTGCGCTCCAGACACCGGAGCCGACCTTTGAGAGTTTGTTTCGCTCCCAAAAAGTGTTCAAGTAACTCAGTTGTATTGATCTCAGGCGAGTATTCCACAAGCGCATAAACTTTAAGCAGACCAACGTTAATAGGTGCTTCGCGTTTTACTTTCGGCAACTCTATCCATCTATCTAACCACATGCGATATTTATAAGCTGACTGTCTACCGCGCAACGAACTATTGATCGCCCTACCTATGCTTGTAGCTTGGTACTTTTCCGAGTCGTGGTAATGAGATTTCGGAATTGCCTCAACCAACTCCTTCCTCAGTAGATACAAAATCCGCGCATCGACTGTCGGCTTGTCATGCGTCTCACGCGCAAGTAACTCATGCCGGTCAAGCCCAATACGAACATCGGCGATCTCAGCGAGCATCCTGAGCTGACCAACGTTGATGGGCTGCTCACGCGGAGTTCTGGGTAGATCGAGTGCGAGATCCAGCGCCCTAAGGAATTGTGATGCCATATATGGTGCCTCACACCAAACTATTCCCACAAGCATAAGTTGCACGATGACAACATTCCCTGAGAGGGATCACATTTGATTAGAAGCACACCGAGGAAGTTAGCAAAACATAGCGCAATGTCCGCATACACGGCCTCACAGATGCTCTGTCGGGCGTATCGCGGTCGTGATGAGAGCGTCTTGGATAGCTTAATGGGGACCCCATACGAATTCAAATCGCCGAGGTCCCTGCTGGGTCGTTCTATCATTTGACCAGCCAGCAATCGCGGGTCCTACTTTCAGATTTCGTTAGATGCGCAATGGGACATTCAATTTCCAGGTGCGTACTCTGATTGAGTTATTCGCTGCTCAGGCATTGTCCACCGTGGCTTTCCGCTATCCGGTGAATTTCTGCAATTCACTGTTCTGTTCGCTGGTTCGTCGCATGTGGCAACGTCATCAGTCACTGCTGTACAGCCCAGCCGGATAGGTCACATGTACGCTAGAGACAGAAAGCTGCATTTTCTGAATCCCAACGCGCTGCTATAAGACAATATAGTGCGCAGGATGGATATAGAACTGATGACGACTGAAACGAATTCAGTCCAGAGTATGAAGAACTTTTACAGAGTGTGTCTTCGCGAGCTAAGCCAGCTAAGTGTCGCGCCAGTCGCAAGTGTCACTGTCGCAATCCACCCCAAAGTGAATTTCTTTGATCAAAGCCTTAGTCAGCAGAAAGTATCGATAGCGCTGAAAAAAACCGTGTGGAATATATCGCGAAGATATTTGAGTCCGTCAGAGACAAATCCGACATCAAATGTAAATCTGCAGGTGACTGTTTAGCCGGTTTTTTTAGACAACGTGACTAAAAAACGTCTAAATCACTGAGTATGTCTACAAAAAATGTCTTTGGAAGAGTTTAAGTGATTGATCTATATGGTGCCGGCACCAAGAGTCGAACTCGGGACCTACTGATTACAAATCAGTTGCTCTACCAACTGAGCTATGCCGGCACTGTGACTTCCTATCAGGCTTGAAGCCTGTACTACCTGCGGAGTGGGCTGTTTAAACCAGACTCCTAGATCGAAACGCTGAACTACTTACTGCGTCACTCGAAGCCGGTAAGTTTATTCATTTAAAGAGCATTTAGCAACGCACAATGTTAGCCAAATCGAACTTTTTTTACATTGATGGGTAAGAACTGGCTTTCTTGGGTGTTTCCTGGCCCAAAGAAAGCCAAATCTCTTCATTTTCTGCCTAATTCACCCGGCGTCATCAGCGTATTGCCAAGCATCAGATTCCTAAGATGCCCTCAAAACTCAGGCGTCGTCACGCTCGCACTATTACTCTGGCGTTGCAACAACGGACTAACGCGCATCAAGGTGGCATCTAAGGACTCGTCGTACAGGTAGTCTGGAGTGACGTAATACGAATAGGTAGTCCCAAGCTCCATATCCCGATCAATATAGTTGTCTGCACCACTCAAAGCGCGGCCTATGGGCACACCATTGCGCCAAACGAGGTAGTGCCCCAAACGCCGGATCAAAATATCCCCATTAAAAGTGATCTCAGCCAGCCGTGGCGCAAGTAACGATACGGTCAGGTTTTCGCTATTGGCATAAGCCGGTACTATTCGACGAACCGTTCTGACTATCTCGTTTTCACTCGAAAACAAACTCACTACAACCACAGCCTCAGCGCCGCCGGTGAGATCACTGGCAGTGATGTCGGCCAAGGCTGCATCAAACTCTCCAGCGTCAACATCATTAATGCTAAGCGCCAGA
>JBLIIE010000168.1:0-10377 GCA_047634635.1 Granulosicoccus sp. | reverse complement strand
ACGAATTTGAACCTTCATCAGCAGCAAATAACAGCGTGGGCGCCCAATTAGTCAAAAGACCTAAAAACAGTGGTGCCAAAAAATAAAAGTTCATATTCTAAAAGGTGAGTTTCTTGTGACAAAATTTTGTACGATCAACATTCATATTGACGTATAGGCAATTCTTTACACAGAGTGTATTCGCATCCTCGTATACTTTAGTCAACTAATTGCAGATTGACTCACCATGTTTTATACACAGGACACGCTGGACCGCGCGGATCATGTCCGCAAGGACCAAGATGCACTAGATGCGTTCTGGCAACGTAGCGATGCACGAATAGTACCGGTGTGGAATAACCTTTCGCTGGTGACAAAAATCGACTCGAATGAACCACCACAGGCCCTATTTCTCGAACCTGGTGACTCAGTACCGAAAGGTCAGAGTATATTTCTAGGATTAGAGGACGAAATTCCATTTTTTGCAGTTGACATATCAGCATTAAATGAAGCGGATTCCATCGTACTGTCAGGTCTAGCAAAAGACAGGAGCAGTACTTTAAGAGAGGGGGAGTTTAAAGATTTAAGGCAAACAGGGCCTGCTTTGTCATCTCAGGATGGGTCTCTACTAGCCTACTCTCGCGGTTTGATTTTCTGGAACTCGAATACCGCTTTTTGTACCCGCTGTGGACACTCTATGAGTACGACTAATGGCGGGCATGTAAGAAAATGCACTCACTCAGACTGCAACCATGTTGCATTTCCACGCACTGATCCTGCGGTAATTATGCTGGTAACGTATTCACCACTTTGCGGCGGAGAACCGTTGTGTCTGCTGGGTCGAAGCCCCAACTGGCCAGATGGCGTATTTTCAACGCTAGCAGGGTTTGTCGAGCCAGGTGAAAGCCTTGAATCTGCAGTGCAACGCGAAGTTTTGGAAGAAGTTTCAGTCCACACTAAGAATGTCCGTTATGTCGCCTCTCAACCTTGGCCATTCCCACGCTCAATCATGCTGGGTTTTGAAGCAGTTGCCACCACAACGGATATCCGCTGTGATCCGGATGAAATTGCCGATGCTCAGTGGTTCACGCGTGAGCAACTAAAAGGCTTTAGCAATTGGGGTGACGATGTTGCGGGCAACAAGCTGCCACGCCCGGATTCCATAGCACGATTTCTGATTGATCGCTGGATAAGCGCTGAGTCATAGGTTTGGCAACTCGAACACATTCGATTTAATTGACATTCAACCAGCGATGAAAGTCGTTGGGCAACGGTGTGATCTCACCCGTCAGAGGCCAATTCTCACTGGATGCGATCAATTTGGTGTTATCAATGCGGTCTTGATCCAAAGGATGGGTACTCAGGAATTTTTCTAACCAGCCGGGATCTGTATCGGTTGCCTCATCGCGGGCTTCACTGAACAGCATGAATAATTCTGCGGCTCCGTGGACGTGACCGTAGCTTGCATACAACGCTTGAAGTGCTTCTCGATCAGCTTCAATTTCCATTTTGCGACTGAATTGTACGCTAGTAAGCACGCCGGCATTAGTAAGAAGACTACCCGCTATACCTGAACTGCCGGTCAGAGCCAATAGCGCTATTGAGCTAGCAACGCCCCCGCCCATCGCGGCTATGGGATCCCGGTGTAGCACGTGGGCTATTTCATGGGCCATCACCATGGCCAACGTGTTTTCGTCAGGAATAGCCGCAAGCAGCCCCCTGTAGAAAAACAAGTTGCCACCGACAGTTGCAAACGCATTGAAAACATCACTTGGATCGTAGTGGACCGTTACAGACATACCTTCTGATAAAGACATATCAGCAGATAGGCGTTGGGCAAGTTTGTTGAGATATGTTCTCATCTCTGGGTGTTGATTACCCCTACTAAACGGGCTATCCAGCTCTGAAACGAGTGCGGTTTCAAATGAAAACGGGATGCGTTTTGCTAAAAATGAACCAGATACCTGAAGCAATGCCACCAACAAAACGACCAACACTAAGGCTCCAATAGCCAATTGCAAAAACTGCGTCAGGGGATGAACACGAGTGGTGTTGATGCCCTCTGGTGGAAGCTTGTTGTGATATTCCATGAATCGATCTACCGGGCTTGCACTCAGATGGCCTCTATATCTTCAGATGTTCCTACAGGAATCATGGCGGTCCCGTATGCGACGACTTCCATCGCTGCCACTTTCCCAGTGGCAATACGGGTGGTATCGAATTTTATATTGAATACATACGCCGCCTTCATCTGAATAGCCTCGTCTTTCATCCGCAGAATCGACTCTCTGCGCGCCCGATCCAGCATGGATTCAAAGGGGGTGACCCTGCCACCAAAAATATTGATCAAGTTTGCCAGAAATGTTTTGAAGTAATCTGATGCAATGACCACATTGCCCGTAACCAGCCGCTGAGTATATTCTCGGTCCACTGGTGGGTATCGTGAAGCTACTACTGGCAGGTGTTGTGTCTCAGATTCCCGCTTTATGATCTGTTTGTAATGACGCCGTTCGGCTACTCGTCCGAACAAATACCCCAGAACCAGCAGAAGAACGACACCAAGAACTTGAAGCAGAGAGCTACTCATCGTTCAGGACGACGGCGGTACCATACACAAAAATCTCAGCCGCACCCGCCGCAATGCTTGAGGTGCTGTAACGAATATTGAGCACAGCATTGGCTCCCAGCGACTTTGCCTGCTCTATCATTCGCTCCGTGGCCTCCTCTCGAGAATCGGACAGCAGCTCAGTGTAGCCCTTGAGCTCTCCACCAAAAATATTCTTTATCGATGCAGCAATATCTCGCCCCACATGCTTAGAGCGAACGGAGCTGCCCTGTACAAGGCCAAGATGTCGCTGAATCAGGCGACCAGGCAGTAATTCAAGATTGGAAATCAGCATGTTCTGTCCTGTGTCGAGATTAAGTAACAACCTTGTGCAGCATTGACCTACTTAAGGCCATCAAAAGCTACACTATCCGAATGAACCCCATCTGCATAGTCACTGCCCTTCCTGCCGAATCCCGGGTGTTTATAGACGCGCTCAACTTGAAACCCATTCTAGACCATGGCTGGCGTCTATATGGAGACTCGGAATACCTTTTACTGCAAACTGGCCTTGGAAAGCTGAAAGCGGCAACGGCAGTAAGCGCGTTACTCCACACTAGGCAAGATATCAAGGCAATCATTAATGCCGGAATCGCAGGTGGCAACACCAAAATTGGAGATACCTTCCTGGCCCATCAGGTAAAGGATCTGGGTAGCGGTGAAAAATGGTATCCCCATTTACCCCCACAAAGAATTGTGGACTCGATTCCAACCTCCGCCGTTGAAACATTAGATAGACCTTCAACTGAGTATCAATCAAAGATGCTTTTCGATATGGAAGCGTCAGGAATAATGAGTGCCGCCTCTAATTATTTAACAACAGATGCCATTCAGTTTATAAAGGTGGTCTCTGACAACGCTGATTCACCATTCGAATTGTTCAAACCATCAATAGTAACAACGCTAATGCAATCAACAGTGCCCATTGTACAAAGCATCGCTAAGTGGCTTGCAGATACTGGAAACACCGAAACCCACTCTACAAGCATACTTGCGTTACATGAGAACATTGTCGCAACCATTCACCATACAGCTACCGAAAAACATCAGTTACTCAGACTCCTTCAACAACATTGTGCTTTGATGGCAGAGTTACCAGAAGCCTCACAGCTTCTTAGTGCGCCCAACGCCTCACAGCTTATAAAGAAGTTGAGAACCACCAACGCGGACTTACCATTGATGTATGGAGATGCCAGCTAATGGATTCTATTTACGTTGAGCACGATGTAGCGGAGCATCCACGCACCTTGAGAATTTGCTCCCGCTACCCCAAAGCGCGAATCATTCCTATAAAAAAACATTCTGATGTTTTCAACTCTCGATCACAGAATTTCAGAGAGCAAAAAAAGAATCCCAGCCTGATTCTCGCTCGCAAGAATGGAAAGTTCATACACCCGACACCTCCTGGATATCATGTAGGTGGAAAATATAACTACTATTTTTCACATATGCTTAATTGCATCTACGACTGTCGCTATTGTTTTCTTCAAGGCATGTACCAATCCGGAAACTACGTTGTTTTCGTGAATACTGAAGAATTTCTTCAAGACATTTCTCGTACGACGGAACAGCACGACAGTCCTAGCTGGTATTTTTCAGGGTATGACTGCGACTCATTAGCACTAGAACCCATTACCCATTTTGTAAACGACTGTCTCGATCACTTTGAGCAATTGCCCAAGGCCTGGCTGGAGCTTCGTACGAAAAGTACACAAATACGACCGTTGCTTCATCGACCAGCTATTCCCAATGTCGTCGTAGCGTACAGTCTGTCGCCAGAAGCTATCGTCAAAGCTGAGGAACACGGTACCCCTTCATTGCAAAAGCGACTGGACGCACTCGCTAGTCTGCAAGCACAGGGTTGGAAGATAGGGTTAAGATTTGACCCTTTATTATACTCAGATAATTTTGAAGAACTTTACGAGCATTTTTTTAGCCAGGTGTTTGCAGCTATCGACATGACCCAAGTCCACTCGGTGAGTCTGGGTGTATTTCGACTACCTAAGGGATTCCATAGAAAACTAGTGCGAATGTATCCAGAATCAAAACTGCTTGCAGCACCTCTCGCTTTACGCGACGGCATGATGACGTATCCAGAAAAATCAGAAACAGCCATGCGTGAATTTTGCTTCACACAATTGAATACTGTCGTTCGTGCTGATCAATTTTTCCCGTGCAGCTAGATATAGGACCCAAAGATGATTCAACTGATATATATCAATGACTAAAAACAGATACGTGCTTATCACCGGTGGTAGCCGAGGAATTGGCTTGGCCTGCTGCCAATTACTGGGCGAGTCTGGGTTTAGTACCATTTCCTTGTCTAGAACGCCTCCATTGATTTCATTACCAACGAATATGCATATCGCTGTGGATCTATCTGATCTAAACGCGACGAACTGTGCAGTTAAACGTGTGTTGTCCGCACATGACATCAGTGCATTGGTGTGTAATGCGGGTCGCGGTGACATTGGATCTTTGGAGAATTTTTCACCTACCCAAATTCAACAAAGTATTGCTCTGAATCTCATTAGCCCTTTGTGTATAGCTCGCAATTGTATCCCAACTCTTCGCAAGTGTGATCGAAGTGACATCGTCTTCATCGGATCAACCAGTGCATTACAAGGTGCACGCTATGGCTCGCTATACAGTGCCGCGAAATTTGGACTACGAGGAGTTGCACAGGCACTGAGTCATGAGGTTGCGTCTGCAAACTGTCATGTTGGTATCGTACAACCAGGCTCTGTGAGAACATCTTTCTTCGATGCATTGTCTTTTGAACCCGGACCCGATGAGGCCCATGCGCTACACGCGGAAGACGTTGCCCATGCTGTGAAAAGTATGCTGACATCTCCAGATCGCGCAATTATAAACGAACTACTGGTTCAGCCTAGACAGCATGTTATACAAAAGAGTAAGTCTTGACGACAGGCTGAAGCAACGGCTCTAGACGCTTTGGGCTTATCGATTTTGTTACCAATATCCTAGGGAAAGCCCAAAAGACCACAAGAGCTAATCGGCTCATGTGTCGCTGAATTTACCCACGTGACCGACTAGGAGGCAGTCCTAGGCCTGTGGCGGGAAGTTCCGTGCCAACAAGCTCTCTATCTGTTCTATGGTTTGCAGCCCATAGACAGTATCTACATGCTCACCTTCTGCGTCAAATAATAGAAGTGTGGTTTTCTGAACACCGTACTTCTCCTGCAAGGCACGCCCTTTAACCGTAACTATGTCAGCAATGCGATACTCTATTCGTGATTGCCCTTCGAGAACATTGACGGCACGAGACTTGAGGCGTCGGCATATTGGACAGCTCGTGTCGTGTATCTGGACAACCACAGGCTTGCCAGCTCCAATTGCAGTCAAGTCATGTAGTTCCTTTTTCTGTGCGTCATACCCAGATATAGCCCCTGCAGCCACTCCAAACACGCCTAGCGCAACTGCAGACTTAATAATGAATCGGCGTCTTTGTGTTACCGGCAGTTGCGCCAATTTTTGCAGCGCAGACTCTGAGGCTGAGCTCTGTTTTTTTTGATTTATTTGTTTCATGGTTTATCCGTCTCCTGTGCTCTAAAGTTGCGCGTACTCTTCAGCGACCCGCTCGTCAATCACTCGTAGAATCCCTTCATGGCTTCCAGCTAGAGAACCACCTGTCAAATACTTTCCATTAATTACAACGGAAGGTACACCACTAATTCGGGATGCCCGGGCCATTTGCATTGCTTTTTTCATTCGCGTGTCGACAGCAAAGGAATCCATGGTTTTACGAAATTTCTTTGCGTCGATATCAAGCTCACCAGAAAACTTTGCAATATTATCAGGACTTCTCAGTGATCGACGATCCAGGTGAATAGCATTGAACATAGGTTCGAAAAATTGCTCAGTTACTCCCATAATTTTAGCCGCATAGAATGCACGTGAGTGCGGTTCCCAACCAGGATTCAATGGCGGAGCTTCACGGACAAAATCAACGTAGTCAGGTTTTTCTTCAATCCATTTATTAATACTGGGTTCAAAGGCAAAACAGTGTGGACAACCGAACCAGAAGTACTCAAGGACTTCAATTTTATCAATGCTACGTGTGTTTAAAGGAGGGTTCACTAATTGATAGCCCTGCAAGGCTTGAGCTCGTACAGCGCTTATTATTCCTACTGTTGAAATAGATGCAACAGCTGCTATTTTTACGCTGCCCAATAAAAAATCGCGTTTGTTCATTGGAATCTTTGTCCTTTTTTGATAATTTAAATTTTTAACGCTTGTAGTCAGGCCGCACCTCTAAGCGATCTGAGCTCCGACGTAATCAATCAATTTGCGTGCATCAACATGAAATCCGTTGTAAACAACGACACCTGCAGGATTAATAAGAATCAGCCAGGGGGTACCACCAGTTCTATAGTTGCGCATGGTGGTTGGGACTTCGTGTGTTTCACGATCGCCGGGGTCATGCCCCATCGTGATGGGCAAGTCATACCTCAATTGCAATTCACGCACAGCGTCCTGAGTGTTAGAGGTAAAGCCCTCAAAAACGGTTTGTATCCCTGCAATAGCAACCTTCGGATGACCGAAAAACTCAGCAGAGAATGCTTTTAATGTAGGAAATCCACTGCTATGGCATCCCGGACACCAATTCTGAAAACACTTCAGAAAAACCCACTTACCCTTGGATTCCAAGACTGAGAATTGGCCTCGCTTGCCCTCCCCATCTATCCAGTAATCCATCGTCAACTCTGGGGCCTTGTATCCTTCGATGCCAGGTGTTGCCTGACTCATCACCGATTTACTCAACAATCCAGCGACAACGCTGACGCCACCGACAGCCACTAACTGCAAGAAACGTCGGCGATCAAGCACCTCCAGCACAGTTAAATCAACACTAGGTTTACGAATGCTGAATTTTTCCACCGTCATGCTCACAACCTTTAGGGAATATTGGGAGAGCGACTGGCCATCGCGTAGAACAATCCCGATTCGTTCCATAACGAGACATTGACTCCATTAACTTGCTCTCTAGTGGCATTAATTTTTTGTAAATCATCAACTGACCGAGTCATAAACAAGCTGACTTGCTTATCAGTTTCATGATCTATAAATTTCACATGAGCTGCTAATTCACCGCTTATAGTGCAGTATCGGGCTCCCAGAACGCTGTATTGCTTATTGAATTCAGTGGGCAACTTAACCTTGAAGGGTAACTGCAGCATGTGCTGGTCAATCTCGACAATAGTGCTAGCCTCAAATTCCATTTGTAACCTGGTGGAGTGATTCATTGCGGCTTCGTTCAATGTTCGGTACGTACGTTCAGAGTGCGTGCCGTACTCATGAATCCCCACACTAACAGAGAGCAACAGCACTGCTGCAGCAACCCATGTAACTCCCCCTAATCGCCAAGAGGCAAACACTCCACTGGCTCGGGCTCGGCCGTTGTCATACTGTGCAATGTCTTGTAGGCCAGCCTCGTTGAGCTGGAGACTTCGGTAATAGTGTCGCAATCGATCATCGATCTCAGTCATGCCTGACTCTCCCAGCTTTACTAACAAACAGGGTCACATTATCTTCAGTCATGATGTTTTTCAACTTCAAACGCGCTCGATGAATAAGGCTTAGCACTGTGCCGCGCGTACTACCTATTAGCTCAGCGATTTCACCAGCCGTATATCCCTCTACAACAGAGAGGAACAATACCTCTCGCTCAGCCTCTCGCAACGTTGCCAATGCGCTTTGAAGCTGAGCATCTGGAACTTCTACCACATCAAACGCTCCAGTTTGATCACCCACATCTCTGCCAAAATCATCTACCGAACGAAATTGAACATGTTGAGATCGTCGATACTGATCAATGTGTATATTGCGGACGCATCGAAATAGTAGAGCCTTGTCCGGTGTTCCCATCACTGACTTCGATGCACGCAGCCAGGCATCATGAACCAGACCTTGTGCCTCACCTGAATCGTTTTGTAAGGCATAGGCATAACGATAGCCCGCTTGAATCAGCGTCTCGATTGCTTGCTTGGAACTGCGTAAAAACACAACAATATTTACACCCTGAGACGAATAAAATGGTCTGTAAAGATAAAACGAACGAGACTGCTGTTTGAT
The DNA here is from genome assembly GCA_047634635.1 of Granulosicoccus sp. Lineage (GTDB taxonomy): Bacteria > Pseudomonadota > Gammaproteobacteria > Granulosicoccales > Granulosicoccaceae > Granulosicoccus. The sequence continues at coordinate 1,697 of JBLIIE010000168.1, read as the reverse complement.
TGCAACGAATCAGATAATTCCATCAAATAGTGAGAAACACCCTGTTTTCAACAGCGAAACTGTGCAAAAAAACACTCACAATTCAGAATCAGGCTGATTACATATATTCTTAGCTGGGCACTAGAGCTCAGGCCCATGAGGCCAACTAGTTAGGCATTCGCCACGGATTGACTTCTATTGAACACACAGACTCCTGTTTTATTGGCCGTCTCGGTGATAACTAGCTCAAACGACGCAACACAATTCAACCTAATCGCGAATTTTTGGGTATCGATAGAGTGCGTCTTTGGACTAGCACTCATCGCTATCCTGTGGAAAAAACAAAACACCCTTGGACGAAAAGGCTTCTGTTTGTAATCGGGCTTAACTATCCCGTATTTGCCCTACTCTTTTTTAGTCAGACACTACCTATTGGCTAACGACAGTATTCAGAGTACCCGACTCAATCTCACCACGTAAAAAAAACTAATTGTGTATCTCCACTTTCAATTCCAACACTGAGTGCTTGTTTGCTCAATACTTCCACATCCAACGTGTTCTGGACTGACTGCCCATATGACAAACAGGACGCACATAATCCATCTAGGACTAATGCGACTATTTTCGAGTAGAAAATACGCCTCATTTATCTATCCCCTTTTTGTTACACGAAAACCAACAAACACTACTAGTAACAACAAACCAAAGGGACCAGCCGCACCAAGCTTGTGACCAGCACTGACAGGAATAGGCGCATTAGGATCATCACTTGCTGGCGCTGTATTCCCAGCATTACCTATGATCGTGTACGTCGCATCAGTGTCACCGCGGACTAGAATATAGTGCTCGCTGCCATTGGTTACAGTACAGCTATCAGTGAGCGAATCTGAACTAAACTCCACCGAAGTACAACTGGTTCCGTTTTCTTGAAACTCAGGATCCGAGGTAACGCGTAAATCTGCATTGCCAGTAACCGATGTGAGTACAACGGACTCTACTCCAGATACCAGATAGTAGTGAAAACTACCCGCTGTAACGTCTCCGCTTATCAATTGTCCCGGAGTTAGTCTAATTGCACTTGCAGATACTGTGGATCGCGCAACTAAAGAGTAACTAGCAGCTGTATATCCAACAACAGTCACGTAATAGGTGCTCTGTGTCGCCGGAATATTACAGCGATCCATCGTGGATTGCTCAGGCGTGGCGGTCGAGGAACAGACAAGAGTTCCCGCTGTTAAATCCAGGCCATTGAATACGAATAAATCAGCGTCACCAGTCAACGATTCCAATTCGACGATACCTCCACCGTTGACTTGGTAGATGTCTCGATCATTTGCACCAACGGAATCAGTGACAGGAACACCTAACGCTAACTCAATCGTATCATCGTTAGGCCTGCTTGATTCACCATCAGCTATGAGTGTGAACGTAGCATCTGTAAACCCACGCACTTGAGCATATAGCATTCCATTAACAAAAACTTCACACAAATCGGCAGTAGAACTTCTATTTCTAGATTGGCAAATCTCGTCGCTGAGCTGATCATCCCGATACACGTATAAGTCAGCGTCTCCGCTATTGGATACCAGCTCAATACGATTAGCATTGGTGACTTGAAAAGTGAGTGCTTGCCCTTCCAGAATGCTTTCCTGAGATTGAGTACCTAGCTGCAATGACGGATACGTAATTGGCGTAGTGACTGTCCCTGATTGACTGAT
>JBLIIE010000167.1:0-10408 GCA_047634635.1 Granulosicoccus sp. | reverse complement strand
CTAACGATCAGTCGCTCTGGTGAGTCACTTCCAGCGACAATGAGTAATCTGGAGTCAGGCGCATCGGATGATGGGGAACCTGAGGAAAATATAGAAGAAGCCAAACAGTTGCAATGGGTGATGGCCCGCTGTCGTTATGCTGAATTCTATCTGGAGCAACTTGACGATGACTATGAGCGTGGACAATTTAGACACATAGTTGATGGCTGCGTCGCGAAGGCTCGAAAAATTGCAGACCCGTTTTTCAATGCCAGCGCTCTTCACTCAATAATTTTGCTGCTTGATCAGGCCGGATGGGAACAGTACAGAGATTCTTTGCTGTCCGAAGTCGCTGATGATATTGTTAGAGAGCGTATTGAAGCCGAGCTGTCGTCTCAAGAAGAAGCATAGCTATGACATTCCAGATACGTACAGTTGACCAGGCTGAAAAATCACTATGGTGCAAGCTGTTCCAAAACTACGCAGCTTTCTATAACGTTGATTTGCCACCGCAGGCTGAATCTCAAGCCTGGTCCTGGATACACGATGATGACGAAGACTTCTGGTGTGATGTTGCGGTCACGGAGGAGGGGGAATGTGTAGGTTTTGTCCAATATCAGCTCATGCACCGATCGCTAAGTGGAGAAAAAGTCTGTTATCTCAGTGATTTGTATGTGAATCCTGAGATGCGTGGTGGTGGCTTTGGTAGGGCGTTGATTGATCACGTTTTCCGTGTTGCTCAGGACAGGCAATGGTCGAATGTACGTTGGTTAACCCAGGAAGGAAACGAGCGTGCTAGGAAAATATATGATCATTATTCACCAAGGTCAGAATTCGTTTTGTACAGCGTTTCTGTAAATTCATAGCTTACATTTACTGTATCGGTTAGATATCCAAAAATGAAAACACCTGAATTGCCCGATAGCCTGTTAGCGTTACTGAAATCAGTAGACACGCCTACCGTTTGTAATGCTATTGAGGTTGCACAGAAAAAAAGGGGATTTTCGGCGTTTACTCGTAGCACTATGCTGGCATCAGCTCAGGAATTACCAGCTATGGTGGGATATGCCCAGACCGCAAAAATTGCTGCTCTTCACCCTCCAACAGAATCACCAGACGTCATCAAGGCTCGTCGTCTCGCGTATTTCGAGCACATGACACAAGGTCGTGATCCTCGAATAGCTGTTATCGAAGACGTTGACTACCCAGAGTGTATCGGTGCGTGGTGGGGCGGAGTGCACACCGCAGTGCATAAAGGGCTGGGTTTGGTGGGTGCATTAACTAACGGTGTCATGCGGGACCTGGATGATATGGCTGAAGGATTTCCGGTCATTGCCGGATCGATTGGCCCTAGTCATGGCTTCGTTCATGTCCGAGAGCTTGGTGGTGACGTCGAGATCTTTGGTTTGAAGGTGAAGCAGGGCGATCTGGTTCATGCTGATAAGCATGGAGCCTTGGTTATCCCACTTGAGGTTTTACCGAAGCTTGAGGCGTCTATTGAGGTGCTGTTTGCCTCAGAGCAAATAATTCTTGAGCCTGCCTCTCAGCCTGGATTCAATTTGGAAAAACTAAAGGCTGCCTGGCGTGAGTTTGAAAGTTCGCGTACCTGACAAATGAAAATCAAACCCTACTGACTATTACTCAAAGATTGTATTGCCAGCAAAATACGTTCAAAACTCTCTTTCGCCCTTGCGGTGCTGTGGCGAGCACGCAAATACCCGTGAACTAATCCAGGCTCGATAGTGCAATGCGCCTGGCCTCCAGCCAAACGAATGTTTTGTGCATAGATTACTCCGTCGTCGCAGAGAGGATCGCACTGAGCTGAGAATATGGCGGTGGGTGGTAGTTTGGAGAAGTCGGTAGTCCACAGTGGAGCGAATGTTTCGTCGTCAGGGTGTGGTTTATTAAGGTCAATTCTCATTTGGTCGTAGTACTTCACATCACTAGTGGAAAGCATCGGAGCTTCAGCATGCTCAACACACGAGCCGCTTTCTGTAGGGCCACCGAGGTAGGGGTAGATAAGAATCTGTGCTGCCACCTGTTTTTCGCAATGCCTGGCCTTTCCAGATACGCTGGCCGCAAGTGTCGCTCCAGCGCTGTCGCCTATGACAAGAACAGGTTGTGTCGTATTCATGGCAACACCTTGGAACACCGCATAGGCATCATCGAACGCTTCGGGATGTTTGAACTCTGGTGACAATTTGTACTCGCAAGATATGACGTTAAACTGAGTAAATGCGCAAATCGTGGCGCATACATCATCATGAGAATCCAGATTGCCTACAACGAAACCACCACCGTGATAGTAGACAACTACAGGCAGGTTATTGTTGCCTGATACTGTCCTGTATTCTCGAACAGGCACATCGCGTTTGCTAATCAGGTAGTCTGAACGCTGCACTGCTTGTTCAGGTTGCTTTTTAAAAGCGTTACACATTTCGTTGTACAACGCCCTTTGTTCGTCAATTGACAGGGCCGTTGCATCTGCTGGAAAGAAGCTATTAGTTTTCCTGATAAAGGCCCAAACTTCTTCATCGAGAAGATTTTCGTATTTCGAGCTGGAAGGCGTGGTGGCACTCATTTGCTGAAATCCGGCTCTAATGATTTTATAGGCACTTCAAAGTGCCATATCTGTACAACCCTGACAATATCATCAAGCCATCGCCACAAGGGTTTGATTAGCCTTTACACTCACGCCAGCTACTTAGCAAACTGGGCCGTTATCGTGCTCAGAACTCAGTGATAGCTGAAAACAACCTTTCCTGTAAGAATTCAATCCTTTGACTGCAAGCTACACTCAAATTGAGCGACGAGGATCCCTAGTGTCCTGTCTTGGGCACTCGGCATTGCGGGCGGATATACGCCGAACCCTGCGGTTAGGTATTCCTCTGATCGGTGCGCAGCTACTGCAGATGGGTAATGGCTTGGTTGACGCTGTTGTAGCTGGGCGAATTGGGGGGACTGAGCTTGCTGCTGGCGGTATTGGAGGCAGCTTGTGGTTTGTGGTCTCGTTATCGTGTATCGGTTTGATGGCTGGTCTATCACCAATTCTGTCTCGCTTGATAGGACAGAAACGCAAAGTGTATGTAGGGACGGTTTTTCGACAAGGTGTGTGGTTAGGTTTGCTGACCGGTTTTGTTGCAATGATCCTTCTGCTGTTAATTGCAGGCAGTGTTCATCAATTTCCATTTGCTGCCGGCTTGCCACCTTTAGTCAGAGAGTATTTACTGGGAGCTTGTTGGAGCTTGCCGTTCTTTGCACTAGTCATGGCCTGTAGAAATGTGTGCGAGGCAACCGGTCTGACCCGTCCTGTGTTGGTGGTCACCGCGCTTGGGCTCCTGATTAACATACTGGGGAATTTGGGCCTGGGACTCGGTTGGTTTGGTCTACCCAAACTTGGCTTATTTGGTATTGGCCTGGCAACTTCACTTGTTAATGTAGGTATGGCTATCGTTCTGTTTATGTTGTTAAGAGGGCGTCGGTTCAAACGGTTTGAGCTGTTTTCAAAGTTCGATAGACCTCAGTGGCTTCATATCAAACCTATGCTGTCGTTATCGACGCCTATTTTCTTCGGCATGCTGTTTGAGGCTGGATTGTTTGTTGCCACCGCCATTCAGATGGGCATGATTGGAATCATTGAATCAGGGGCCCATCAAATAGCTATTAGTGCTTCTGCTTTTTGCTATATGTTGCCTTTGGGTATGTCGTTTGCAATAACTGCTCGAATAGGCAGAGCTGCTGTGCTGAACAGTTTGGCACCGGTTAGATTGCGAATTCTTAGCGGTCTGATTCTATCAATTTGTATGGCCTTGACAACAGCTTCGTTACTCATTCTGTTTCGATACGATATTGCGGGTATCTATACACAGGACCCGGAGCTTAAACAGTTCGCAGGGAATCTATTGCTTCTTGGTGCCCTCTTTCAGTTATCTGATGGTGCTCAGATAATGTTAATAGGCATGTTGAGAGGTCTTCAGGATACAAGAGTACCTATGTGGATCAATGCGTTTTCCTACTGGGTTATTGCATTTGGTTTTGGTGTTTTTTGCGCACACGTTCTTAATTGGGGGGCTTACGGTTTGTGGGTCGGCTTGGTCACCGGATTAACTGTTGCGTCAGTTTTGTTATGTTTTAGATTGCGCTACACATTGCGCTCAATTCAACTGAGCTAGATTATGATATCCACGGAAATATTTGTTCTTGTTTTAGCCGCTCTCCTGCAAGTCGTACAATTGATTCTCATGGCGGTACCTGCGAACCTGGAGCTGGGCGTTGGTAAAACGCTTTCACCGCGCGATGAAGGTCGGCTTGGGGGCTCACTGGAATCTCAAATGAGTGTCCGGACAGCGCGCCTGTTACGAGCATTAGATAATCACTTTGAGGCTTTGTTGCTGTTTGCGATTGCCGTTGTTGCAGTGATTCTTGCCGATAAGTCGACATCATTGACAGTTATGTGTTCCTGGGCTTATTTGGCCGCTAGAATTTTGTATGTGCCGGCTTACGTCTTTTCCTGGGTTCCGTGGCGTTCAATGATTTGGATGGTGGGTCTTATAGCAACCGTTCTTATGTTGCTCTCAGTATTATTCTAAGCAAGTTACGTCTGTCTTTTTAATCGCTTTTATCTATCAGCGATTTTAAATCAGCAAACGGATTGTGCATGGCAACAGGTGCTTTGTCCTCTTTTCCAAAAGTCACTTGCTCAACATAACGTTGATGTTCGTTGTCGTGGCAATACACACACAGTAATTCCCAATTGCTACCGTCGTTAGGGTTGTTGTCGTGATCATGATCGCGATGGTGCACAGTCAGTTCTTGCAAATTGGCTTGGGCAAATTCCCGCATGCAGCGTCCACACACCCAAGGATAGAGCTTGAGTGCGCGCTGTCTATACCCGTTTTCCCGTGTTGCATAAGCTGCTCTGGCACTGGCAACTATTTTGTCGAGTTTGTCACTATTGGGGCTACTCATTGCTATTCTCGAATTGTAAACTGGTCAACTATCGGATTGTCCGCTTCGGCAGCTCGATGTTCTGCCCATGGGGTGTTGCGCTGGCGGCCGTTTCCCACTCAGAGTAAAGCACACTTAATTGGTTTGGGGCACCAATGCCTTTGCTTACAACGATTTTTTCCAGTGCATCCAGCCAGTACAAATAATAGGTATCACCTAAATCCGGATCGCCATCACTTTGCGCTGATCAGATGCTCCGAGTGAGTTGATCAGCCCATTCGGATCAGCTAAAGACTCCTTTTTCGTAAAGTGATCGAGTTATCGCGAAAATTTCAGCTTGCCAGGATTCATTGAACATGGGGCCTTCGTCATCATGTGGGATGGAAGGCACTAAATTTTACATTATATAACCACTGAGGGTTCTCTCCTTGTCCCAGTGCGTTTGAATCGGGGTACACATGGGCACCGTGAACACAATGTATAACGCCTGTATGGTTTCGTTCGTAGGCAGATCATCTTCGCTAGTCATGCACTCCATCATGCTGACCGGGCCACCAAGGTCAATGCTCTGTAGGGAGTTGTCACAACAGGGACAATTCTCTGGGGCGCTACTTTAAGTTTAAAAGTTGGGCCCGCAGCTTGGTTTGGGTCGTTTTCGGTCCGAGCCAGATATTGAAAAACCCCTGCGTAAATCGCCTGTTTTTAATTTGTCCAATAATTTCCCCGTTTTTATAAAACAAAGTGGCGCCTGCCTGATCTCGGACTCCCGTTATCGTGGTTGTGGAATCCACATTCGGGATTATGTCGGAGAGCTGGGCTTCCCATTCTTCCAACTCTATTTTGCTGTACTGGTTCTGAGCTTGCATCTCTGAAATTGACTGGGTGACAATTTCGGAGCCTGTTATTTCCCTTAAATAAGACAGAGACAAGGCGAAGGGCTGTTCAGGGCTAAATTTGGCGTTTTGTGCGTATAGCTTTGCATCAAATACGCTCCAAAAAAACACTTTTAAACGAGCTTTACCAACCAATTCGGCATTGGAGATGTATTTGTCAGCAACACTCTGATCAGCAGACAACTGAGGGCTCAGTAATAGCGCTGCCAGCAATAGGCTAGCTCTTGCAATCATTCTATACGCCTGTATTTGCCGGTTATGAGTTCTTTACGCTTCACGAATAACTAGAGGATAGGATTAATCCTGTTATTTTACCCTATCGTCTCGATATGTGACGCACTCAAAGTTCAAGTTGCAGTATCCTTTGGCAGCAAACGTCGCCATTGACGTCGGATGCGCCCTTTGTTGTTTACGGTATTTAAAAGGACTCACTATGTACAGAATCGCTCCATCTATACTTTCTGCTGATTTTGCCGCATTGGGTGATGAAGTTCGCTCTGTTATTGCTGCTGGTGCAGACTGGATTCACTTTGATGTCATGGATAATCACTATGTACCGAATTTAACAATCGGGCCTGCTGTTGCGGCCGCAATCAAGCCGCATTGTGTCACTCCAGAAGGTATTCCCGTACCTTTGGATGTGCATCTAATGGTGCAGCCTGTTGATGATCTCGCTTTAGCGTTCGCCAACGCTGGAGCTGATCTGATCACGTTTCATCCAGATGCTGAAACACACGTAGACAGAACGTTGCAGCTTATTAAGGATCAAGGTTGTAAGGCGGGTTTGGTGTTTAATCCTGCAACTCCGCTGGACGTTCTGGAATGGGTTATTGACAAGGTTGATATTGTCCTCCTAATGAGTGTTAACCCGGGTTTTGGTGGCCAGAGCTTTATTGAATCAACGTATCGAAAAATTGAAGCTGCTCGAAAAATAATCGATGCCTCAGGGCGTGACATACACCTTGAGGTGGACGGTGGCATCAAAGTGGAAAATATTGCACGAGTTGCAGCCGCCGGTGCTGACACCTTCGTTGCGGGTAGTGCCATATTCAATGAGCCTAATTATGCTGATGTGATTGCAACAATGCGGGCCAATATGGCGGTCATTTGATTATAGCGGCCTGATAGCCGCGATAGTTTATATGCAGCGGCCACCATCCACCTCCATGCACACGCCAGTGACCATGCTAGCCTCATTGGAGCATAGGTAACACGCCGCGTTGCCCATGTCTTCAGGGGTTGAAAAACGGCCTATAGGAATCGTTGATAAAAAACGCGCTCGTATCTCAGGCGTATCTTCACCCATAAACGACTTTAGCAATGGAGTTTCTCCTGCGACAGGATTGATAGCGTTTACGCGAATGCCTTGTGATGCGAGTTCCACTGCCATCGTCTTGGTTGCAGTAATCATCCAGCCTTTTGTCGCGTTGTACCAACTTAAGTTGGGTCGTGGACTAACACCACCAGTAGAGGCTACATTAAGGATGGCTCCGTGCCCCTGGCTTTTCATGATGGGTACGATATTCTTTGCCGTAAGGTATACAGACTTGGCATTGATCATAAATACGCGGTCGAATTCCTCTTCACTCACATCTTCCATTGGCATGGGCATATGAGTAACACCGGCGTTGTTAACCAGTATGTCTACGGAGTTGAATGTGGATAAGGTTCTAGCCACTAAAGCTTCAACATCGCTGTTCTGACTGACATCAGTACGAAATGCTTCACTCTGTTTGCCAAGGCTCTTTGATAAATTTATTGCAGCAACTTCGTTTATGTCAGCGATCATGACGTTGGCGCCTTCACTTATAAATTTCTTGACTATGCCTTCACCGAAGCCGGATGCTCCACCGGTCACTATCGCAGTTTTGCCCGTCAATCTTCCAGTCATTTTTGTCTACCCGTTAATTTAGTGGAGTGTGTGACTATTAGTCGTGTTTTGCAGCAACTGTTTTAACTGTGGAAAACCCGTATAGAGCCTCAAAGCCTTTTTCACGTCCGTGTCCAGATAAGCCTGAACCGCCGAAAGGCAGTTCGACACCACCGCCTGCTCCGTAGTTATTAATAAATACCTGGCCAGATTTTAGGCGTCTAGCCATACGCATCTGACGCGCCCCATCCTTGGTCCACACTGCGGCTACCAATCCGAAGGCCGTGCCGTTTGCGATACTAGTTGCATGTTCTTCATCATCAAAGGCGATAACAACTTGCACGGGACCAAATATTTCGTCCTGAGCCAAGGGGTGTTCAGGTGTGACGTTGCTGTATAACACGGGTGCTACGTAATAACCGCCTGCACTTGCCTCGTTGCTAATCTGGCCGGTAGCTGCAACTGTTAAGTCATGCCCCTTCTTAATGAATTTATTAACTAGGGATTGCTGACGTTCTGAGATCAATGGTCCAAGATCCATGTTGGCTAAGGCATCTCCTGCTTGCAGATTTGTATATCGAGCAGCCATTTTTTCTACAACTTCATCATAAACAGAGCGATGAGCGAGAATGCGTGATGATGCGGAGCAGGTTTGTCCTGCATTCTGAATTCCAGCGTTAACTAGAAAAGGTAGTGCCGTATCGATGTCTGCATCACTGAAAATCAATTGAGGAGACTTGCCTCCTAGTTCCAATGTGACTGGCACTACATGCTCCGCAGCTGCAGCCTGTATAAGTTTTCCGACCGCCACTGATCCGGTAAAGGAAATGTGCTGAATGCCAGAGTGCGAACTTAACGCGACACCTGCCTCTTTACCCAATCCTGGAACAACATTCAATGCCCCTGCTGGCAATCCTGCTTCGCGTGCGATGTCTGCAAAGGCCAGAGCCGTCAGGCAGGCCTCCTCGGCTGGCTTAAGAACGGTTGCATTGCCCATCGCAAGAGCAGCGCCAACCGAGCGTCCAATGATCTGCATGGGATAATTCCATGGAATGATATGTCCGGTTACTCCGTGAGGTTCGCGCAGCGTGTACACGGTATACCCATCCAGGTAGGGAATAGTTGTTCCATGAATTTTGTCGCAACTACCGGCGTAAAATTCCATATAACGCGCAAGTGCAAGCACGTCAGCTTTTGCCTGTGTTAATGGTTTGCCAACATCCAGAGATTCCAGTTGTGCAAGTTGATCGGCTTTCTCAGTGACTAGTTGACCCATTCGATACAGAATGCGACCGCGTTCAGGGGCAGTTAATCGTCCCCATTCGTTATTTAATGCAAAATCTGCAGCGTCTACAGCCTGATCAATGTCGGAACTTTGTCCACGAGCAATTTGGCACAACGCTAATCCGGTTGAAGGATTTGTAAGCTCTAGATACTGGCCGCTGTTTGGGGCAACCCAATCGTTGGCTATAAAGCAAAGTGAAGGATCGAACCAAAGATCGTCAATAGCCATAGTGTTGGAAATATTGAGTGTAAGTTGAGGAGTTTAGTTTCATCATACCAGTGTAATTTCGCTAGTAGATTAATGGAATCAGAGCCTTTGTTCTGGTCGTGTAATCTGCGTACTCATCGTATCTTGCGAGGAGATATTGTTCTTCGCGATGAATCTTCAGTAACAAGATGATGATCAGCGCTAAGAAAATAAGCGAATGCCCGAGGGTGGCGTGACTAATAGCTGCGCCTAGAGCTGCGAGAAGAACAGCAGAATACATGGGGTGCCTAAGCCAGCGATAGGGACCCGACTGGGTAAGTTGTGCTTTTGCTGCGGGTTCAGGCATAACCTGAAAGGTTCCGCGAGGCATGCTAATAAGGGCCCATACGGCAATATAGACGCCGTCAATCATTAGTAACGCGCCAATCAAGGCAGTGGTCCTGGTTGACATCAAATCACTCACCGGAGATGCCATCATGGCAATCAGTAAAAATTGAGCGGCGACCAGAATAAGTGAAAGCCCAGGATATTTCATTGTAGCTTCCAGTTGTTCAGGAAATTGAAAACCAGCGTTTCGACAACGTCTTTGTCATCGCTTGTCGGGTCCAGATAAAGTTGATCGGATGATCGCAGCATAGCTAAGCCGTGAACATCTGACCATAGTGCCCGTGCACCGAATCTTATATTAGAGGTTGTTGCGTCTGGGTTCAGCTTGGTCAGCTGGATTCCTATGAGTTCAAACATTGAGCCAATTCGATTTCTGGGATTAGCCCCTGGAGCCCTTCTCGGCCGTGATCGCTTTGTTGGCCCATCATCTTTTGCACGTTGAAAGTGAATTGAGTATACCGATTCTCGTTGTGAGTCTCACAATACTGGAGCATCACGCAAAAAAACAATGTTTTATTAATACTTGAAATTTAATTAAACGTTGTTCAATCTATGTTTTGTCCTGAGCTCGTACTGGCGGAGCAGCACGTCTCTTGTGTACGAGAGGGTCGAAGGTAATACAACGCTCTACCATGTTCCGAACGCCAGTACAGTAGATCAATGGCTGGGGGCATTAATTGATAAGCAATGCTTCATCTGTTTCAAGCCTCCTAGTGTCGTTACTCATCAACGACAGCCTGACGAAAAAGTGTTCCTACACTTCCTGCGCTCAATCAAACGTCTGCGCAATCATTGTGTTCGGGAACCTTTTGCAGCACTTTCAGCTTGGTCAATACCTCA
>JBLIIE010000166.1:0-10433 GCA_047634635.1 Granulosicoccus sp. | reverse complement strand
ACGGGGGAAGCATTGCCAAAGTCCTCAGTTGAGGCAGCGCGTAAAGCAGATGCAATTTTACTTTCTGCAATGGGAGACCCTGAGATCAGGTACCCGGACGGTACTGAACTGACTCCACAGATAGACCTTCGATTTGAGCTTGAGCTGTACGCAGGAATTCGCCCAGTTCGAAGCATCCCAGGAGTTCCAAGCCCACTATCTGATGAGCGCGCGAAACACATTGATTTTGTTCTGGTAAGAGAATCCATTGAAGGCTTGTTTGCACCACAAGCCCCATCAAAAATGATTGGTGATGAACAGGCTGAAGAAACTTTGGTAATCACAAGGCGAATATGTGAAAAACTATTTGATGCAACCCTTGCGCTGGCAAGCAAACGTAATGCGAGCCGAGTTACCTGCATCGACAAAGCAAACGTTTTTCCTGCTTTCGCATTTTTTCGAAAAATATTTTATGAAGCTGTCGAACGGCACAAAATGAAGACGCCCACAGGTAACACAAGTGAGATACCGACATTCGATCATGCGTATGTCGACATCATGTCACTTAATTTGCTGACACGTCCCTGGGATTACGATGTCATGGTGACCGAAAACATGTTTGGAGATATTTTATCGGATTTAGCAGCAGGCCTAATTGGTGGTATGGGTTACGCCCCCTCCGCCGATATCGGTGATAAGCACGCGGTTTTTCAGCCCTGCCATGGCAGCGCTCCAGATATTGCCGGTAAAGGTGTTGCGAACCCAACCGCAATGTTCTTATCCGGCGCACTGCTGCTGCAATGGTTGGCTGATACACACCATTGCCAAGCGGCAGCTAGAGCTAGTCAGCTCATAGTGGATTCAGTTGATGCTGCATTTGCAAAAGGAGAACTTTGTACAGTGGAATTGGGCGGGAATTCTGGCCTGAGTGCTGTCCACAATGCTGTGCAGCAGCAACTCGCCTTACAAGCGTTCAGGGGTTAGAACTTTCTTTCCGCTTATTCCATCGGTACACCGGCACGGGCTGCAAAGTACACAGCTTCGGTTCTGTTTCTAGCACCCAGAATCTTGAATATGCCAGATAAATGCGCTTTGACGGTGTTCTGAGATATATTCAAAATTTCAGAAATTGTTTTATTCGGCTTGCCCTGTATAAGATAAGTCAGGACTTCGCGCTGTCTGTCAGACAACGAAGCCAAGAGAGCCTCATCTTTACTCTCAACAGATTGAGTCACGCGGGTAAAAGATCCAATCACATCCGTAGGTAGGTAAACGCCACCAGCAACGATAAGATTGATCGCATTAAGCATTTCATCATGGGTTGCCGCCTTACTTATGAACCCCATAGCGCCAAGATCAATACACGCGCGTATGACCTCAGGGTCATGCTCTCCAGAGAGAATGACAACAGACGTTTCAGGAACATGCTCGCGCATACGGAGCAGCGAATCCACGCCATTTGAATCGTGCAGACTTAAATCGAGAAGCACCATATCAATGGAGGAATCAGCGACCAATAGATGAATGGCACTCTGCAAGCTTTCGGATTCAACTACTTCGGGCGGAGGGGCGTAAGATTGCAGCAAATGGACCATTCCAGTCCTGAAGAGCGTGTGATCGTCAACGATCAGGATTTTCATTTAGAAATTAACCTGCGAAACTCGGTCATTTGCTGCCGTCCGTAGCGAGGGGGACTATAGCAGAGTTAAGTAACTCCACTGACAGCCTATTAGTCTAAGCTCAGGACAAGATCTACTTGCAACCCAATACTTTAAGTACAGAGAACATCATGCATTGCTTTACACTGTAGACCTCCTTTCGCCTGGCTAATCCGACGTGTCCAGAATTACTCCTACAGCCAAACGGCTTCAACGTCAGTGCGGCCGCGCAGTTGTCGATTACAATTTGATCGAAGCGGGTGATCACATCATGGTGTGCCTGTCTGGAGGTAAAGACAGTTACGCCATGTTGGACTTGTTACTTCATCTACAAAGAGTTGCCCCAATAGACTTTACGTTAATTGCAGTGAACCTAGATCAGAAGCAACCGGATTTTCCTGAACATATTCTTCCAGACTATCTCGGCCGTAAAGGCGTGCCCTATCAGATAATCGAAGAAGACACGTTCAGCATTGTTACCGATAAAATCCCAGAGGGCAAAACTACGTGTGGGCTGTGCTCTAGATTGCGCAGAGGCATCCTATACCGGGTAGCGGATGAGCTTGGTGCGAGCAAAATTGCATTGGGCCATCATGCTGATGACCTACTTGAAACACTCTTATTAAACCTCTTCCACGGTGGTTCATTGAAAACCATGCCACCCAAACTTCATGCAGACAATGGTCGTAATATCGTTATCCGGCCATTAGCGTATTGTCGTGAGAGTGACTTGGAATCTTATAGCCAGGAGTCTGGATACCCAATCATTCCATGTAACTTGTGCGGATCTCAACCCAACTTGCAACGCCAGGCCATGAAACAACTGCTGGCTCAATGGGAAAACGACGATCCTTCCAGGATTTCTTCCATGTTGGGGGCCTTGGGCAATGTAGCACCCTCACACTTACTCGATAAAACGCTTTTTGATTTCGATACTAACAGTCGCATGAATGCTGTTGAACACGCATCGAACGACTTGCCTAAAAAAATCTCTACCAAGGAATTTCCTCTCCGTCGTATGCAATAAACCGACCGCTGGGCAGACTGTGAGCGCTGCTAATTTGCTCAAGTAGAAGGCCTGCTGTTTTTTCAGGTGAAAATAATTTTCCAGCTGGCACGTTCTTTTGAAAGGGTTTCGAAAGACGTGAATCAGTGGTACCGGGGTGCAATGCCAGAACACGAATGTTCCGCGCAACGCGTTGCCATTCAATCGATAAACCTTTCAGGGACATGTTTAATGCCGCCTTGGATGCACGATAGCTGTACCACCCTCCCAGCTGATTGTCCCCAATACTGCCGACACGAGCAGATATCGTTGTAAACACAGCATTTGATGAGTTCCGCAGACACGGTAAAGCGTACTTGCCAAGCAGAAGCGTAGGCAGACAATTAGTCCTTATACTTGCGGCGAAATGATCGACATCAAATGCTCGGATCGTCTTCTCCGGCCCTTTTTTAGCGTCATGCAGCATACCAGCGCAGTTAATTAACCAGTCCACTGGCCCAATCTCGTCTAGCCACTCTTTCACACTGATTTCATCACTCGCATCGAGCTGAGACCAACTCACAGGCGTGGCCTCACCAAAGCTTACAATACTGCCCAATGAGCTGGCCTGTGGCGATCGAAAGAAAGTTGCATGAATAACTGCAATATCCTCACGAATTGCCAACTGATCAAGCAGCGCCGCGCCTATGCCGCCACTTGCACCGACAATAGCGACAACGAGTTGTGCACTCAATTTGACCTCACATAGCTTTTTTTGTAGTCGATGGGCACGGAAAAAACCTAGTTTAGTGAATCGTATGCTTTGGTAAAACCTGACAAAGAGAGCTTAGCTTTGACTTCACCTTGATTAGCAGCAATGACAGAAACAAAGGCGCTGCCGCCCAGCTTTAGACGTTTGATTAATTCATCATCCACTGGCTCGCGAACAAGGCAGCCTTGTTCAGTGCAAATTTGGAAAGGGGCAGATTCTTTGGCGCCGTCATCAATGGTGATAGACAGGCCTTCTGTTAATACAACGCCCAGAGGCGTAATAACATCAAGCACCGCGGTAGCTGTTCTCTCCCCTACTTCCAGCGGCGCTGTAAGCTTTCTTATAACCATTTCAAGTACCGGAGTTCCTGTGGAATCATTACCGATTTGTGCCATTGCACAGTTGGCACCTTCTGGATCACAGGCAACATCCCAGTCTCCGTGCTGTGTCCGTTTACCAGCTCCTCCGGCATTGGCTCCACTGGAGGTAGGTCTGCGCGGCGGCGGCGCCGTTTGATCTGCAGTGCCTAGGTTCAATGTGCTGGTTGAAGCAGGTTGACCTAGTTTCAGCCCCCCGCCTTCTGATTGCGCAAGTGCAGGAATGAGGAAAACCATGCCGGTACAACAGCACGCAATTCTAGCTAATAATGAAAATCGAACAATCACTTTATGTCCTTTGAACGTGGATTTAGACTGAGTCCCAGTCTACAAGTGTAGGTATCAGATTGAATTCAAGCAAGATCCGGGAACATAACAACCCAGGTTAGTTACAGTGGGTTACGCTTGAGATCTTTCAAGGCAGAAGTATATCCGAGATTAGTATGTCATTTTTTCTACTGGAATCAGATACGTGGCGCCTTTGGTGCGACCCCACCACAGGCGTGCAGTGGATGGCTGCGGAGGTTCATCGAGAAGGCACCTGGCACGCCGTTATTCCGGATTGTCGCCCATCAGATGCCCCAAGGCCAGGTCAATCAGAGACAGAGCCGCTAGCAGCCGCCAGTTTTCACATGCTGCCCTACAGTAACCGGATCCGAGATGGTCTATTCGAATTTCAAAGCCAGACAATACAGTTAGAAAAAGCGGAATCACATGCGATCCACGGAGCATTACGCAAACTGCCATGGAAAGTGATTACTACCAACTCATCGTCCTTGATTTGCCAGATCGACTCTGTCGATCATCAGTCAGTCAATTGGCCCTGGCCGATCTCAGCAACTCTTGAGCATCGCATACAGGGAGAGCGCTTGATTAGCCAGATCACGTTGACCAATAAAGGCGATATAGACATGCCTGCTGGATTTGGCTGGCACCCCTACTTTGTTCGCACCGTCAATGGGTCCGAAGCTTTGTTGACGTTGCCTGTAAAAGGCGTTTTTCCAGATGCCGCTGGAGATTGCCTACCAGATGGCGCCGCTGTTGCTCTACCAGACAACCTAGATTTCCGAGCACCCAAGCCATTAGACGCCAGCCAACGAATCGATTGCTGCCTTAACGGATTAGAGGGCCAATGTGTTTTGGATTGGCAGCAAGGCGGCGTTAAGCTAATTATTGAAGCCAGTGATATTTGTCAGTACCTAGTGCTCTACAACCCTGATATGCCTCACTTCGCCGTTGAACCAGTTACTAACGCCAACGACGCATTCAACCTGGCGACTCAATCAATCGAATCAGGCGTCAATATTTTAGCACCAGGTGAGTCACTAACAGCAGCTATGTCGATGACAGCCATCTTATCGAACTGAAACTTAAAACCTATCAGGGTATAACTGATGATGTCCCTAGTGTGACGCCCAGTGGCCCTCGTGGTAAATCTGCGCTCAAGAATTGCCCGCCGCGATCGAATAAAATTTGAACATACTCACCTCTAGAGCCTTCGCGAGTGGCCTGCTGCAACTCACGGACTTGGAAAATTCGCTGATTGTCGTAGCTGACAATTGAGTCCCCTACACCAAGTCCTGCAAGATCAGCGGCAGATCCAGGAATAACCGACGCAATATTGACTCGGTTGGCGTCCCCAGATTCGTAAAGGAAACGATCATAAGCGTCGTCGCCCAATTCATCCCGTAAGTCCACCCTTCCTACCTCCAACTCAGTCAGGTGCTGCTGAAGCTGCTCAGTTTCTGACCAACCTTCTCGAGCAGCCTGGTCAAACAACTCTAATCGAGCCAGCTGCTGCTGATCACGGCGGGATTGCAGACCTAGCGCCGTCTGTTCATCAATACCGGCAGCAATTAAGCTTGCGACACGCTCTGGCCCTGTTTGTTGTTGATTACGGCGGTTGAAGCTACGGGGAGCAGAGCCTTCGGTCTGTGGGACAACTGAGTTCTGATCATTCTGGCCCAGAGGCGCGAACACTGGCCTTTCTATGTTCACTTGCTCAAGCGTTGAAACCTGTGCCTCAACATCTGTCAGATCGCGAGTTAGCTGGACAAGTGTTTTCGCCATCTGGGATCGTTCCGCCTCGCCCTTGGCCAATGCAGCTTGAATTTGTTCTAATTCAATTCCAGAAGCTAGGGCTGGCAGCGGCGTAATCGCATCAACTGGCAGAACTGCCTCCGCTTTGACAACCTCATCATTGTAAACCGCTGTCGCCGGATTACTAAACGCCCCAACAGTGAACAACGTCACCACGCAACCGAAAGCTGCAGCAAATACTGCGATGGCGCTATGAGTTAGCATGATTTTTCTCTCCACAATAGATCCACGATTTGTTTTCGTACAAGATTCAGCCCAGAATGCCTATGTTATGTTCATTAAGTACATTTCAAAGCCCTTTGAGTGCCATGCCTCCAATAAAAACAAACACCTAACAGGGTCAGACCACCAGGTGAAAAACAATGACTTACGATGGTCCGACCCCCAAGATGAAAACAACGACTTACCAAGGTCCGACCCTCAGAACATGAAACATGTAGATGTCTACGCACATCGGGGCAGTACGGTTCTTGCGCCTGAAAACACCAGCGCCGCTTTTGAGCTGGCACTGGGCTTGGGTGCGGACGTACTTGAAATCGATGTAAGACTTACTCGCGACCGCGAAGTTATTGTCACCCACGATGCACGAGTAGATCGCACTTGCAACGGGCACGGTGCCGTAATTGAAAAATCCCTTGTGGATTTAAAAAACCTCAATGCCGGCTGGCACTTCACCGATATCAAAGGAAAAAACTACAGGCAGGAAAACATAGGGTTGATGACACTAACAGAACTCTTCGAACAGTTCCCCAGTGCCAGAATCAACATAGATATCAAAGATAATTCGCAAGATGCTGCCAAGGCAGTCTCACACGCTATCAGTAGAGCAGGTGCAGAGAGTCGAGTGAACGTAGGAAGCTTCCACGCGAAGGCACTGGCTTATTTTCGAATATTTTCTCCGCAGGTAACAACAGCAGCTACCCAACCTGAGGTGGCGCAGTTGTATTTTGGAAGATCTCTAGTAACTTCAGTGAAGTATCAGTACCTACAGATTCCAACCCAATACTTCGCTTTGCCGCTAGCCACACAGAGTTTCATAAGATTCGCTCAGAAAAAAAATCTGGTGGCAGTCTACTGGACAATTAACCAGGTTGCGGATATGAAGACGCTAATAAACCGTGGTGTCGATGGTATTGTCACCGACCGAGTAGATCTTGCTTGCAGCTTACTGAGCAAGACCGCAAAAACTTAGGTATTGCCGCATAAATGCAATTGTGAATCAGGCAGGTTTCTGTTGACAACCAAGACTTGCGGCAAACAAGTCGAGTAAGGCTCGCTCCGCTCGAGCAATGTATCCGTCTTGTCTTACAATCTCTATACAATGTTGTAAAAATGCCTCGCGAACTGGTTTCGGCTGAACGTATAGAGTTTGAAAAGCGGCGGAAACTTCTAACACAATTCCCTTCTCCTTCTTGGATCGTCTGGGATAGCTAGATGCGGTATAGCACTTAAGCACGCGCACAAACTCCTGATTTTGCAACGCCTCAGAAGCACCAGATGACTCGACGATTAGAGACAACAGTAAAGCAAACTCACTACCCATTGAATCAAATTTTTTCACATGACGACCTTGTGCTGAATGATCTTCAGCCATGGTTTTAATAAGTGGAAACTCCAACTTCAGCTTTCTACGAATTAACTGCAAACTGGCATAGTTCATCAAATTAAAATCATCAGCGGCAGATACAAGTCCTTCCAGCTTGACTAATAATCGATGTCGATCTTCCAGACTCGCCGATGCACAAATTGTTTTAGTCGCCTGGACAATCAACGCCAACTGATTATTGTGCATCTCATCAGATAGAATATTCGACAATTCCTTAATACGAACAGCAAACTTTCTATTAAAAGCAAAAGCTGCAGCATTAAAATAGTCTCGCCGATTATTCGCATCGTCACTGATAAAAATTGCGAATAGCACAGCCATACTGTTAGGGGTATCAGATAGCATAATTTGTGCACCGTCCGATAAAACAGACTCCACAATTGGCTCAGAGGTGACACCAAAACCAATGTCCGAAAGGGCATCTCCGCCACTGACTGACACGCGCTCATCCATGTGCATTTTTGCTTTTCGCGCTTTGTGATGCTTAACACCAAAATACGGATCTATGGCATCAATTCGATTTTGCAATTTGGGATGACTTGCAAATAATCGATCGAGCCAACGCTTTGTTTTTCCCGATTGGAAACATAAGTGCGCCAGTTCCTGTTCATGAATGCTGTGTAGTGCCAGCTCTTCATTTTGCAATTTAATTATGTTCAGTGCTGACGCTAGAGCATAAGGATTACGCGTAAATTGCAAGGCGCATGCGTCAGCTAGATATTCCCGTTGACGAGAAAATGCGCAGCGAATGAGCTGCCCGAAAAACACACCAATACTGCCCAAGACACGCAATAAACATCCTGCGATGACGCCAGGATGAAAATTGTTATCAGGATTTTTTCCCACTAACAAACGACCCACTTCATCAATGGCCATCAATCCTCCCAGAGCGATCAGGAGATTCATGTTCACCGTTATGTCACCGTTGGAGATATGTCCGTACTCATGTGCGACCACAGCCTTTAGCTCATCGCGGTCAAAATGATCCAGAGCACCCTGCGTAATTACCAGTACGTGTCGCCTCTCTTGATTTACACGCGGCGCTGAGCCAAGCACAAACGCATTAATGCTGGTTTCTCTGCGAAGTACATACACATCGGGTTGAGGTGTACTTGAGGCGATTGAAATCTCAGCTACAACATTCAGTAACTGTTGTTCATTTTCGTCTCGCGAACAATCAGACACTTGAACTGCACCAAATCGCATGGCCAGCTTCGCCGCACCCGACTTTACATCCATGGTACGAAAAAGCGCACCCAGGAAAATCATCACCCAAACCAGCCCAATCAGAGTAACGGCAGGTGTTGATAGATCAAACATTTGAGTAGACTCACCAAGAAATATGGATAAACCGGCAATTACTACATGTATGACAATTCCTGTGGCAATAAAGGCCGCTATAAAAAAAATCAACAGAAACAGGGACTGTCGACGTTTTGCGGACTGTTGATCGAAAAAATTCATTACTGCGCCACACCCAATGCTGATTGACGACCTAACTTGCGCTCACCAGGTAACAGATACCTTCACAGCCTGCTTCATAACGGGATCCTCAACCTGAAACAAATCAGCTTCCCTAAAGGAACACAGATTCGCCACAATTACCGCTGGAAATTGCTCACGTGAGGTGTTGTAAAGCATAACTGAATCGCTATAAGCCTGGCGCGCGTAAGCCACTCGATTTTCAGTAGATGCAAGTTCTTCGCCCAGATCACGCATCTGCGCGTCTGCTTTCAAATCCGGATAATTCTCCATGACGACATTCAAGCGTCCCATCGCATCGGTTAACACACTATCAGCCGAAGCCAGGGCACTGACGAGCGAAGCATCTTCAGGATTTTTAGCCGCTGCTTCACACTTTTCTGAGGCGTTATTTCTAGCCTCAGTGACCGCTTTTAGCGTGTCAGCTTCATGAGACATGTACGCTTTTGCCGTATTCACCAGGTTGGGAATCAGCTCATAACGCCGTTGCAATTGTACTTCTATCTGAGAAAATCCATTAAATGTGCGATTTTTAAGTGTTATCAATCTATTGTAGAATGCAACTCCTGCCAATACGGCAAACACGCCGATTAATGTAATGATCAAACCCGAACTCATCCCCATCTCCAATTACGGATAGTTCTAGATGTAGCGGCAAGATCGGTTGATATTTAACGTGAATTTACGCTCTGCGAGTGTGCTCCAGTTGGTCAAACTTCCTTCCAGTAAGTTTGTACGCCTGCCCAAATCCCATAACAAACTGCCCCTGTGTCGGTTTAAGACGAAAAAGTACAAAATCAGGCAACGTCCTAATTAAACTGATCATTTTACCGTGACTAACTCGCATGGCATCCAGCAGCGGCCCGTATCGCTCGTGCTCGCTGGGAATAACCTCAGCCTGACATTGATAGCGGACTCGCCTTCTGGCAAAAATTTGTGCCGACTCTGACTCGTCCGTGATGAGCATAGCTGACACCTTCCCGGTGCTAAGCAAGTCTCTTGTATGCAACGCTAACTGACTGACAAAAATAATAATGTGATGCTCAGAATTAGCATCATTATCGAAAATGAACGGCGTATAGCCACTATGGGGGTCTCCATTTTCACCCAGCGTCGACAATAAAACACTTCGCATGTCCCTCTTAAGGGAATCAAGAACACTGGCCGGATCATCCTCAGTCTTTGTCACAATCGCTAGCTATTCCGTATCGAGAAGATTAATCGTATGATAAACCGCCGAGTTAGCGAAACTCTAACAGAAAATAACTTAGTCATTAGATCAACGATATCCAATAAGCTATGAGAATCATTCGCACATTTCGCCCCGACGATACCGCAGCTGTCGTTTCACTCTGGCAAGTGTGCGAGCTAACACGTCCTTGGAATAATCCTGAGCTCGATATCCAGAGAAAAATGTCGGTCAACGATGACTTATTTCTCGTTGTGGATGACGGCGGTCGGATTGTTGGTTCCA
>JBLIIE010000165.1:0-10833 GCA_047634635.1 Granulosicoccus sp. | reverse complement strand
GGTACGCTGAGCTGATCAAACACGCGCTCTTGAGTGTCTGGATGTAGCGTAGTCGAACAATTGTCTCTTAGCCAGAGGTAATGAAAATGTGAAGTTTTACCATTGTTCCAGATCAGATCCAGGCCGTATTGCTTTCGACTTACCGATTGAAGAACCACGCAGGCGCTGGGTTGAGCAGATTTCTTCATGCTAGGAACTCTCGGTTCGGTAAAAAAGGATTCGGTAATGTAGGCTAACTAAAACAGATTCTACTTTTTTTACTCAGAAATTGTGATCTACCGATATAACGATCTAGCTTCGCCAACGGACAACCAGTTCGTGAACAGTTTTCAGATCACTAACCTCATCACCTGCTATTGCGCAAACCAACAAGTTCAGCACCCGATGCATAGAGGTTCTCTGAAAGTGCATCCATCTTAGGGTAAAGCGTTGGCAAAATATCTGTCGCGCATCAGCAAACCATAAAGTAGGCGCGGTTGCGGAAACGTTGAAATTAACTGAATACCTTTACAGACGACCAAAGGAGCTTTCTGGCGGTCAACGCCAACATCAGGTAGGAACCCCTCGAGAACTCTACAGCACATCAGCCAACACCTTTGTTGCTCAGTTTATTGGCAGCCCTAAGATGAATGTCATACCGTGTGTTTGTGACAACACCAAATATCGCTCTGCTGGTGGCCGCACTGGGAAATGCTGACAGAGCGATGCTATCGCCACAACGCTCAACTGCCCCCAGGTTTTTATGAATTAGTTGCCGTAGGCCTTTGCTGGTAACCAGGTGGCAAGTTCTGGAATTAGAAAAACGATCATCAGGCCAGTGATTTGAAGCAAAACAAACGGGATCACACCTTTATAGATATGACCCAGCGTGACACCAGGAGGACAAACACCTTTCAGATAGAACAATGCAAAACCCACAGGTGGGGTTAAAAAAGAGGTCTGCAACGTCACCGCCACCAGAATGGCAAACCATACAATGGATGGATCGGTTACCACTCCATAGCCATCAACCGGAATTTCCAAAGCTAAAACTACAGGCAACATCAGAGGCATGATGATCAGGGTTATCTCTATCCAGTCCAGCAGAAAACCCAGTAGAAAAATAAGAAATAGAATGAACAACACAACCAAATAGGGGTTTTCGAATGTCCCCAATACAAGATTTTCGATGATCTGATCGCCACCGTAGCGCCTCAATATATAGGCGAAGAAATTGGCAGCAATGAATATACCAATGATATAACCCGATGTATTCAATGTCTGACGCATGACATCCTTCATGACGGTCATATTCAATCGTCGATTAAATATCGCGAGTACCATGGCTCCCAGTGCACCAAGGCCTGATGCTTCAGTTGGTGTAGCCAGACCAAAGAATATCGAGCCCAGTACAACGAGTATCAGGAGCATTGGCGGAATGACTGATAATGCTACCTCACCGATCAAACGTGCGGACACCGGCTCTCTGTTCGCCGGCAATGGCATCGCGTCTGGCTTGATGATTCCATACATCACAATATAAACGATATAGAGACCGCCCAAAATCAATCCTGGAAACATGGCTCCCATAAAGAGATCACCCAGCGATATCGCCAATTGATCGCTCATAATCACCAGCATGATGGATGGAGGGATGAGTATGCCGAGCGTGCCAGAGGCTGCAATAGTACCGGTTGCAATGGGTTTGGCATAATTCTGCGCCATCATCGCGGGTAACCCCATAACGCCCAACAGCACCACCGATGCACCAACCACTCCAGTGGACGCAGCAAGCACGATACCAATGATCATGACCGTCAAGGCAAGGCCGCCGCGAAGAGAACCAAACAGCACCTGCATGGATTTCATCATGCGCTGCGCGACACCAGATTGATCCAGCATCAAGCCCATGAAAATAAACATAGGTAACGCTATCAACACTGGATTTTTGATGATGCCACCGAAAAAACGTCCGCCGTTGGCAAACATCTTTTTATAAGTAATACCCGTTCGTTTGAATTCTATGAACTCGCCGATCAACTTCCGATTCTCGTCAAGTACAAGCTCGCCTAGAACAATAAAAATCAGACTGACCCCCACAAGGGCATAGGCAACTGGCACGCCCTGGAATAACATGATAATAAAGGTTGCGAACATCAATAGAACCATCCATTGGTTCAGATCCATGAACTGCCCTATGAATGCTAGAAATTCCAATGGTTAGATCTCAGGTTGTGGACGTTTTTTTATAAATGTAATAGCTACCAATGCCAGAATCAGCACTAGTCCCATCCAGGTCGAGTGATCGAGTAACGGCTCTTTTGCGATCATGCGCGATTTAAGTTCAGGCTGTGTCAAATGCACATACCACCACAGCCCGTGGTGGCATAAGCGCTCAGCAGCGAACCAGGAAAATGGGATACAGACCAACAATATTTTCCAGACATGCGGATAGGTGATTCTGGACAGATGCCGTATCAGGCGGGAAACCGCGGCTATCACAGCTAGCAAAAACAAACAAGGCAACGTGGCCTTGAGTAAATACAATCCATGCAAGCCATTGGGACTATCCGAACCCTCACCCGCCAAGATTGATGACCACGCATACTGGACCATAATATCAACCATGATGCCGAGAAAAGGGAGCAGAAACCAACCCAGCGCCAATATCTCTAGAAGGGAGCGACGCTTGACAGAATAATGTTGGTGGAAGATATCAACACGCACATGACTTTCAGTAGTGATGGCGTAGCAGAATGCGGTAAGCACTGCAAACCCGTACATCCACCATTGAGCATCATCGAGCCATGCCTGATTGTGACCAGCCTTTCTAATAAATACCTGAGTAACGATGGCAAACATCAAAAGAGGGAAAACCCACGCAACAACGTTTCCAACTTGGATAACGAGCCTGTCACCCCAAAGATGCTCATCACGACCCTTTTCCCCAGGGTCTGATATCACTACTGGAACAACGTCGCCATCTATATCAGGAGCAGTCATTTATTCACCTGCGTTTTTATCTCTGCCATTGATGCATATTCATAAAAAAAGGATGGCCATCGGTACACGCTGACCACCCTTATGTAGCTTGCTTAGATAACGTTAAAAGTGCCGTTGAACCGGTAACTAGCGATTACGAGGCATGTAGATATTAGTGGACCACGTCTTGTACCCTTCACGGTACTCACTCAAATCTGCCCAAACCTTTGCGAAGAACTCATCTCCTTCAGCCATTTCCAGTGCAACTTCGTTCCAGGTTGATTCAAACAAGTCCAGCATCTCTGGAGGCCATTGCTTGATTGTTACGCCGTTATTATCGACATTGTCGACCATTGCGCTAAAATTTTTCGCTTCACCTTCAGCCAGATTAGTGGTGATGTTAGCCAAGCAAGCTACCTTGATCTGATTTTTTGCGATATCAGAGAGCTCGTCATACACGTCCTTGTTGATTAGTAATTCAAACAAGGTAGAAGGTTGATGCCAACCCGGAAAGTAGTTGAACTTGGTAATCTTGTGGAAACCAAGACGAGCATCGATAAGGGGCATGGAGAATTCTGTCGCATCTATTGCTCCACGCTCCAGGGCCGGAAAGATGTCACCAGCTGCCAGCAGTGATGTTGATACACCCAATTTCTGCATGACTTCTGCGCCAAGTCCGAAAAAGCGCATGTTTAGGCCTTTTAGATCTTCAACGCTGTTGATTTCGTTCTTAAACCAACCAGAAGTCTCTGGTGCGATGACGCCGCACGGGGTAGCCACCACATCATATCCAGCCTGATCGTACATTTCCTGCCAAAGAGCCGCCCCATCGTCATACAGAATCCAGCCGAGAAACTCGCTAGCTTCAGGACCGAAAGGCACAGCAGCAAATAGAGACGCGGCAGTGATCTTGCCCTGCCAGTAACCAGAGGTTGAAAAACCTGAATCTACGGAACCATTAGATATAGCATCGAGTGCTTCCAGAGTCGGCACCAGCTTGCCGGGATCAAAATGTTCAAATTCAACTTCACTAGAAATACTGTTGATTTTTTCCACAAAATCAGTTGCAGCAGTACCCAAAATGGGTAGGTTCTTGCCAAACGACGAAGTCATTTCTAGGCTATCGGCTGACATAGAGGCGCCAGAGAGTAAAGTCAAACTTACTGCTGTAGCAAGCGCTTGTACTTTAACTATCGAGCGATTGTTCGCACTGATCTTTTTCATAAATATCCTCCAGGAAAATATTAGATGTATCGCGCCCGAATCGATGCCAAATACGAGAAATCTCACTACCCAGGTGGCGATATGAGGTATGACCCATTCGACAAAATCAAAGGGAATCGCACAGCGGTACGAGAAAATTATCCCGCATTAACGTCAGTGTACCTTTTATGTCACAGGTTTTATGAATTTTGAGACGTAAAAGTGTGGAATTGTCGAACCAATGAAATTTACCGGTATTTTCAAGATTAACCAGCCTCATTGCAGTTCTAGTCACAGTCATAGCGATCGACAACGACTACGACCTCTATGATCGAAGCTACGTTGACTCGGTAAATCCCCTGCTATCCACCGTCCTTTTGTGAGCAGACGCCGTCCATCAGTTTTTATGATTTCAAATTTTTAGTGCCCTTCACTAACTATTTTTGCCACGTTTGTTGCGCAAACGTTTTCTGGGAGACATAAAAAATGAACTTAAAAGCCCTAGCCCTTGTGATTGCAGCAACCAAGGCCAGCGCAGCAGCTGTTACCGCATTCGCAATATAGTGTGAGTGTCGAAACGCAAACTGTTCGAGTCTGGGATCTCTGGATTTGGTTATACCACTGGAGCTTAGCTGTCACCATTGTATTTTTGTTGATTGGCTGCGAAACGGGGTGGATGTTTTTCGAATGACACAGAACCGCTGGCGAGATAGCGTTGACACTCATAGTGTTTCGTTTGCTAGGAGGCTTTTCGGAAGCTCTAATGCCCGAATACTAGGTCTTGTAAAAATCCCTTTTAAGCCTCTTGAGCATATGCGTGATAGTCCACGTCGCAGTG
This sequence comes from Granulosicoccus sp., assembly GCA_047634635.1. Lineage (GTDB taxonomy): Bacteria > Pseudomonadota > Gammaproteobacteria > Granulosicoccales > Granulosicoccaceae > Granulosicoccus. Next base: position 5,831 of record JBLIIE010000165.1, on the reverse strand, counting down.
GTTTTTTCTATCTGATCTATGCACGCGTCAATCTAACATTGCCTAGGCTAATCGGTTCCATGAAGTGGACAGGCACTCAAGAAATCCCAGAAGTCGTTTATCAACGTAGCTGGCTAGGCGTAGTTTTCGCGGTAGCATCCATCATCGCTGTGGGATATGTGGTCGGCTGGATAGGTTAGAATATTAAGGTACTGGTATTGCGTTACCGCTGGCAGGCTGATCATAGCCCCTGACAAACCCGGGTCTGCCTGCAAGTTCTAAATACCAACGCTTAACGTTCGGGTACTCATTTAAGTCGATACGTTGAAAGTCAAAACGTGACGTCCACGGCCAGATAGCAAAGTCGGCGATTGACAGGCCATCCACTATATAGTGGGAATCCGCTAAGTGCTTATCCAATACTGAGGTGAGTCGATGGGCTTCAGCGTAGTAGCGCTTTTCAGCGTATTCGGACAAACCCGGATTGAATTTAAGAAAATGATGCGCCTGCCCCATCATAGGTCCATAGCCACCCATCTGCCACATCAACCACTCCATGGTTTGAATGTACTTCGAAGAATTTTCAGGTGCGAGAAATTTACCCGACTTGCGAGCTAGGTAAATCAGAATAGCCCCTGATTCAAATACCGATTGATCACCGTCACTAATTGCAGGAATTTTGTTATTGGGGCTTATCTTTAAGAACTCTGCCGCAAACTGATCATCGTTACCTATATTAATTGGATGCACAGCATACTCAAGCCCCATCTCTTCGAGTGCGATGGATACTTTACGTCCATTAGGTGTGCCCCACGTATAGAGATCAATCACGCTGCGGAAGCCCTCATCAGTTTTCTAAGTGTTGGAGACTCACATACCCATTGCTTTATTACAAGTCTTTGATCGATACACAGTAGCCAATCAAAAAACTATCCACAATACATTTATCGCTTTCGTTGGAGCAAAATCTTGGCTTAGTCTAATGCTGCTTTAAGTGCTGATAATACGTCACGCAACGATGATGCAAGCTCAGGAGTAACGAGCCGATCAGCCTCAACATCAAAGTGCTCACTGAAAGGTCCGATAGACAGGCTGCCCTTTACATCGGCGCCGAAATAGGGAGCGGCTCCAAGTGCGACGGCCATAACGCCAGCTCCACCGCGTTTTCCCGGAGAGGTCGACAGCACCACTTGGGGCTTGTCCTGGAATACTTTTACATTGATTCGACTACACCAATCAAAGATATTCTTGAAAGCTGCACTGTATTGACCGTTGTGCTCTGCGTAAGAGATGATTAAACCATCTGCTGCGCCAATGCGCCCATAAAAATCCTGAGCCAGCTGGGGAACACCCCCTTCTTTCTCACGCTCCGGGCTGTATATCGGCATTTCAAAGTCGTTTAAATCCAGAATATCAATGTCTACTGATGCATCCAAATCATCTTTCAAAACGTTACCCGCATGTACCGCTAGGAGTTTGTTGATTGAAGTGGCGCTGTTGCTGGCGGCAAAGACCAGAATGGTAGATTGTTGAGACATGATGCTACTCAGTTGAATAAGCACTTTTTTAATATCCTAGACGTACGATACTATGTATAGTTATTGACCACAACTTACACTTGTATACACTCAATGCGCGCATGTGCAGCATAAAAAGCTATGGATAAATGGACTGAACTACGCACAGCCTATGAGGTTGCGAAGCTAGGTACCGTCAGTAAGGCTGCAGAGGCTCTTGGCCTGCACCGTGCGACGGTCAATCGGCATATCGACGTACTTGAACAGGAATTCGGCACTCGCATTTTCATTCGAAACGCCAGAGGTTACGCCCTCAATGAATTTGGCGAAGACGTACTGCGTGTGGGTCAAAAAACAGAGGAGTTACTTGAGGATCTAGCCGGACGTATTCGCGGAGCAGATGCAGGGTTTGAAGGTGAGATAAAACTGACTATTCTTCCAACCTTCGCGGAAATGTTAATGAAGCCCGTCTCAGCATTCCGTCACGAATACCCGAATTGCAGAGTATCTATATCCGCAAGTGAAGATCTAGCAAGGCTTGAGTTTGGTGAGGCCCATATCGCGGTACGCGCTGGTCCAAAACCTGATTATCCAGACTATATTGTCCAGCCTTTCAGAACTATTCAACTAAATCTCTATGCCCATAAAAGCTATATTCAAAAACATGGAATACCTGCCAATGTGCAGGAAATGGCCAAGCATTTTTTCGTTGTGCCCATGGATGAGCGTCAAGTCCTGCCATTTTCTGCGTGGATGGCAGAACACATAAAGGAAGAGCTGATCGCTATAAAGTCTCACGACCTTAACGTGGGCATCGATGCCGTACGCTCTGGCCTGGGCATCGGCTTTGTCAGTGATTTTCATGCGCAAAAAAATCCAGACTTTCAAGAGGTTCAGCTGGCCAACGAGGGGTGGACGGTTAAACAATGGTTAGTTACCCACGTTGACCTTCATCGCATGGGAAAAGTACAAGCCATGTTGAAACATTTGAAAAGCTCACCTGACTTATAACTCAACCTGTTTTTACTTAACGAATAAGACCGAGTAACCAAAATGTTCGAATTCGATTGGCAAAAGCCCAAACTAGCTCATCAGCAGAATAAGCATACCCAGGATGTTGGGTTAGCGTTAGATCATTGGCAAGCCTGCGACAGACCACCACGTAGCATCATGCAAGGGCAATATTGCAGGCTCGAACCCTTCGATGTGGAACAACACAGCGATGGCTTGTTCACAGCTTTTTTACTGGACACAGAAGAACACAACTGGACCTACCTTCCATACGGCCCTTTCAAGCACCATGAAGATTTTCAAAGCTGGTGTCGTGAGCAATGTCTGGGTAACGATCCCCTTTTCCAAACCGTCGTTGATCAAGCCAGCGGGCAGTTAAGCGGTTTAGCAAGCTATTTACGCATCACACCAGAGGTAGGCGTTGTTGAAGTTGGGCATATCCACTTTTCTCCTCTCATCCAAGGTAGACGTCAGGCAACTGAGGCTATGTTCCTGATGATGCAGCGAGTGTTTGATGAGTTAGGCTACCGACGCTACGAGTGGAAATGTGATGCCTTGAATGCCCCATCATGTCGTGCCGCTCAACGATTCGGCTTTCAGTTTGAAGGAATATTCAGGCAAGCCACAATGTACAAAGGACGAAATCGTGACACGGCCTGGTTTGCTATGACAGATGGTGACTGGCCATTAATGCGCGCAGGCTTCAAGGCTTGGTTGGCGACAGAAAATTTCGATACTGCTGGCCATCAAATTCGCAACCTCCATGCTTGCATTACTGGCAACTAACAGTATGTGTGGCCCACTTATTGAGAAACGCATTTCATGATCACAGACGTACTTGTTGTTGGCGCTGGTTTAAGTGGGCTATACGCAGCAAATTTGCTTAAAATGCAGAACATCAAGGTGAGTGTAGTTGAAGCAAGGAATCGATCTGGTGGTCGGGTGTTATCTGAAGTGCCCATTGTCAACCTTCCTGCAGGGGTCGATATGGGGCCCTCATGGTTCTGGCCTTGGCAATCACGTATGCTCGCTTTAATTAGTGAGTTGGGTCTTGATTCACGCGTGTACGAACAGTACAGCCAAGGAACCTCCATTGCAGAATATAGGACGGGCAAACTTGTGCAACAACAAGGTACAGCGTCCATGGCAGGATCTTTGAGATTATCTGGTGGACTACAAGCGCTTGTCCACAGCCTCATCGATAGCATCGGCAAAGCACATATCCACTATCATAATAAAGTGCTTCACGTAGAACAAGGCCGCGACTGTATCGTTGCAACCACTGAACACCTTGGCGTAAAAAACACCATCAATGCCCGGCGAATTATTCTAGCTGCGCCTCCCAGAGTACTGGCCAGTTCAATAGGCTACTCCCCTCCATTAGACACGTCAGAACTACAGCTCATGCAAAACACACCCACGTGGATGGCAGGCCAAGCCAAGTTCGTCGCTATCTATGAAAGTCCATTCTGGCGCATGAAAGGCCTATCTGGTGACGGCGTCAGCGAGATCGGCCCACTGGGGGAGATACACGATGCTTCCGCAAGCCTAGGAGCACCGTACGCCCTTTTTGGTTTTGTCGGCTTGCCAGCACCCGCCAGAGTTAATCGAGACCAGGAGATCATTCAAGCTGCAACTGAGCAGCTCTCTCGAATGTTTGGAACTGGCCAAGAAAAACCTACCCATGTGTATTACAAAGATTGGGCAAGTGATGAGCTGACCGCCACTGACGCCGATAGAAACAGTCCACGTTCTCATGCTCATCAAACGGTAAGCACAAAAGCATTATGGGACAATCGACTCTACTGGGCAGGCTCTGAAACTGCCTCTCTTGCATCGGGCGACAACGGCTACCTTGAAGGTGCGCTCGCTGCCGCTGAACGGGTTGTTAAGCACATTCTGGAGACACACAACTCGCAGTGATGCGCCATGTGTCCCCCTTTAAGCACTCAGGAATAGCTCAACAGCGTAGCCTTGCCACGAAACACACGGTAAGCAAATATAGAATACCCAACAATCATGGGTAAGGTAATAAGCGTGCCCACCAAAATAATTCCCAGAGACTCACGTGCAGCGGCTGCATCCCACACTGTGTATTGCTCTGGCACAACATACGGAAAGAAGCTATAAGCCAACCCTGAAAATGCTAACAAAAACAAACCGACCGTGAAGGTAAACGGCACCCAACGATGATTGTCGGTAGCACTTGGCAATGAGCGTAAAAAATAATGGAGCCCAAGCACTAAGGCGATTGACGCTAACGGTATAGGTGCCAAAACAATGATGTTGGGAAAACTGAACCAAGCATCAAAGACACGCGGACTTACCCACGGCGTCGCAACAGAGATAGCCAACATGCCAACGGCCGTTCCGGCCAATAGACGCTTAGCCCAGGAGACCGCTCGACGTTGCAGATCATTTTCTGTTTTTGCAATGAGCCAGCATGCACCGACAAGTCCGTAAGCAGCGGTTAAGCACACAGCCACTAACAAGGCGAAAAGTGAGGCATATAGCCCAGTCTGTAAGCCGATAATGTATTTACCCAACATATAGCCTTGCGATACACTGGCCATCAGTGATCCTACAAAGAACGCCCTGTCCCACTGGCGTTTCTGACTCGAGGGACCCTTCGCTCTAAATTCAAACGCTACTCCGCGAAGCGTCAAACCCACCAACATGAACAATACGGGTAAATACAAAGCCCCTAAGATAGCCCCGTGAGCAACGGGAAACGCAACTAGCAGTAAACCCACCGCCAGTACCAGCCAGGTTTCATTGGCATCCCAGAATGGTCCAATTGAGGCAATCATGAGACTTCGATCATTATCATCCACACAGGGTGATAGCAATCCGACGCCCAGATCAAATCCGTCCAGTACAACATAGATCAAGGCTGACAAACCCATTAAGCCGAGAAACACCATGGGTAACCAATCGTGGTACGGGTAGTCGGCAATATTCATGACAGTGCTCCCACAACTGCACCTTTGAATTGACCGGGATCCAGATCTTTGGCCTCATCCGAGTTAGCAGCGTTCTTCGCCATATGCCATAGAGTGCCAATGTACGCGGATAACAGTCCGATATAAACGATCAAGTACGTTGCCAGAGACAATCCCAGTATTGGTAGCGGGTGATCTGCAGCCGCACTACTCGTGTCTAGAACACCAGTCACTATCCAGGGCTGTCTGCCAATTTCTGTTACGTACCAACCAGCAAGCGTTGCCACCCAACCAGAGAATGTCATACCCACCAGTACCATAGCTTCCCAGCGCTTGGGTTCTCCGTGACGATACAGTGTAATAGCCACTTTAAAACTAACCA
>JBLIIE010000164.1:0-10965 GCA_047634635.1 Granulosicoccus sp. | reverse complement strand
AAAGAGCATATCAATCAAATCAGATTCAAGTCTATAAGGTTAATCAGATGTTAAAGCTCGAATAAACCGATGAATGACTAGCGACAATCGACAACTGTAGAAACTGCTATCAAATTAGCAAAGAAAATAAGTAGCCAAAGCCACACAGGGGTAGTTTGAGACCAGTCCGTGCCGGTAGATCTTGGAGTGCCATGCCGACTGAATTCACCGGGGTACCCTCCAGCTATGTCGGCCATGCCCTCACCAATTTCTTGCTACTTAGCGCTGTGACTCTCCGCTTTCAAAGCTTGCCGTCATCGTAAATATATGTTTATCTTTCGTAACCGCCGTCCAAGCTGCGATATCTCTTCAGTTTATACGGCTTTACAATACAACTCTGCACATTGATCAAACAAAAAGCTGAGTTAAGAACCTTGAATGAGATGAGATAAAATGAAAATAAAGATACTACTGAACGCGGCTGTCGCAGTTATGCTAGGTGGGGTTTTAGCTCCCGCTTACTCGCAGGATATAACTGCTGGTGAAACGATTTATGAAAGCGTGTGCAAGAACTGTCACGGTCGCACGGCCAAAGGTATGGCCAGTTTTCCTAAGCTATCGGGCAACACGGCCGAGTACCTTGTGATGCGACTTGAGCAATACCGCGCCAAAGAAAAGTTGGGCCCTAATGCGCCTTTGATGTGGCCACTAGCTGTTGACTTGTCCGACGATGATATCGCTAATATTGCTGCTTACATTTCTACAACGTTTGAGTGAGTTTGAAGCCTCCTTACACCCTGTTGTTTTGTGAAAATAGGAATGTTTAGACTACATTTTTGCGTCAGTCTGCACTACGGTTTTGCTTTACACCATCGCATGCTCGTCTTCACATGTTCACGCATGTAACTATACATATAGACAGTATGTTACATGCGTCGAAAATGATTGACATTTGCAAGTACTCAATTTAAAACTATGGGCGGCAGAAAATAAAGCTCTGCCTAAAGTCGTGTTGGAATCTATAAAATTGCCGTTTGGTTTTCTATCGGTCCCCAGCATTTACAATAATATCGGAGGAATTTTATGTTAGTAAAATCGCCACATAAAAACAGACAGTGGCTTGTCCCACTCGTCGCTGGTGCGGTCGTGTGCGCTTCACCTTTAATCGCGCAAGCGGGTCCAAACACTACCACTCTAAAGCATAGTGTTGTGTTGGAAGACCTTGAGAGTCCCTGGGACATGGCCTTCACACCAGACGGCACGATGTTCTTCACTGAGAAGTGCAAGGGGCTGTCGGTTCTAATGCCTTCGGGCGAGGTAAACGCGCTACTTGGTATGGGTGGGTCCGAAGGTTATGCCAGTAAGGCAGATGATCTTTTTTGCGAAGGTCAGGCTGGCATGATGGGTGTCGCGGTTGATCCAAGCTTCGAAGATAACCGCAGGATTTACGTATACTCAACTTCCAACATGTCCAGTCCACAAACAAACCGATTAATGCGTTTGGAAGTGAACGGAGATTTTAGTAATGTCTCGGGCCGTACAGATATTGTCGACGACGTTCCCTACAAAGTAGCTTCCTCGGACCATCCGTTCGGTGGGCCTGGTGCGCACAATGGTGGGCGAGTCCGATTCAATTCGGGCGATGGGTATCTATACCTTACAACTGGAGACAACCATAATAGTGAAGTCCCGCAAAGCCCTACTATGATGGGCAGCAAAGTCCTTCGTATAGATACTGATGGTGTTGCGGCGTCTGGCAACACACCACCAGACGGCTTCGACGCCCGGACTTATACCTACGGCCACAGAAATGTACAAGGCATTGCTTTTCATCCAGAGACCAATACACCAATAGTTGCGGAACACGGACCTTGGCACTCAGATGAAATCACGGTGCTTCGAAATGGCGGTAACGCTGGATGGGATCCACGGCCCAACATGGCCGGTCGGGAAGACTGCCCAGATAATTACTGCGGGTACAGTCCGAATCAAATGGGCGGCATGAACCGCTATGAGCGAGCTGCATATATGCCGATGACTGATGTCGCAACTTATCCGGATGCTATGCTTCCGGTCTGGGACAACAACGGCTGGTCGCAAGGTACATCATCAGCAGCATTCTTGACTGGTGAGCAATGGGGTGATTGGGATGGCAATATGGTAGTTGGTATAATGGGAATTGGCTTTGGCGGAACGCCGATTGGCCAGCGTATAGACGTAATCGAACTATCTGAAGATGGGACTTCGGTGGTCGACGTCACTGAAATGATCTTACCCATGGAAGCAGGTCGCTTCCGGTCAGTAGTTCAAGGGCCTGATGGTAGTCTCTACACGGCAATTGATGAAGGCATGATCCACAGGCTTGAGCCTTGATCTGAATGTAGTATCTTTTAGTACAGCAGTGAGGTGCCGCCTACCAAAGGGCGGCACTCTCAATGTCGCGTAAGGTTAGTGGACATTGAAAATCAGATCATCGTGCAATTCATAACGCTGGTCGTCAACTCGGATGATGTGTAGGTCGCCTAATTTTTGCCAGTCTGTGTCAGACCCGTTCCCGGACATGGTTGTATTGGCCGAGACAAAATAGCCGTTCACAAAGTATAGAGAGCGCTTAAATCCATTTGGAAAGGACACGACCACGGTTGCATCACCCCCGCCAGCCTGTGCGACACCTACTGTACATTCACTCAGCTCTTGACCCCGTTCTTGCGCGCAAAGAATCTTGCCACCCACATCAAACCTACTGTTTCGAGCTCGGCGCAAACTGTCGTTTACTCCTAGAGGGACAGTGCCGTCCGGACCTGCTGCAGGCTCTAGCAATTTTGCTAAGACATAACCACTTTTTTTACCACGAATAGTCTTGATACTGCACCAGACGCGATCTTCGTATTTCTCGCATCCCAAGTTGGGAACAATGGTTCCATTAGCTAAGGACATAATGGTTGGCGCATTGTGTGAAGGTGTAGCACGCACACTTATTGCTTCATCAGCGACTACTTGCCAGCGTCTTACACCACCTTCTGCTGGCGCACTGGGAATGTCCTCTACAGCTGTACTTTCAATTGTTGTGGCCTGGCCGTCTGCCGTAGCTTGCAGGCCTGTAACCACCGTGATGGTTGTGAATAAAATCGCCTTAACCATAACCGCTCCCTGACGTTGGTAATCAGATAATGCCACGCCGAAGCAGCCTGTGGGAGCTCCTTGTTGACAACTATCTTAAGCTGATGTGGTGATGTATTGCATGCATGGTGAACAGTTTTCAGGGTTCATTGGCGTTATTACACGAATCGGGGCCGGGCCGCAGACTCGTTTCGTTCAGGGCTCAGGCATTTGATTAGAGCCAACAAAACTAAAGGGATTTTGCTGCGGCACACATATTAGTTAGTTTGCCCCTCGCCTGTTCTCGACTTAGCAGGCCCAAACCACAATCAGGGGCAACCAACAATCTGTCACTGTCAATGTGTTGCAAGGCTTGCACAAGCCGTTCACGAATTTCTTCAACGGTTTCAATTCGACTTTTTGCAATAGCCACTGATCCGAAAATTACTGATGTGTTGACGAAGCGCTCTAACAGTTTGAGATCGTTGTGTCGGTGCGCATCTTCAAATGAAATAGCGTTGATCGATGATTGTTCTGCCGCATCGGCGATTTGCATATAAGCGTCCTGATCTGCCTTCGGGTAATCCGGATGATCCAGCCGATCGGGATATCCACAACACATATGAACCGTGCGAGTGACAGAATCAGGACACCCATGAAACGCTCTCTCCAGATTCTCAAAGCCGAATTCAAGTGCAGCACCGGGCTTACGTGCGAACAAGGGCTCGTCAATTTGAATATGACGACAGCCCGCTGCAGCCAATTCAAGAACGTCTTGATTGAGAGCGTCTGCGATATCGGCTCCAAGTTTTTTTGAGTTGTTGTAGAACGCATCGGCATTCGTGTCTGACACGGTCATCGGGCCCGGCAGTGTGATTTTTAACGCCTGGTTAGTATGCTGTTGAGCCTTTTTCCACTCAGCAGCCAGGAACGTTTTCTTGAGAGTGACTTTCGACACTATCGTTGGCAGGTTCGCTGAGTACGTGCCTCCACGAACCTCTTTGTTGGTGAGATTAATGAAATCAAACCCATTCAGATGCCGACAATGATAATGAATATAATTTTCACGAATAATTTCTCCATCAGTCGGAATATCTACACCTGCGTTCACCTGATCGCTGACTGCTTCTGCAATGCCTTTGGCAATAATCGCTTCAGCATCAGCCCCCATCTCTTTCATGGCACCTTCCCACAACTTCGTCGGATCTGCGGTGTCAGGCCCAGCCGGGATGTTAAACCAATCAGGCAACTTCACATAGTCAGGCTTGGGATACGCTCCAATGCATGTCGTTGTTAATGGCATCCGATGTTCCTCAAAATTTAGTGGCAGATAATGAATAGAAAAATTGTGTAGGTAGTTCTCCGAAATTGTACATACTTATAGTCATCACCGCTCAAAGCAGAGCAATTACACGCCTGGCACCTTTCGCTGCCGCAGAAGATGGCAGAACAACCCCGTTGCAAATTAACGTCCCTTCCTGCGCACCTGATGTCGAGCCAATGATGCCCCCCCTGCCTAGTGGCTTCATCAAACATCAAGATGTTTTTCCAAATTTCGATCAAGCTCATGCAAATTTTTAATAAAACGTTCTTTGCGAACTTATAAGAACAACTCCTGTTTTGGTTTTCAACCAGATGTTGCGTCTCGACACACGACACCAAGCTGAGTCACGTCGGTCAACGAATCAGGCATAGCAATTTCTAATCGATATAGTCAACGCTTATGGCACAGTTAACTTACGGCCTTATTTCATCTGGCGCAAGTTGAGCGTCGCCAGTCAATCGTACCAAGGAGATCAGTTTCGCCATTGTGGCCTTTAAGGAACCACTCATACTCCTGGTTTTTGAATGCTTGCTACTGCCGCTGCCAGAGGTGATAAGCAATCTATAACTCACCACTGCTCGTAATAAATTTAGTACTTTGGTAATCCATGACTACTGTTTGCACAACCTGCGTTTACGGTGAACAGTTAAAACCGACATTGGCTCGAACTACGAGTTGTGACCGCAAGATCGACAGCGTCTCGCGAGCATGGTCGTAATCTACTCAAACACAGTATTATTCACTTAGGAACTGAGAGAAATAAATGAAGCCATATCAAGCAACCATTTTTAACGCTGCCGTTTTGGTGGTATTTGGCCTTTGGGCGTATCTGAATGTGGCAGCGGAGTCGCGCTCTATGACGATATTGATACCCGTGATTTTTGGCGTCATCCTCGCATTGTTGGTTCCAACTTTTAAAAAGGAAAATAAAATTGTTGCTCACGCTGTTGCCGGGTTGACTCTGCTGATTTCGATAGCCCTAATCATGCCGCTGGTAGGCTCCATCGGTCGCGAGGACATGGTTGCTGTGTTTCGGGTGGGGGTTATGATGGCCGCCTCTCTGTTCGCCCTGGTTGTGTACATCAAAAGTTTTATGGCAGTGCGCCAAGCGCGGCAGAGTGCGACATGAGAGCGCCAAAATGCCTGGGACAGATCGAATGATTTAGGTCGCCATCTGTTCCGGGGTAGTTAACTCAGTATCATCGACAGCAGTCCTCTTATAGTCGCGGCAAGCAACAGTCATTGATTACAAGCTGTGGAAATCCCGTAAGGATTTCATTAGCTCGTAGATGGGTGTTGGCAGGAAAAAACTGGCACAAAAATCTGGAGAAACCGAGGAGGGAGCGATCGGGTATCGGGGCATACGATTACGAAGCAAAATGGCAGATAACGTCACACGACCTATTGATCTGGACTCTGACTTCGGTGAGGAAAACCGATTCTCTTAAGCGGAGCTGGCCTTAGACTGGAAGCTGCGAGAACCGGTGTCACTGACGTTCAAGTACGAGGCTCGATTCAATAGCAATATTATGAATCTGCTCAACACATTTGATGAAGATATTGAAGCTGCGTTGAGTGTCAATATCGAAGTAGCGGTATTTTAAGTAGCTCGACCATTATCATGGCTAAGGTATTACTCGTTCATAGACAGGCACAGATACGCAGCAGTATCACCCTTGGCGAGTAAAATTAATGCTAGATACGCACCTTCAAACGCTGACGTAACCGGAGGAGCTACTTCTTATCCTCGTGTGTCTCTGCACGACTTACTGGTATTAACTAGTATTGACGCTGAGTGTTTTTATCGTCTTATCATTCTCAGACTAGTTGTGGGATGCTATTAGTGTATTTGCGGCCATCTCACCAACTTGCCTTCGACAAATAGGTAATCAATCCTCTATGTTCAATGCAGTCGTTGACAGTATTTCTTGCATCGATAGCAACGACGTGATGTTGAACACACTGATCTCGCTAACCAGCGATTGGTAGAAACGATCAAAATCAGCAGGATCTTTGACTCGTACTTTAAGTAAATAATCGATGTCGCCTGCCAGTCGATGAGCCTCTTGAATTTCGGGCCTGCTAGCCAATGCGGACAGAAAGCGTTCCTGCCAGTCCTTTTCGTGCTGGGAGGTACGTACCAAAACAAAGAAACAGGCTTTTAGTCCAAGTGACTCTGGATCGAGTATCGCAACCTCTTTTTTGATCACTCCCAGCTTGCGTAGTTTTTTCAGCCGGCTCCAAATTGGCGTCTTTGAGGATTGTACCTCTTTCGCTAATTCATCCAATGATCTGCTGCTGTCTTGCTGGACAGCGGAGAGAATTTTCTTGTCCAGACTATCCAAAGCGCGTGCCATTCCAAACTCCCAGAAAATGCAAAACAATTTTAATTAATAACCCATCATACCAGAATATATTTCTTATTTTACTAATCATGTAGCGGTATATAGGAATTATATTCTAATATTGACTGTCCAATGAAACGCGATTAATAGCCATGCATTACTTCCCTGTTTTTCTTTCAATGCAGCATCAGCGCGTTCTAGTATCTGGCGCTGGTGAGATCGCTGTTGCCAAACTCAGACTACTTTTGAAGACAAGTGCTCTCTTGGAGGTGTATGGCTCTGATCCGTCCAAACAAGTGGCTCTTTGGGCTGAGCAAGGTCTGTTAACACTGCACACTCGAGAAATTACCCAACAGGACTTTGACGGGCATGGACAATCAGCATCTGATCAAGCCTCTAGTGCGGATTCAGTTCGATTGTTCTACATTGCAAATGGTGATGATGTGAGTGATAGGCGAATCGCTGAGCTGGCACGCCATAATAGTGTTTTATTTTGTGTCGTAGATCGACTCGAACTAAGCCAATTCATCACGCCGGCCATTGTTGATCGAGATCCGGTCGTGGTAGCCATTGGAACTGAAGGCACGGCACCTGTACTCGCTCGGAAAATTAAATCACAGAACGAATCTGAACTTGCACCAAACCTGGGTACGTTGGCTCGAGTCAGCGAGGCAAATCGAGACGCAGCCCTTGTACTGCCAACAAGCAAAGCTCGACGACAGTGTTGGAAAACGTTTTTTGACAAGGTTGGCCCTCAAGCTTTGGCTGCAAATGGTGTTGAAGGTGCGCAATCGGAATTGCAAACCCTCTTCGCAGAGCATTTGAAGCGTGGCCAGCGCGATGCACGGGTAAGCATCGTAGGAGCAGGTCCTGGTGATCCGGAACTACTCACACTAAAGGCTCGTCGACTTATTGCTGACGCTGATGTCATTGTCTATGACCGGTTAGTGGCACCTGCAATACTCGAGCTAGCTCGACGTGAAGCGACGTTTGTTGATGTTGGTAAGGCACCGGGAAACATTGGTTGGACACAGTCAGAGATTAACAGTGAATTGGTCCTTCAGGCTCAGAACGGGGCACATGTTATCCGCCTGAAGTCAGGTGACCCATCGGTGTATGGAAGACTCGAGGAGGAACTGTGCGCTTTAGAAGATGCCAATGTTGCTTACGATATTGTTCCGGGTATCACCTCAGCACTGTCTGCGGCTGCCGCTGCCAAAGTCTCCCTCACTAAACGCCATCGAAATTCGAGTTTGCGGTTCATTACTGGCCAGGACATTGAGGGTTTTGCCGAACACGACTGGGAGTCATTATCTCAAACTGGTAGCGTGTCCGTTTTGTATATGGGGCGCAGGGCTTCACGATTTGTTCAAGGTCGTCTGCTGTTACACGGCACTGATGCGAATACACCAATAACAATAGTCGAAAATGCCTCACGTTCCGATCAGAGAATTATTGCTACTAGTTTGGGTGCTTTGGTTGACACCCTATATGCAGAAGAGCTGAGAGGCCCATTAGTGATGTTAATAGGCCTTGAGCCACGCATAACTACTCCATCACTGACGCTAAGTGATGACTCGCCTCTATTAACCAAAGCTATTGCTTAGAAAATATTGTGAAAAATTTAAAAAAAAACTACTCGTTAGCTAAGCTCTCAATCACCGGGGCTGATGCCATTTGGTTGATCAGCGCCAATGACTTACTGACGGGTGGTGTGGTGTACATGACACCAACAAGCGGTTGGAGTCGTGTGTTATCAGATGCTTTCACTATCAGTGAGAAAAGTGTTGCTCTTTCCCATCTGGCCAACTTGGTCTCTGATCAATCAATTGTTCTTGGTCATACGCTCGTAGAAGCCAACCTGCATACAGACGGGGCTCTGACTTTGTCACATTATCGCGATCGTATTCGCGAGGATGGCCCTACCCTCACCGGCCCCACCCACCAATGCCAGATGGCTCGACACCCATCGTTTAAAGCACACGAATTGAATACAGGAAAGCCATAAACTATGTATCGCTATGATGAGTTTGATTCTACATTTGTACGACAAAGAGTGCGTCGGTTTCGCGATCAGGTTGCTCGTCGATTAACTGGTGCGCTTAGCGAAGATGAATTCAAGCCTTTGCGTCTTCAAAATGGGCTGTATTTGCAGTTGCATGCTTACATGTTGCGTGTGGCTGTTCCTTACGGCACGCTTAATAGTGCTCAAATGCACAAGCTTGCGTATATTGCCGATCGCTGGGATCGGGGCTACGGGCACTTCACCACACGGCAGAACATACAATACAATTGGCCAACATTGAATGACGTTCCAGACATTCTCGATGCCTTAGCCGACGTTGGAATGCATGCTATCCAAACATCCGGTAATTGCATACGCAATGTCACAGCGGATCATTTTGCAGGGGCTGCAGCCGACGAGGTAGCTGACCCCCGCCCTACCGCTGAGCTATTGCGGCAGTGGTCAACGGATCATCCAGAATTTGCCTACCTTCCCAGAAAGTTCAAAATAGCGGTTACTGGATCACCTAATGATCGTGCGGTCATTCGAGCACATGATATCGGTTTGAGGGTGAAATTCGATGATGATGGGCTACTCGCCTACGAAGTCATCGTTGGCGGAGGGCTTGGTCGCACACCTGTTGTTGGAAAGGTCATTTGCTCAGCGCTACCAAAGGCTCATCTACTGACTTATATTGAAGCTATCTTGCGCGTCTACAACTTAGCTGGTCGTCGTGATAACAAATACAAAGCACGGATAAAAATTCTGGTCAATTCGATGGGTATTGATGCATTTCGAAAAGCGGTGGACACAGAGTTTCAGGGCTTGTTGTCTCACGACAAGGGTTTATCAGTAGACCCTGCTGTGGAGGCACGCATCGAGCAGTATTTCTCTCCACCGGTATTCATGTCAATGAATGTTGATGAAGAGGCTCTCTCAACATTGCTATTAGACGATGAAAACTTCTCTCGCTGGTATCGGCAAAATCTGTCCACGCATATCGATCCGAACTATTCCATTGTCACGATTTCCTTAAAAGCGCCAGGTGCGGTGCCAGGTGATGCTACTGCCGAACAGATGCGTGTAGTGGCAGATTTGGCCGAACGCTATGGGCACGATGAAATTCGAGTGAGCCATGAGCAGAATCTAGTGCTACCCCACATACACAGATCGTACCTTAAGAAAGTTTATGAGATGCTGCTACTCAATGAATTAGCCACACCAAACGTAGGGCTGATCACTGATAGTATCGCCTGCCCTGGCATGGATTATTGCAGTCTGGCAACTGCGCGCTCTATACCCATTGCACAGGACATATCAACGCATTTTTCTGACCCTGCGTATGCAGAAGCCATTGGCCCATTAAAAATCAAAATTTCAGGTTGTATAAATGCTTGTGCGCACCATCATATTGGGAACATAGGCATTCTTGGACTTGAGAAAGGTGGCCGGGAAAACTATCAATTTACCTTCGGTGGCGATCATACCGAGAACATGCAGCTGGGTGATAGAGCTGGTCCGGGTATTGATGCCGAGCAAGTGGTCCCAGCCATCGAACGAGTGGTCAAGCTATATCTTAACAACCGTGAAGGTTCTAACGAAACCTTTTTGGACACGTATCGCCGTCTAGGCACAACACCTTTCAAAGAGGCGCTATATGACGAAAGTGTTGAATAGAACGTTACTCAACAGATCATCAACCTGGAATACATTATCATGCCCGTAGTAACCGTCGACGGATTCAGTGAAGATGGAAACATCGATTTTTTGCATGCTGAAGCTATCACTTCGACTGATTCAAGCATTGCGATTGATCTGCAAATAGATGCCAATCTGGGATCGATTAGTGAACACTTTGGTCGTATTCACACCTTGCGAATTACCTTCCCCAGTTTGGCTGATGGCCGAGGCTTTAGTCTTGCTCAGCGAATACGATATCTTGGCTACAAAGGTCGGATTCGCGCCAAAGGCCCCATTATCAGTGACCAGTTCCGCTATGCCCTAGCCTGTGGATTTGACGAAGTTGAGATAGATCAAGCGACAGCGTCACGACAACCTGTGGAGCATTGGCTGGATCCTGAAGAGCTTAGCTATCGAAACAAATTAGAGAATTCGCCCAAACCGCTTTTCTTACAGGACAACGTGTATCGTGAACAAGTCATTGATGTTCAACATTACACAGATGGGCTTTTTCGCTTTCGTGTAAAACGCCC
>JBLIIE010000163.1:0-10968 GCA_047634635.1 Granulosicoccus sp. | reverse complement strand
CGACCCTTGCGCAATGATTCGCGTACGAGTGAACTGTACTGAGCGTTTTCTTCACCTAACCAACGAAAGGTTTGCGCGGGGCCGAGCAAAACATCCTGCAAGGGACCTGTTTCAGATTTAAGATACCAATCTGACATCTCGGTGGTGCCACCACCGATTTTTCGCGCCTGCAACAGACTATGTTCAGTCATAAAATATTCTCAATCGCTTGGGTCAGTCTTGAAAGTGATGTGTATCAGGCCTCTGCGTGCCCCTTAAGCCCACGCAATGATTGATGCACTCCACGCTTCAACCTGGAACCGATAAGCAGGCCAAAGATAGATGACAACAAGCCTGTCAGCTCAATCTTATTGACCACCAACGTCTGACTATTCATAGCCGACATCTCATGAATGAACTGCATTTTGCACAAGGGCAATTTGCATTCAACCGTGAATGACTTGTCGGGCGTAACTTCAATCCACGTAATTTTGGTTTCTGGCTCTTTCTCCGGTTTTATTTTACCGGTGGCGCCAACTATGAATTCTCCATCGATGGAGGCAGATATGGTCTCTGGGTCCCAAGTTGGCCACTGAGCGACATTTTTATAAATTTCGAAGACTCGCTGTGGCGTAGTGTTAATTCTTATTGAGTCTTCAAATATCACGCGTTACTCAAAACATGAATCTGACGGCCTGTCATTAAAGCACCCATCTTTGCACCATAAGCCGTCATATGATCTGCTTTCGAATGCGCCTCAAGATCAGCCAGGGTTTCCCACTTTTCAATCACCATGTAGGAGTCAACGCCAAGCTCAGTTTGAAAGGGGCCCACATCAGGGGTATCGAAAACAGGTTGGTATTCAATACACCCTTTCTCGGCGTGAACTAGAGGTACCAGTTTTTTAAATTCCTCCAGTACTTCTTCGCGCTTACCGGGGAGTGTGGTGAGAATGGCGACTACATGGATCATGAAGGTGTTGTCCTGATAGGGTCCCCGAAGGGCCTTAAATGGGTTTTATCGTTAAATGCACAAACGACTCGAGATGCGCTGTCTGTGGAAACATATCTAGTGGTAGCAAAGTTGTTATCTGGTAGCCGGCATCTGTCAATAATTTCAGATCGCGGGCAAGCGTTGCCGGGTGACACGATACATAAATCAGTTCTGCCGGACGATTACTACTTAATCGCTCAGTCACTGCAGTGTCCAGTCCTGAACGCGGGGGATCGACGATGCACAGGCTGGTTTCCACTGGAAGCCTATTGATAATTTTCTCGACGGGGGCCAAATGAAACTGCACATTCCCAAGTTTCATCTGTCGAGAGCTTGCTCGTGCGATGTCAATGTTCTCCGGAGAGGTATCTACGCCCATCACTTGCTTATCGGTATGCAACGCTGCTATCTGGTTAGTCCAGTTGCCTCGCCCACAATACAAATCGATCACCTTTGCGCATTCACTGTTTTTTACACATTCGAGCAAGCGATCGGTCAGTATTTGACTGACCTGGGTATTAACTTGCCTGAAGCCCAGCTCTGTGGTGTTCTTCTCAGTGATGGGGGCAACAACGACCGCCCCATCCACTACGGCTACTTCTACTCTACCAGCAGGCACTTCACTAAGATCAGAGGCTAGCCACTCGTTAATCGGCTCTTCAGCTATTTCGCAGCGATCTACGGCAATTCGCTCGTCACTTCTGCGTCGTTTGTAGTGAAACTTTCCACTACGAACTTCACCTTGTATGCGGTTGCGATAGTTGAATTCTTCATCACCATGGGCAATGGGTTCAATGGGTATATTTCCCAGCGTACCGATGCGCGTTAGCGTATCACGCAGCTGCTCTTCTTTGGCCTTGAGCTGGTCGGCGTAGGGCACATGCTGCCAGTCGCAGCCACCACACCGTTCGAATACGGAGCAGCGGGGCGTTAAACGCCCGGGTCCTTCTTCCAGAATATCGATGGCTTCTGCCAGCATGAAGTTCTTTTTCCGCTGGGTGATCTTGATCTGGACCCTATCGCCAGGCATCGTATAAGGCACGAAGACCACACGCTCGTCCAGTCTTCCTAGCCCATCGCCGGAGTTCGTTAACGATACAATGGTCAGTTCTGCCTCTTTCGGCTCAACAGGATTGCGCTTGTGGCGGTACTTGTTCCAACCTGTTTTGTCCTTCATTGGGTATTCTACTTGCCGTTGGCCGTTAATTCATCAGTATAAGGGAATTAACTCGTGCCGAAGTAGCTACTAGGTGTCTAATCAGCCAATATAGTGGGAGTCGGCTGTTCAACAGCGGGTGGGTCTAGCATCGCAGGCCCTCTGGCCAGGGCGGGGGCATTTGCGATGGGATTTAACAAGGTTTCAGATCTATGAGTCATTGGCAAAGACGAGATGGGCAATATGGTGAAAAGAATTGGCGTAACGGGGGTCGTAACTGAAGGTGGTGGTGTGAAGCCAGATGACAGCATAGTTGCCGAATTGCCGGAACTTCCACATAAATCATTGGAGTTCATCTGGTAATTCCTACCTCACCGTTGCAACAATGAGCGCTTTGTCAACGGGCCATGTTCGACACAGTTGATCCGTAAGTCTGTCAGTACTCTGTAAATTTAGTTATCCTCAAAGCTCCTTACGAAATAGACGAAGCCTGCCATGTTTGACACCAGTGAGAAGAGCGCAAAACTCGCACAGCAGCTCGAAGTGTTCATGCAGGAGCATATTTACCCCAACGAATTAGCCCATGCGCAGCAGCTGGAGAGCGCCCCTGTGCGTTTTGGTACGTTGCCGCTGGTGGAAGAGCTGAAAGAGCGCGCAAGGGAGGTGGGGCTGTGGAACCTATTTGTCCCCGAAGAGCATAAGGAGCATTCACTGCACGGTGGGTTGAGCTTTGCCGAATACGCACCATTGGCAGAAATCATGGGGCGGGTGCTGTGGTCAGCGGAAGTGTTCAATTGCAGCGCTCCAGATACCGGCAATATGGAAGTGTTCATGAATTTCGCCACTGATGATCAAAAAGCTCAATGGCTTGCGCCATTGTTAGCGGGGGAAATTCGTTCGTCCTATGCGATGACTGAGCCTCAGGTTGCCTCTAGTGATGCAACCAATATCGAAACGGATATTCAGCGTGATGGGGACTCATGGGTAATCAACGGCCATAAATGGTTTATTACTGGCGCAATGAATGAGCGCACGCAGATTTTTATTGTGATGGGCAAGACAGATGCTGATAATACTAATCGGCACAAACAGCAATCACAGGTTCTTGTGCCCAAAGATACGCCAGGCATCACGTTTGTGCGGCCTCTTTCAACGTTGGGTTTTGATGATGCTCCACTGGGTCATGCGGAATTGATCTTCGAAAATGTGCGAGTGCCCGCTGAGAATATGTTGCTTGGGGAAGGTCGTGGGTTTGAGATTGCTCAAAGCCGCCTTGCACCGGGGCGCATGCATCACTGCATGCGATTGATTGGCAGTGCACAACGTTCGTTGGAGCTAGCGTGCAAACGAGTCACTAGTAGAACAACGTTTGGCAAGGAACTGAGTAAACATCAATCTGTACGAGAAGACATCGCGCGATGTTTTTCTGAAGTTGAAATGGCTAGATTGCTTGTGTTGAAAACCTGTCATGCAATCGATACGAATGGTGTACTGGATTCCGTAGACATGATTGCGGCCACTAAAACAACCATTCCACTGCTTGTACAAAATGTGATTGATCGTTGCATGCAAATGCACGGAGCAGGTGGGCTAACCTCAGACTACTTTATGGCAGAAGCTTTTAACTATGCGCGCTGGTGTCGTCAAGCAGATGGGCCAGATCAAGTGCACCAAATGGCCTTGGGAAAAATGGTTATCAACCGCTATGCATCCACTTAGCCATGAGTGCTCAGCATGATGTAGTCAGTTCGTTTGAATTAAATTGTGAGATATTGGGTGTGTATCTTGAAAGTCACGTTAAGGGCTTCAAGGGTCCGTTAACGGCGACTAAGTTTTCCAAAGGTCAGTCGAACCCAACGTATCGCATAGAGGCTGCCAGTGGTCAGTATGTGTTACGCAGAAAACCGCCCGGGGTGTTGTTGAAGTCGGCGCACGCCGTAGATCGTGAATTTCGTGTAACTACGGCGCTATATGAAACGGATGTTCCGGTGGGGAAGACATACCACCTGTGTATGGATGATTCGGTGATTGGCAGTGCGTTCTATGTCATGGAGTTTGTGGATGGGCGAATACTGTGGGACCCAGCCATGCCGGATATGACGAACGCCTCGCGGCAAACTCACTATGGGGACATGAATCGCGTGCTGGCAAATGTGCATTCGGTGGATGTTGGTGTTGTGGGTCTTACCGACTTTGGTCGGCCGGAAGGCTATTTGCAGCGACAGATTGCAACATGGAGCCGGCAGTACCGAGCAAGTGAAACCGAAGACTTGAAAGACATGGAATGGTTGCTCTCAAACCTTGCGGACAAGCAGCCGTTGAAAGATGAAAAAACATCGTTAGTACATGGGGATTTCCGACTCGACAATATGATGTTTCACCCCACAGAGCCTTCCGTACTTGCGCTGCTGGATTGGGAGTTGTCAACACTGGGTCACCCATACGCAGATCTAGCTTATCAGTGCATGCAACTACGTATGCCTCACGAGGGACTAATGCGTGGTTTAGGCGGAGTCGATAGAGAAGCGTTAGGTATTCCCAGTGAGCAGCAATATGTTGAATCGTATTGTCAGCACATGGGTTTGTCTGAAATACCGAATTGGGATTTTTACCTGGCGTTTAGTTTCTTTCGTTTTGCAGCTATTTTGCAAGGTGTAAAGAAACGCGCATTGGAAGGTAATGCCTCCAGCGAACAAGGATTGAAAATGGGCGAGTATGTACCGCCCTTAGCCAGCATGGCAGTGGAGCTAATGAAATCATGACATTAAATGTGAACTTGAGCGGACAGGTTGCTTTAGTCACTGGTGCTTCCAGTGGGTTAGGGGAGCACTTCGCACAATTACTGGCAGGTTGTGGAGCCAAGGTTGCGATAGTAGCAAGGCGTGTTGACAGATTGCTGGCATTGCAGACAAGAATTGTGGATGTGGGTGGGCATGCTTTTGCTGTGGAAATGGATGTGAGTTCAGAAGATAGTGTTGAAGCCGCACTAGCAGCTATTCAGCAAGAATTAGGTAACGTATCAATTCTTGTTAACAATGCAGGTATGGCAGAGTCTAAAAGTTTTCTCAAAATGGATGAGCAGAACTGGCGAAAGACTATGGATGTAAACCTTGATGGTGCATGGCGCGTTGCTCATCGAGTGAGTCAACAGATGGTGACATCGGGTACTAAGGGTTCCATTGTAAATATAGCCTCAATCCTGGGCTTACGCCAAGGGTTCGGACACACGGCTTATGCCGTGTCCAAGGCTGGTGTTATACAGATGACAAAGTCCATGGCCTTGGAGTTGAGCCGTAAGGGGGTTCGCGTAAATGCGTTATGCCCAGGCTATATTGAGACCGAGATAAACGCTGGTTACTTTTCAACGGAGGCTGGACGTGAGTACGTTCAGACTACACCTGCTGGCCGAGTAGGCCGGCTAGAAGAGTTGGACGGGCCGTTATTAATGCTATGTAGTGAAGCTGGATCGTTTGTTAATGGCGTGGCTTTGGCTGTGGATGGAGGACATTTAGTGAGTGGGTTATAGATGGTTATTGTTCAGGCTTTTATAACTCGAAATATATCTATTACGAACGGGATTATATTCGTAATCCTATAATGTCAGTAAGCCCTTCACAAGTCCTCGTCAGACAGGGTCGACTGTATCAAAGCACTCGATGCTCCAGTGACTGAAGTAAAACGACTGTGCGATGAATACCGATGGATGGAGGATGACAATGGTGACGGCGAGAACAACCAGTCCTGTGTCGGCCTTTTCAAACGATATCCGAACCCAACGCTAGCGCTTTGAGAAACATATCTGGTCGCAAGCCAGGTGCGAAAACAAAACTGCGCCTTGGACGTAGTGTTCGTTCGCTCATTGCTTTACCTTTCTGCATTTAACTAATGATAGCTGATAACTTCAAATTCCAGCCCATCGTTGTCCTCAAAATAAAAACGACGTCCCGGTTCGTAGTTAGCATGTGATCGTGTCTGAAAGCCTGCGGCTAGGATAGCTTGCTCGGCTGCGTCAAGATCGTTAACCACTATGCCCAGATGATTTAGTCCAAGCAAGTGGCGATAGCTATCAACGGGTTTTGCTTGCTCTGACTTCAGCGTATAGAGTGCAAGGTAGGATTGCTCGCCACCTACGTGAACCGAATATCCATCATAAATTGCCTCACCAGACCATCGGATACGCCAGCCGAATATTTCTACAAGTAGTCGGGCGGTTTCATCTGGGTCATTAACCGTTAAATTTGTGTGTTCGAGATAAGCTTCGGTCATAGTTATTTCCTTTCATTGACTAAATGCCGTTTGTATAATTCAGGTGACACTGCAGCAAAGTATGGAGCCGGACCGCGCATTTTGATGGGGACAATTCGGACGTGTAGCGCCTTGTTTTCATGAACATTAAGCGCTGTTCTGTCAGTACCAAGATTGTTGGTATTAACCATAAAATTAACTCGAGTGGGTCATGTACCAGTCGCAAAATTGTGTGCAAAACCGTTCGTCTTCGGCAAACGGGCCTGGTCGGTAATGGCGAGATTTAGCACCGTTTGTCATAGAATTGCAAAGGATAACGTCTTCGGCATTGGTGACCTTCCAAACATCTGTCAAGTGATCGATCGAATAATCATCTCCTTCTACAGCGTCTTCGTGAACAATCCAGCTTGAGTGCATTGCGCAGGTGTCAGCAGTTAGTGGCATCACCCAGTTCGTCGCGATATGATCAGATGTAAAGTGTATCCAAGCATTAGGATTAAGCCATATTGATAATGTGCTCGAATCATGCTTCGTGAATGGACCTATCAGTTTTTTAGATGCTGGTTTACCGTCGAATGTGATTGATTTATAGCGTTCCTGCATGGGGTAACGCGCCACACGCAAACAGTCGTTTGACAGGAATGCTTGCTCTTCCCATTTGAGCCCCAACACATTCCAGCGCTCAATCGCTCGTTGGAATAGTCCTTCGTACTCTGGCGTCGCAGCGCCGTTGAAACTTGAGGGGTCAAATAGTTTTGTTAGCCCCTTGTGGTTCATTTTGCAGTGACAGCATTCGCGATTGTTAATCATGACTGACAACCAGCTGGAATTTACAACTTCACTGTGGTGGTGCGCCAGCTTGTAGCCACCGTCGACAAGCGCGAATGAGTCGCAGTATGGTGCGATGATTGAGCGAATTTCTTCCAGATCAGTTTGGTCAGAATTCTTACTCAGGCAACCAAAGAGTAGACCTCCGACTTCAACGAGTGGAATACCGGAGAGGCAGCGTGACTTGCCATCGTCTGTTTGAGGGTAATCTTTATTCAGGCCGGGAGCCATGCGAAGGCTACCGCCATTGAGATCGTACGCCCACTGATGGTTAGGGCAGATTATGTTTGCGGAGCACTTGCCAGTTGTAGATCGCACAAGTCTGGCGCTTTGATGTGAGCAACGATTTACCATGCATCGGATTTGGCCGTCGGAGCCGTGCAACAGAAAGTACTCTTCATCAAACAACGAAAATTTTAGGAAATCGCGAACATGTGGCACATCCGCACGTGTCCCTGCGAAGAACCACTTTTTCTCGAAAAGGCGTGTAGCGCGTTCTTGATCGAAGAGCACGTCTTTGGGAAATCCTGAACCGGAGGAGTACTGGCCATTAATCATTTCATTTTGTCTCCAAACCGACAGAGAGGTCAGACGTTGTGGTAGGAGTGTAATCAAGTTCAATGTGTTCGAAACAAGATTCTCGTACGTTATGTCGTAGTGGGGAAAGTTCCTTGAAATAGCTTCAGGGGTTGGTATCCTCAATCACAGTGGCGAGAGTTTAGTTCAGGGCGTGCACTTTTTTAGGGCGTCAATCTTCAAATCCTGAACTGGCGTCACACTACGACCGAAGAGCGATCAAACAGGTGTTCCCGTGTGTACACGGTGTTGTGCCTGTGGTGTAATGTGCAAGTAGGCTTTCTGAAATTTCGAAAGAACTGCTTTCAATTCATTTCCTGGAGGAAAAACTTTTATGTCACGACGTAAATTTCTCACCGGCACTGCTGCAGGCCTCACCGCTGTTGCAGGCTCAAGCATCATCACATCGGCACCTGCGATTGCACAATCTAGGACCAAATTAACGGTTGTCTCAACTTGGCCTCGCGATTTTCCTGGTTTGGGTACGAGTGCTCAGCGTCTTTGCGCGCGTATTGGCGAGCTTTCTGAAGGAAAGATCGACGTTGAATACTTCGCTGCTGGCGAACGTGTGGGTGCGTTTGACTCTTTTGATGAAGTCGCATCTGGAAATGCGCAGGCTTATATCGCTGCAGATTACTACTGGAAAGGTAAGCACCCTGCATGGGCGTACTTTACAGCGGTTCCTATGGGCCTCACGACTACTGAATGGGCTGCCTGGATCAAATTCATGGACGGCCAAGCCCTGTGGGACGAAGTTGCTGACGGCTTTGGCCTGAAGTGCTTGCCTTGTGGTTCTACAGGTTGCCAAATGGGTGGCTGGTTTAACAAAGAAATCGAAAGCGCTGACGACCTTAAAGGTTTGAAAATGCGTATTCCTGGTCTTGGCGGCGACGTTATGGCTAAGTTGGGTGCATCTCCTGTATCGCTTCCTGGTGGTCAAATCTACGAAAACCTGGTTTCTGGTGCCATTGACGCTACCGAGTGGGTTGGTCCATACAATGACTACTTCATGAAATTTTACGAAGCAGCCAAGTATTACTATGCAGCTGGCATGCATGAAGCCGGTAGTTCACTGTCTTTTGGCATGAACAAGAAATTCTGGATGGGACTTTCCAAATACGAGCAGGCGATTATCTCAGCTGCTTGCTACGAAGAGCATGCCAACCAGTACGACGAAGCGACAGCCCGTAACGGTGAATACTTACAGAAGATGATCACTGAGAACGGTGTAGAACTTCGCCAATTCAACGATGATACTTACGATAGTTTCGGTGAAGCAGCTGAGGAAGTGTTCGAAGAGACTCGCGACCACAGCCCATTGGCAGCCAAGGTCCATGACAGTTTTGTTGATGCTCGCAGTGAGCTGGGTACTTGGATGATGAATGCTGGTGTAGGTTTCAGTAATCAGCGTAATCGTGTTCTTGGCATCTAGTATAAAGCTGAAGATAGTCTAGTTAGTAATAGGTTTGTGGGCGGGGGGTCAAACTCTCGCCCACTATCGTATGGTCAGTGGTATTAGAATAACCTTCTTATGGATCCGGAACAGTCCCTTCAACCGCCTGCATTGCTAACACGTCTGTTTGGCTGGACTATGTTAGCGACATTGGTCACCTATTTATTAAACAACTATTTGACAATTGATCGCGAGTTTGCCGGTGCCGGGCAAATCTTTGTGGGCAATTTTTCAATTGGCTCGTTGTTACAGTTGTGTATATATCTGGTTGGCTTCGCGCTTGCTGCGGCATATGTGTATAGCGACCGCGCTAAATCCTTACGGGATGATGCCAAGCTCATCACTGGATTTAACACTTACCTGATTCGCGGCTGCTTCTGGGCAGTGTTGCTTGTTGGCCTTGCAGACATGAGCATCTCGTTTCTGCGTGTAGAAGGCATTCTGGGTAGTGTCTTCAGTACGGAGATGGTTAAAGAACTGGGACGACCGATTTTTAGAGGTCTCTATGTCCATTACCCATTGGTTGCGGCAGGCTTCGTCATCGCGTTGTTCACGCGCACATTAGGTTTCCATTGGCTTGCCTTGCTTATTGTTGCAGCCGAACTAATCATTGTCATAACCCGATTTATATTTTCGTACGAGCAAGCTTTTATGGGCGACCTGGTGCGCTTCTGGTATGCCGCGTTATTTCTGTTTGCCAGTGCATACACGTTGTTGCATGAGGGTCATGTTCGAGTGGACGTGTTCTACGCAGGCTTTACACGCCAAGGCAAGGGACGGGTTAATACTGTCGGTGCAATCCTTTTCGGAATGGCGCTGTGCTGGACTATTCTCATCATCGGATTCAAAAGTAAGGCGTCCATTATTTATGGCCCTATCAATAATTTTGAAGTCTCGCAGTCAGGCTTCGGCATGTATACCAAATATTTGATGGCTGGTTACCTCGCAATTTTTGCGATTTCAATGCTTATTCAGTTTGTTAGTCAGTTGTTTGATGCTCGCGCAGATGTGCGAAACGATCCGGGAGCAGCTAAGCCCGGTTCCGAAGAAATCGCCACACATTGACCTGCGAAGAGACTTAGATTATGGAACTGTTTTTTCTAGCACTATTATTAGTCACACTGGCAAGCGCGCTTGGCTCTGGTTATCCCGTTGCGTTCGCGCTTCCTGGTGCGGCGATACTTACCATTTCACTAGCTGCCATTGCTGGCTATCTGTTTGGCGGCGGTGTAGATGCGTACTTTGCGCATGGGGGGCCAAGTCAATGGCTAAGCGCGGGAGTAACTAATCTGCGTGGCATCTATTGGGAAGTTGAGCGAGATACGCTGATTGCAATCCCGTTGTTCATTTTTATGGGCATCATGCTGCAACGCTCAAAGATTGCCGAAGATCTCTTGGTCACCATGTCGCAGTTGTTTGGTCCTGTGCCTGGTGGGTTGGGAATCTCCGTTGTGTTTGTTGGTGCACTACTTGCCGCCACCACAGGCATTGTTGGCGCCACGGTGGTCGCTATGGGTCTGATATCGCTGCCTGTCATGTTGCGTAATGGCTACTCCCAGTCTTTAGCAACGGGAACGATTGCGGCATCTGGAACGCTGGGTCAGATCATTCCACCGTCTATAGTATTGATTATCCTTGCTGATCAGCTGGCCAGTGCCACTGATCAAGCTGGTACTGCCAGAAAAGCTCTGCACAAGGCAGCTACTGGTGAATTGAGTATGCCGTCAGAGTTTGCGGT
>JBLIIE010000162.1:0-10997 GCA_047634635.1 Granulosicoccus sp. | reverse complement strand
GTTACCTGTGCCAGCTGTTCCAACGCGTTAGCACGGGATATTAAAATATTACGTTTTAGAAGACGCCCCGTGGCTGCCGCTAAAGCAGCCGGGGTTGCCATTGAAAGTGCGCAGGGGCAGGAAACGATCAGAACACTAATTGCGACCGCCAGCGCACGGTTTGTATCAATAAACCACCAGCTAATGAACACGACGATAGTAATCAGTAATAACACTGAAACAAAGACGCTCGCTACACGATCAGCAACCAGTACCGACTGTGGTTTGTGTCGTCCACCACGTTCAACGAGTCTTTGAATGGTCGATAAGGTGCTATGGACCTGTTGATGTCGAACCTCTAGGGTCAGCGGTGATCCTACCAGCATGGCTCCACCCGCAATACAATCCCCTTGTTGCACGCCAATAGGAAGACTCTCACCAGTCAATAAAGCGTTATCTACAGAGCCTCTGCCTGCAATCACAAGCGAGTCCACAGGCACACGAGCGCCAGCATCAACACGAATGATATCTCCAGGTTGAAGTCGTGCGGCAGGGATTAGTTGTTCTGTTAGAGAGCTATCTGTCTCTATCGGGAACGTATTGTCACCACGCTCAGACTCAGTACACAGTAATCGCGCTGTATCAGGTGAACTTGTGGTGACGTCGTCTATCGCACGCATCGCCCGTCGGCGCGTGCGCCATTCTAGGTAGCGAGTGCCCAGCAATAGAAACACAAACATAGACACCGAATCATAATAAATGTCTCCAACTCCGGTAAAGGTTGCCTGCACACTAATTGTGAATGCGAGCAGTAACCCGATGGATACTGGTACATCCATACCGGGTCGCAGGTTCCGAATATCTCTCCACGCGCCATGAAAGAAGGGGATAGCTGAATACGTAATAACTGGCAATGTCAACGTAAGACTTGCCCAACGCAACAATTGCTCTGTATCAGTATCTAGTTCATTAACATCAGACACATAGACCGGAAGCGCATACATCATGACCTGCATCATACCGATGCCCGCAACAAACAGACGTTGACAATAGCTACGAGATTCTTGCTGCAAATAGCGCTCTCTCGCATCGACATCAAAAGGTACTGCCCGATATCCAAGAGTCGACATCTCTCGAAGTATTGTTGATAAATTTAACAACGATGGATCAAATTCAACGTAACCGCGAGATGTTGAAAAATTAAACGTTACAGACAAAGCACCTGGCAGCCGACGCACTGCACGTTCCAGTAACCATACACAAGCGCCACAGCGAAGATCCTGAACAATCAAGTCTGTTTTAACGCCGGACTGGGGCTGTTGCGACGATGGTGTTTTATCACCAATGCCTAACGGCTGTTGATAGCGTTCGCTAAGTTCAGGTGAGTCATAGATCAAAAGTGCATCCAGTGTCGATTCAAGTTCTACCGGTAGTTGTCCTGAAACAGCAGCATCACCACGAAATTGATAATAATCAGCAAGACCTGCCTCGATAATGGCACTCATTACCGCTTCGCAGCCAGCACAGCACATTCGCCTCAAGGCCCCATTGAACTCGACCGACCATTGCGCATTTTTTGGTACGTCTTCATGACAATGATAGCAACGACCTCTATTCATCAATTGATCACTCGGCATAGCTCACGGAGTAGGGGAACCCCATTAACAGTTTCTATTACAAGGTTGATACGAAATAGACCCAGCACTCCAAAACCGACGATGCTCGTGCCAGCAAGTTGTCTTACCCATCGTCGCCCAGTAAAGCGCTTCATCGCATTTCCTGCGACTCCAAGCAGCATCAGATTTGGCAATGTTCCTAGACCAAACACAAGCATGAGTAGTCCGCCACGCATCGCGTTGCCAGAAAATAGCGCTATGCTCAGAACCCCATACAACATCCCACATGGCACCAGCCCCCAATACGCGCCAGTCAGAATGAAATTCAGCGGGCCTGTCTGACGCAATCTAGCAGTAGCGAGCGGTTTGATGTGACGCCAGAATGGTTGCCCAAGTGCTTCCAACACGGTGACAACCCAACGGACACCCACGAGATAGGCACCAATCATAATCAATAGCAGGCTACTGATGAAATACGCAAGCTGTTGAATAGGAAGTGCATGATCGAAGAAAAAACTTAACGAACCAGCACTGCCAGCTAGTATTCCTAGTGCTGTGTACATGCTGATACGGCCAATATTGTAGTAAAGAGGTGTCAATGCTCTTGCCCAAAGCGAGGCAACATTGCGCACTTGTACTGTAGGTACATCGATCGGGGAGAACTGCATTTTACTCACCCAATTGATGGGAACCGTCGCTGGACGCATGTCTGTCACATTTTCTACTTGTTCACCAAGCATGGAGAGCGCCCCTACAATTCCACCACACATACCGGCACAATGAACACCACCCAGTAATCCGGTTAAAAATACCGCTAACAACATAGCCTCTGAGAACATGGCTTACGAAATCACGTAACTAAGGCTCGATAGGCATGCCAGGTGGCATGCCCTACTAGCGGTGCAGTGACAATCAGCGGCAAGAACCCCAAGAGTAGACTTGCACCAATAATGACGAGCACCGCCAGTGCCCATAGATACATAGCACGGGGATTGATGAGTAGCGCACGTGCACTGCAGATCATAGCAATAAATATATCACTATTTCGATCTAGCATTAGAGGCACCGAGATGACGCTAATAGCGAAAATTATAGAAGCAAAAACAAAACCGATACCAAGCCAGGCTAGCAGAAATATTGGATTTGACAGCGCAAACACCTCCCCCAGAAGGCCTTGCAAACTAGGAAATATAGTGTTCGAAAATAGTGCAAATATAACGAGAGATACACGTGCCCACACGATCATTGCGAAGGTTAGAACAATGGCAAAGAAAGCAATAGCAGGAATATTTCTGCACCAGCAAACCATCGATTTAAATAGATTTGCTTTACCTTCTTTTTCGTATTGTCGAGACAACTCATAAAGACCCGTACAAATGAAGGGTCCCATCAGGAAAAAGCCGCCTAACAACCCCATCGTTAACTGCCAGCGTGTGGCATATACCCAAGTGATGGCCCATCCCATGAAGACAAAAACAACACCGTAGAACAGACCGTAGAAATGCGTTGCCCGCATATCCTGCCACCCGAGCTTTAGCCATTGGAGTGGTGCACCTGCATCAACCTTGTTAATCGTTGGCAACAGCGGAGCGTCTTGAGTCTCCGAATTGACATGATTGTTCTGATCCACACTCATTCTGATCCTCTCGACGAACCTGTATGGTTTTACATTGCCTGTAGACAACGGATGGGGTATTACCAATTTCGCACTATATCTATTTTGTGCAGCAGGTAATTGACACGGATCAATTTGCAATTGTAAATATGACTAAGAAGCTCCGATGATCCAGCTGTGATTCTTAGTACTATTATCTGAATTACAAGTTAAATATTTTTTGTATTAGGGCTTTTGCCACAAAGCCAAGCATTCCAAATGCGAGCACGAAGAACAGTACGAAGGTACCCGTTCGTCCTGCCTTTGAATCTTTTGCCAACTTGAATATGATAAACAGCATAAATAACATGAAGGCTGCCAAACCAAAGCTCATACCAAAGGCTGCTATTTGCTTTTCTGTGAATCCGAACAACACTACCTAGCTGCTCTTTGATATACAGATGATTTATATAGATACATGTATTTATATATGTAAGTCTGCAACTGCAAAAATTATGATTTTGACGAACCATCCGACTCAAAATGGAGCGGAAATATAGTTCCTAATAATCGTAATGCTGTCTCAACGGCGATACTGCGTTTAAATCCTTTCTCATTTAACATCAGACGTAACCACAAACCGTCTTGCATCGCATAGATGGCATATGCTGTCTTCTCAGAATTATAATGGTAGTTGGCGTCGCTTTTTAGCGCTTCACATAGCGACGTTAACCTTGTCACGTATTCGTCATCCTGAAACCAGTAAAGCTCCTTGTAGGCGGGGTGCATTTTTGCCTCTACTAAAAATGCAAACCAAGCTGCAAGCTTTCGCGGATTACAAATTTTCTTGTCTAGGTCAGCGACAATAAAAGCGCGCATTTGGCTGCTAGGGTTTTGCGCAGACTCCTTGAGCGTGGCTTGCCAATGCGAGACGTAGTCATCTACTAAGTATCGCAGTGTTTCCAACAGCAGTTTCTCTTTACTCTCAAAATGAAAGTTGACGATTCCCTTGGACAAACCAGCACTAAGCGTGACATCTGCCATTGTCAGGCCGGCGAATCCTCGTTTTGCCAGATTATCGATAGTGGCGTTAATCAATTGCTCGCGTCGAAACTCTTTTGAGGCGCGTCGTCCTCGGTTTTCAATGCATGTAGTCATTTAGTCACCGTAGTATTAAACTTATTATCGGTTCAGACTTCGTATCGAAAAGTCTACGCTCACAGTGTGTCAACGCCAAGTTATTTGTTGAACAAGCGTTCAATAACTCTGGACATCAAGAGCCTAAATGTGTCATACATGGTTGTACTATCAGAAGGGACTGTACGAAATTAATATTTTTCTAATAGCAAGTTAAACAAAAGCAAGAAAACAACACAAGGTGGCGCTGCGTAGATTTACCGTACATCCTTAATAGTCTGTTGATGGGCCAATGGAGTCTCTATGAAGTCCGATTTACTTGATACCGCTGCTATTAGAGCTGACGATAGTAAGTTTATTCACCCTTGGGATGATGTCACTGATCTGGGTGGTAAGAGCCGTACTATTCTTGCAAGTTCTGAGGGAATCTACATACACGATTCTGAGGGCAACCGTCTTATGGATGCACCTGCGGGCATGTGGTGCGTCAATATAGGGCACAAGCGCGCTGAAATGGCGAAGGCTATCTCCGATCAGGTGATGCAACTGCCTTACAGTAGTCCCTGGAGCTTAGCTAATGAACCCGCTGCAAAATTAGCCGCGAAACTGGCGGAGCTATCGCCTGGTGATCTTAACCACGTATTTTTTACGACGGGTGGTTCCACGGCAGTAGACACGGCTTTGCGATTCGTCGGTTTTCGAAACAATCTGTTGGGAAAGCCTGAGAAAAAACATTTTATTACACGCGAAAACGGCTATCACGGGAGCACTTTCCTGTCATCTTCCTGTTCTGGGAAGTCTAAAGACAAAAAAATGCTGGATCTCGATACAGAACATTTTCATCAACTGCGCGACCCAAATCCATTCAAACGACCAAGTGACATGAGTTTGGGTGAGTTCAGTGATCTTCTTGTGGCTGAATTGGAAGCTATGATTCTAAAGATCGGTGCTGAGAAGGTAGCAGCTTTTGTAGCGGAACCCATCCTGGCCTCAGGAGGCGTAGTAGTCCCCCCTAATGGATACTTCAAACGCTGTGCGGATATGTGCAGAAAATACGGTGTTCTGGTTATCGCTGACGAAGTCGTTACGGCATTTGGCCGGTTAGGGCATTTTTTCGCCAGTGAGGCGGTGTTTGACGTCGTACCAGACATCATCACAACGGCCAAAGGAATTACTTCAGGGTATATTCCGTTGGGAGCAGTTCTTGTATCAGACAAATTATTAGAGTCGATGTCTAATCACACTCATGAGAATGGCGTTTTTGCCAACGGATTTACGTATTCAGGCCATCCTGTTGCATGTGTTGCAGCACTTAAAAATATTGAAATTATTGAGCGGGAAAAACTACTCGAAAATGCGCGCGCATTAGCACCGTATTTCCAACAGCAATTACAGACACTACGAGATATTCCAATTGTTGTGGATGTACGTGGAATGGGTCTTATGGCATGTGTTGAGTGCGAGGATCCGTATAAAGTGGACCCAGGCGACCCAACAATAGGTGAGCGAATTGACAAACATTGTCAGTCGCGCGGTTTATTAGTGCGCCCAATATACAACATGTGTGTCATGTCTCCACCCCTTGTGATAAACCGAGAACAAATTGATGATCTCGTGAGCATGCTCCGCAGTGGTTTGGAGATGGCTGCAACTGACGCCGGCAAGCATGAGCATTAATATGAATGATTCAGTTGAACTTCATGATGCCCGAAATAGTGCTAAAACCGATTTACTCGCACCCTGGACTTATGAGTCAGAAGATTTCTTCAAACTTGAGATTGAGAACCTCTTTAAGCCCAACTGGTTATTGGCTGGACACATCTGCGATCTCACCAAAGCTGGTGACTTTGTCACTTTTGATGCATTCAATGAACGAGTAGTTATCGTTCGCAATAGAACTGGAGCCATCAACGCTTTCCATAATGTTTGCCGTCACCGAGCTGGTCGTGTCGTCAAGGATAGCCAGGGTAATTGTCCAGGTGCAATGGTATGCCCTTTTCATGGTTGGTCTTATTCTCTTGACGGCAGACTTCAAGGTGTTCCAGCAGCAGGAACTTTTGAGAATCTGAATAAATCTGAAATTGGCTTGGCACCAGTCGAGCTAGAGATCTGGATGGGATTTATATTTATTCGTTTGGTCAGTGGTGGAGAATCCCTTGCGCAAATGATGGCACCCGTTGCCGAGGAGGTCTCGCAGTATCAACCAGAATTATTACAAGCATTGGACGCTGTAGAGTTTGAGATTAAGCCGTACAACTGGAAAGCCATTCATGACATTGATAACGAGGGTTATCACGTACCAATTGGCCATCCGTCGCTACACCAACTATATGGGCAGGACTATGCCGACACAGTTGAAGATGGAATCATGGTGTCACGTGGCAATATCAGTTCACGCCCAGCACGAAATTGGAGCGTTCGTCACTACCAGAAGCTACTACCTGACTTCGAACATTTACCTGAGAACAAGAAAAAATCCTGGTATTACGTGCAACATTTTCCTAATCTGATATTCGCGTTTTATCCCGATATGATGGAAATTTACATGACTATCCCACAGTCTCCAACAGCAACCCTGTATGTTTCTCGTTCATTTGCACTTCCTGATGATCGTCGAGAGGTCAGGGCAGCTCGGTTTCTAAATAGAAGAATCAATCAAGAAACTGCAGATGAAGATGAGAGTTTTGTCGGTTGGCTACAAGAGGGGATGAAATCAAGTGCCTGGACGCCACCTCATTTGTCGTCCTTAGAACACGGCGTCAGACATTATCATCATCGAATTCAGGCACAATTGCCAGTAGCCAGACTTGCGCAGCAGCCTTTGAACACAAACCTTGCTGACATTAATCGACAACTTCGTGAAGAGAATTATTTAACGCCTGGTTTAGAGGATTTTGATTAGAAGCAGTCCGTGTTAAGTTCCATCAATATAGATATATCCGTGGAGGACAAAGAATGAATAAGAGCACTGTGATATTTTTATCAGCTGCCGTACTTGCCCCCTTTGTTTTGGCTAGTAATGTCAATGCTGAAGGAACCCTGAATGTTTATAACTGGGGTGAATACATAGGCGAAGATACAATCGCGAATTTTGAAAATGAATTTGATATTGACGTTATCTACGACAACTACGACTCTGTGGAAACAGTTGATTCCAAGCTACTAGCTGGAAACTCCGGATATGACGTAGTGAGCCATTCTGGATCATCCATTGGTCGCTTGATACCAGCAAGTATTTTGCAACCATTGGATCTAACAAAACTTGATAACTTCAAGCATATGCGTAAAGATGTAATGGGTCAATTGTCTGCCAACTGGGATCCTGGCAACAAGCATATCGTGCCTTATATGTGGGGTACCCACGGTGTTACCTACAATGAGGAATTAGTTAAATCAGTCCATCCTGATGCGCCCATTGGATCCATGGATTTGATATTCAAGCCTGAGCACATGGAAAAACTTGCTGAATGCGGAGTGTCTTTCCTCGATTCGCCTGGCGATATTATCCCCATGACACTAGCTTATCTAGGGCTCGATCCGAGTTCAACAGACAAGGCTGATTATAAAAAAACCGGCGAATTGCTAGCAGCCATTCGCCCTTATATTAAAACCTTTGACAACTACGCCTACCAGCGTATGCCTGAGAAGGAATTTTGCGTTTCAGTAACGTGGGGGCCAGATGGATTATTAGCCATGTCTGGTGCAAAAGAAGCCAAGACAGGCGTTGTATTAGATTTTTTCGCCCCACCTGGAGCAGGAATGGCGAATGTGTGGGTGGACGGGTGGGTGATTCCCAGTGATGCTAAAAATGTAGATAACGCACATATTTTTCTTAACTACATGATGCGTCCTGAGGTAGCTGCTAATGATACTAATTTTGTCTGGTACGCTACGGCTAATCACGATGCAATTCCTCTAATTGACGAAGCAGTTATAAGTAGCTCTGCAGCGTTTCCATCTGCTGAGGCAGTGGCGCAGATGTATACTCTTAATGTACTCCCGCAGAAAATAGAACGTGTAAGGACCCGCACCTGGACTAACTTCAAGTCAGCAAACTAGCCTACCAAGCTACTGATGCCGCTCAATAGAGTCTCAGCAGTTTTCTGAGAATTTAAGTAGCGGCATCGGTGTCGTAAAAGCGATTGAGCCCTATGACGCAAGAGCATGACTTAACTGAAACCCCTTGGCTCGACCCTGATGCAATTCCTTTTATTAGACTCCGGGGCATAACAAAAAGCTTCGGAGCCTTTACCGCCGTCGACAGGATTGATCTTGATGTTTATCGTGGTGAACTATTCGCATTATTAGGCGGTTCTGGATGTGGAAAAACTACATTACTCCGGATGCTCGCTGGTTTTGAAACACCTACCGAGGGCACTTTGTCGATAGATGGTGTAGATCTGACTAATGTTCCATCGTATGAGCGACCAGTCAACATGATGTTTCAGTCATACGCTTTGTTTCCACATATGACGGTCGAGAAGAACGTGGCCTATGGACTCAAACGCGACGGTGTTGACGCAAAGGAAATTACTCAGCGAGTGGAGGAAATGCTTGCAATGGTTGAATTACAAACCTTTGCCAAGCGCAAGCCCCAACAACTTTCAGGAGGACAGCGGCAGCGAGTCGCCCTGGCTCGTGCTTTGATTAAACGCCCCAAGGTACTGCTTTTGGACGAACCGTTGGCAGCTCTCGATAAGCGCCTTAGAGAGCAAACTCAATTTGAGTTAATGAATATCCAGGATAAACTGGGAATTACGTTTGTCATCGTGACGCATGATCAGGAAGAAGCTATGACACTGGCCACCAGAATTGCGGTCATGGACCAAGGAAAGTTCATGCAGATAGGCACTCCAGCTGAAATCTATGAAAGTCCAAAAACCCAATTCATAGCAAGCTTCATCGGATCAGCAAACTTGATTCATGGTGAGGTTTCGATTGTACGGAACAATTTGGTTACTGTAAAACTCACTGGAAGCGAAGAGACCATCAATGTTGAGCACGATGCTGAAATACCGATAGGTAGTAGCGTCAGCGTAGCAATACGTCCCGAGAAAATTCGCATAAACAAGGAGATGCCTGATAGATCAAACGAGATAGAATCTGTGAATCTGATTCACGGTACCGTGCGCGAAATGGCCTATTTGGGACGTCTCTCAACTTACCGTATTACTACAGACTATGGGGAAGTACTCGAAGTCACGTCGCCTAATCAGAAGCGATTCCGCGGTGAACAACACGCTGTTGACTGGGATGACGAAGTGTACTTGAGCTTTGACCCAAGCAGCGCAATTCTACTCACGGAATAGAATATGCTGTCTGTAGCCACTACCGTAATTATTCATCTAAACAACGGGCTGGAACAATGCGACAAATTCCTGCAACAAAACTGGCAATCAGTAGTGGTGTTGGTACCTTTCGTCTGGCTAATACTATTTTTTCTAGCACCGTTCCTTATTGTGCTTAAAATCAGTGTCGCAGAATCTCTGATCGCTAGCCCACCGTTTTCAGATCTATTGGATTGGAGCAAGGAAGGCTTACCGGCAATCACTATAAAAACAGATAACTATGCGTATCTGTGGGAAGACGAGCTGTACATTAACACCTACTTCAATTCAATCAAGATTGCATCTATCTGTACGTTAGCCTGTTTGTTGTTGGGCTATCCAATGGCCTATGCGATTGTAAAAACGGAAGGGACCACAAAATATGTTTTACTGTTATTAATAATATTACCTTTCTGGACGTCATTTTTATTACGTGTTTATGCTTGGATGGGACTTCTCGCTGATCAAGGGACGATTAACGATTTATTGCTATGGATAGGATTTATTGATAAACCTATCCGTCTTTTGTATTCAGAGTTTGCGGTCTATATCGGAATAATCTACACCTACCTTCCGTTTATGATTTTACCGCTGTACGCGAATATGGAAAAACTTGATATTGAACTACATGAAGCAGCAGCGGATCTGGGAGCCAAACCTACAAGTACATTTTTTACTGTCACCTTACCCCTAACATTGCCGGGGATCATCGCTGGTTCATTGCTTGTTTTTATTCCTGCCACAGGTGAGTTCGTTATCCCTGATTTGTTGGGTGGGGGCAATGTTCTTATGATCGGCCGGCTATTGTCGAGCGAGTTTAACGCCAATCATGATTGGCCCGTAGCGGCGGCTGTTGCAGTGGTTCTGCTGTTGGTGCTTGTCATTCCGATGATGCTATACCATCGTGTGCAATCAATAGAGAACAAGGGATAACCGTGAAGAAAAAACGGTCAACATTCCTATTGACATGTTTGTGTTTTGGATTGGCATTTCTGTATATACCAATCATATTACTAATGGTGTATTCGTTTAACGATTCAAAACTGCTGCCGGTATGGGGAGGTTTCTCAACACGATGGTATGAGAAATTACTGCACAGCGAAGATGTTTGGGCTGCGACGTCGCTTAGTTTTAAAATTGCCATTATCAATGCGACGTTTGCGACCGTATTTGGTACGTTGGCTGGACTCACACTAGCTCGCTTCAGATCTTTTCGTGGTAAAACACTATTTACGGGAATGATTTCAGCACCCCTGGTGATGCCTGAGGTGATAACCGGGTTATCGTTGCTCTTGTTGTTTATTACTCTATATCAATTTATAGGCTGGCCTGCAGAACGTGGGA
>JBLIIE010000161.1:0-11040 GCA_047634635.1 Granulosicoccus sp. | reverse complement strand
ATTCTTCTCAGTCCGCCAGGAAATGCTTTCAATAAACGTTTAAAGAAGCGCTTAGCTGCTGCGCCATTTCGTCGTTTCTGAAGAAATACATCAATAACTTCACCGTCCTGATCAACGGCTCTCCACAAGTATTGCTGTACTCCCTGAATATTAATGAACACTTCGTCGAGATATAATATATCTCCGAAACCCTGATGCCGACGTTTTAATCGTCGTGTGTAAATAGACCCAAACTTGTTGCACCACTTGCGAATTGACTCGTAGTTAACGATTATTCCTCGTTCGGACAACAGATCTTGAATGTCTCGTTGACTCAGATTAAAGCGATGATAGAGCCAAACGGCGTACTGAATGATCTCCGGCGGAAATCGGTGCCTTTTGTACAGTGCTGTTTGTTTGCCCATTTGACAATTATGGCTCATCGTCACTTAAGTTGTCGGTACCATTTTCAGATATACTCAGCGATCAAATAGTTAAGTTGTCACTACCGCTTTCCCCGCTCGGCATTGACGTATTGAATGGTGAAGGCTAGGAAAAGTAAGTCTGTTGCAAAGTTGAAGTATTACCCTGGTATTGGTCTGGCGTATGGTCCTGAATATTATAATTAGACCAATATACCGTTCCTGAAAAAACGCAGCTCGAAAAATGTCCAAATGGAAACCGCCCGCGGCGTATAATTAATGAAGTTGTATATCGCAGAGAAGCCCAGCCTCGGTCGTGCCATCGCCAGTGCGCTTGCGAACAGTGTGGGTGGCAGGGAACAACGTGGCGACGGTTTTATAAAAATTTCTAACGGTGATTGTGTCAGCTGGTGTATTGGTCATTTGCTCGAACAGGCAGAACCGCATGTTTATGATCCTGAGTATAAATCCTGGCGCATGCAGCATCTGCCCATCATGCCTGATCAATGGAAACTGCAACCAAAGAAAGAGACAAAAAGTCAGTTAGCTGTCCTTAGAAAACTGGTAAAGGAGGCAGATGAGCTAGTGCATGCCGGTGACCCAGATCGCGAAGGTCAGTTGTTAGTTGATCAGTTATTCGATTATCTGAAAGTCACTGCCAGGAAACGTAACTCTATCCAGCGTTTGCTGATTAGTGATCTCAATTTGGCGGCAGTTCAACGTGCGCTCACACAACTTGAACTGAATAAAAACTTTGCGCCGCTATCAGCATCAGCCTTAGCTCGTTCGCGCGCAGATTGGTTGTACGGTATCAACATGACACGCGCCTACACCATACAAGGCCGCAAAGTGGGTTATGACGGTGTTTTGTCAGTGGGTAGGGTTCAAACCCCAGTGTTGGGCCTTGTTGTTCGCCGCTGCTTCGACATAGAAAAATTTGTATCGAAGCCATTTTATGAAGTATCCGCACACCTTGTTACAGAGAAAGACGAACACTTCACCTCTAACTGGCGACCAAGTGAAGCGTGTAAACCGTATATGGATGATATGCAGCGGGTGCTCCTGAAAAAGTTAGCAGAGAAAGTGGTGAGCAGCATTACAGATAAACCTGCCGAGATAACTAAATACGAGAAGAAAAACAAACGACAGGCGCAACCACTTCCTTTCAGTCTAAGTGTGCTGCAAATTGATTCTGCACGACAGTTTGGATTAAGTGCACAGACTGTACTCTCAACTTGTCAGGTGTTGTATGAGAGGCACAAACTGATCACTTATCCGCGCTCTGATTGTCGTTATTTGCCACAAGCGCACCATAAGGAAGCTGGTTCAATACTTGATTCGATTAAATGTAATGAACCTAAATTTTCCAAAATGGTCGCGAATGCTGATACAAAAATTAGGTCTCCTGCATGGAATGATATAAAGATCACTGCACACCACGGGATTATTCCAACCCAGCGCAAAGTCTCCGCATCATCTTTATCCAACGCTGAACAGCAAGTTTATGGCTTGATCGCCAAGCAGTATGTGGCGCAGTTTTATCCGGTACACGAGTATGCTGATACCCGAGTTGAATTGATCATTGAGGGTGGGTTGTTTGTCGCTTCGGCTAAGACCATCTTGAAAGAAGGTTGGAAAGTGCTCTATCGAAGCGACAAGGCGAAGGAGTCAGAGAAAACTCTACCACCTTTAGTGGTAGGGCAGCCACTTCATTGCGAGCGCGGTGAGTTAATAGAAAAAAACACCACACCACCTCCATACTTTACCGATGCCACTCTGCTAGCAGCTATGACAGGTATCTCACGCTTCGTAGCATCGGCGGAAATCAGGAAGATCCTGAAAGAGACTGATGGGTTAGGTACGGAGGCGACCCGTGCTGGCATTATCGAATTGCTATTCAGACGTGGTTTTTTGGTGCGCCAAGGGAGGCAGATCCGTGCTTCGGATGCTGGTCAAGGGTTGATTAGAGCCTTGCCAGAGGAGGCTACTATTCCAGATATGACAGCAAACTGGGAGGCGACACTGAACGCAATCAGTCGTCGGGAAACCGCCTATTCAGATTTCATGACCCCACTGCAATCACAATTACAAAAGCTCATTGCTAATAGCGACTCAGGCTCGGTAGACTCACTTCGTGGCGTCACCGCAAAGCACCCCAGTCTTAAAAAGAAATTTGGGAAACGGTCCAAAAAAAAAGTATCAAAACGATAATCAATTACAGGTAAAAAATCGAGAGCATAAAATAGCGGGGGGTACTCTAGACGGTTCTGTCGCATTGAGCCGGGTTCTGCTAGGTTCATGAGCTTTCAGTTCGACAAATACCCAGCATGGCGAGAATATTCTTTAGCGGCAGGCGTTTCAAACAAGAGCTGATATTGCAAAGCGTCAGATGGTACTTGGCCTATGCGTTGAGCTGTCGCGATATAGAAGAGATGATGCAGGAGCGAGGCATCAACGTGGATTACAGCACGATTCATCGTTGGGTGATTCATTATGCAGCTCAGCTGGAAAAAGAATTCAGAACGAAGAAACGCAAACCTTGTAGGCGTTGGCGCCTTGACGAAACTTATATGAAAGTTAAAGGCCAATGGAAATACTACTATCGAGCAGCGGACAAACAGGGCGAAACAATTGACTTCCTACTCACAGCAAAGCGTGATAAGCGAGCTGCATTGCGGTATCTGAGAAATGCTATTGGCCCAAGTCTAGGCGGGCCCGTTTAATCAACATTGATAAGAGCGGCTCCAATACTGTAGCAATTCGGCAATGCAATATGGAGGAATCCAAACGAATAGAACGTCGCCAGTGCAAATACCTCAACAACATCGTAGAGCAAGATCACCGACTGATCAAACACATCACGAAACCGATGCTGGGGTTCAAGAATTTCTACTGTGCGCAAAAAACATTGGCCGGTATTGAACTGATAAGAATGCTGAAAAAAAGCCAAATGCGCTGCCCGGTGAATACTTCAAAGACACCTGTCGAGCTGTTCTATGAGCTAGCCGGATATTACTTTGAGATCTCCTCCCAATTTAGTGCCTGTCGAAAGACTCGTAAAAAGTTGTTTGTCTTGTCACGATTCCTTGCAATTCATAGGACAGTCGATCTTCTACTATTAGTTGGCCGCAATACTCCAAGTATTCAATGGAGTCAAAATTGACTGAGATCAATAATAATTAACAGCACATACACATAATAAAAGCAGATGTAAAATCGTCGATAGTTGGGCATGTTTGTAATGCATAGCTTCCTATACCATAACAGTTCGGTTCAACATAACGTAATGGAGAACACTGATGAGAGTAGTTGTGTCTTTGGGCAACTCAGCACTAAGCAACCCTAATTTGCATCTGACGAGTGGAGATCTATTCCAGGGAATTCACAATGCTGCGCTCAGTGTCCATGCTTTGCTCGATGCCGGACATTCTGTGGTTCTGACCTTTGGACATGAGCATGCGTTAGACGCAGATCCTCAGCGTACTCTGCACGCACATATACCGCAGGTAGGTAACTTTAAGAATCAGGAAGTGCAACGACAAGGGTTAATCGGTTACTTTCTAGAACAGGCACTGCGCAATAGCAGTAATGGTAAATGTCATTTTGCAACGGTAATCACACATATTCTTGTTGATCGTAACGATCCGGCTTTTGCCACATCTAATGGAAAAATATCGGGTGTCTGCGTTGGTGATGAGGTTGATGAGACAACAGCTCTCAACTGGGAGAAGTACAGGCGTTGGACTATGAAATTGTGCTCAAATGGCTATCGTCGGGTAGTGCCGTCACCGACTCCTATCTGTGTGCTGCAATCGCAAGCAATAAAGCATCTTGTCAGTGCTCAATGCTACACGGTTTTATGTAGTGGTAGCGGAGTCGCAGTTACCCGGGACCTGCAAAATAGAGAAACAGGCGTAGACGCCTTGGTCGATAAAGATTGGGCCGCCGCAGTTCTGGCTCATGATATCGATGCGGACGCATTATTACTTTTAACAGATGTCCTGGGTGTCTACGACAACTGGAAAACACCAGAGCGAAAACTACTATCGGAAATATGTATAACCGATATTGATATGGAGTCGATGGAGGGCACAGGGATGAAGCCAAAATTGGAAGCAGCTTCGTGGTTTGCCAAGTTTGACAAAATAGCTTCCATAGGACCGATCGGAAATGCCCTTGAAGTATTAAACGGCACAATTGGCACCGAGGTGCTCAAGTGACTCAATGTAGAACAGCAGAACTTTGATAAAGACGTCATCTACGTTGGTTACTATTCACTAATACGGCCAACTATTCTCTTCAGCTTCAGTATTTTAAAACGCTTTCGAATTGCATCACTGCTTATATTGAAATATTTGTTTCAAAACAGATCATATTTGTAGAATTTATTGATACATATCAATTATCTTTAGCTTGTCTGAATCATAGTTATACTCATTCTCAGTAGTGCGCTCAACGCATCATTCTGAGATACCACAGAGTCCACCCTGACGGAACTTTGTAATGAAGAACGATGAGCATATGCAGCTAGAGATCAATGAACTTCGCAAGAAGGTCGAAGCACTGCGACTACAACGCCTAGAGCGAACTCCTAAGACAGAGCCGGTGTCGGCTCTAGACGCAGCACCTGCGGCCATGGAGGAATCTTTACTGGGCGAAACTGAAAAGTCTGTGTCAGAGCTAGATTGGACAGATTTGGAAAAAATATTCGATGATCTGGTTTCCGCAACACACGATGAGATTGAAGATCATCCCGTAGGAGCAATATCTATTGCTTTTCTCCTTGGTTTCATGCTCGGTCGTGGAACATAGCTACAGCTAAATCAACACATACGGATCACTGGAATATGCACAATTTCACACGCAACATACATCTACTTTTTCGCACTGAAAAAACTCTTGCCAAAGCTAAACTTAGACTATCAACTCGTAAGATGTTTTTGACGGTGGGTGTAGGCGTCACGATACTCTTTTCAATTGCGATGCTCAACGCTGCAGG
The DNA here is from genome assembly GCA_047634635.1 of Granulosicoccus sp. GTDB lineage: Bacteria > Pseudomonadota > Gammaproteobacteria > Granulosicoccales > Granulosicoccaceae > Granulosicoccus. Next base: position 5,640 of record JBLIIE010000161.1, on the reverse strand, counting down.
ATACCTCGTGCTGGAACACAATGTTGGCAAAGCTCCCGCTGCACTCTTAGTTGCTGCAGCGAATCTTTTAATTGCCTGTGTATTGCTGTTTATCACAAATACGCTACATGCAGCTCCAGAGGAGCAAATGGTTCGAGAGGTTCGTGACCTGGCAATAGCCGAGATTGAAGCAGAAGCCGTAATTGTACAAAAGCGAATTCTCCAAATTCAGGAAGACGTTCGTAGTATGCGCAACACCCTTGTAGGCTTTACTCGACACCCTTTAAATGCACTAACCTCAGGTGCAATCGTGCCTGCGGTTTCGATATTAACGAAGGCAATTCTGGCAAAGAATACTTCCGATAAGAAGTAGTCGATGCCGTTACTTACACTTTTTATGTTTTTGCTTTCTGTAGCTGATTCATTAGATCATCCTTGAGCTGGACTCTCGATAGTTTCAAGGTGTCCAGTTCAAGGTCAGAGACAGGCTCAAGACCTTGCTCCATTCGAACAATTTCTTTGTCTAGTTTTTCGTATTTTTCAAGTATTCGAGAAAAATGCGCATTACTCATTTTCATCTCATGAATCGCATCCTTAGATTCAGGATGATCTTGTGCCAGTGAGTGATTATCTACGTATTGGGACATGTGCTTTTCTCCGTTATATTCATAATGTGATTCTATGAGCAATAACAAGAATTTATTAAAATATCTTGCTTTCTCCTACATTGCCGTGACTGGTCTAACTTAAATCCACTGCGTTATATTTTGTAAATATTTGAGTTCCACATACAGTGAAGGTACCCGTCATAAAATGACTGATAGCCATTATGAAATTCCTATTAGTTTCGATCTGGGTACCTTCAGAGTCTAGGGCCATACTGAGTCGCTAGGCAGGTTAAGGTGTTATAGCAATTTTTAGCACGCCATCGCGTTGGTGGGAAAATAGATCGTATGCCTCAACGATGTTCTCTAACTTAAAGCGATGAGTGACCAGAGGCGTAAGATCTAGGCGTTTGGATGCTAGAATCGACATTAAGCGGCGCATCCGTTCCTTGCCACCTGGGCAGAGACTTGTCACGATTTTGTTATCACCTAGCCCAGATGTAAAAGCGTTGAGTGGAATCGTCAGATCTGTGGAGTAAACACCCAGACTTGATAATGTGCCTCCAGGTCGTAGACAACGTAAACAGGCTTCAAATGTCTCTTGCAAGCCGAGCGCTTCAATGGCTACGTCCACGCCTCGGCCGTCAGTGATTTTCATTACTTCGGATACGGGATCCACCTTGCTGAAATCGATGACATGATCAGCTCCAAGCTTTTTGGCAATTGCAAGTCTCTCTGGGACGGAGTCGACAGCGATAATCGTGGATGCACCCTTTAACTTCGCGCCTGCAGTGGCACAAAGTCCAATCGGCCCTTGTGCAAAGACCACAACACAGTCGCCTATTTGTACATTGGCACTTTCTGCTCCGGCAAAACCAGTCGACATTATATCGGGGCACATCAGCACTTGCTCGTCAGACAACCCGTCTGGTATGGCTGAAAGATTTGCTTTGGCGTCTGGCACCAAAAGGTATTCGGCTTGCGCTCCATCAATAGTGTTGCCAAATCGCCAACCACCAGCAGGTGTGAATCCGTGCTTTTCCATCTGTCCATCCTGTGAGCATTGACCGCAAAGGCAGGCATTCGAATAGCCAGAAGGCGTAATAGCACCGGCTATAACTCGTTGACCTTCGATGAAACCGGACACTTCACTGCCTAATTTTTCGATAACACCAACTGGTTCATGGCCGATCGTCAGACCTTTGGCAACTGGATACTCACCCTTCAATATGTGGATGTCGGTGCCACAGATAGTGGTAGTTGTTATTTTGATCAAGGCATCATTTGGACCAACAGCTGGTATCGGTTTGTCTTCCAGTTCAATACGATTATTCTCTACAAATACCAGCGTTTTCATCATTTTCAAGTGAGCGTGTTTCCTAGTAAAGGTTGGATAAATATTGCTTTCTGGTATTTTATTGATTAACAGATCGCACGGATATTCGCTTTATTCTTGCCTAATGAACTGCTCTATGGATTGATACAAATCAAAATATGGCCGCTGTTTCTGGGTGATATACAAATGAGATGCACATAAACCAGATACATTGGGATTGTTCAAATTTTGTAAGATATTGCCTGCATAGTGCAGCAAGTGGTAAAACATGAAGCTAGTACGATCAACGCGTAAATACGTGAGCTAAAATTCATGACTTTGACGTTGTTAATCGGCATTACCGAAGGTGGTGTGATGAACACCGACCAACACTCGCCATATAATCTAGATACTCGTTTTCTAATGGTGAAAGAATCAGGTGTATATGATTACTATGACAAAACACCAAACGTGGATGATGTAGATGTTTATCTGGCTGCGAGTGAGAAGTACGAATTACCTGTTCTTGCTGGAGGCGGGTTCTATCGCGTCGGGCAAGACAAAACACTACTAAAAAAATCTGGATATTGGAGCGTTACTCGGTTCCAAGGTCCTCAATACGCAGAGTCTTACGCGGCATACTGATGGTCATAAACTAAGCGATGAGGAAGTTGCCGCGCGTTATCTGCAGGCGCTGAATTGGGGCGAAGTCTGTGGCTGTCTACTGACTTTCGAAGTGGACATCAATATGTGGTCAGAAGAGTTTGGTCGAGTAAATCTAGTAGCAGATTTGGTTGAGCAACGGGGTGTACCATTTCGCATGACGCTTGATCACTCGCACTTCATATACAAAATTGACGATCCATATGAATTCGACTTCGGCTGAGGTTATGGCGACTCTGTTTTCGACATTTTGGTGGCGTGCGCAAAATGGCTACGCAATACTTGGCATAACGTTGCAATACAAGACTGAAACAGCTGACACGTTTTAGTGAGTTTTAACAGCCAAATGTGCGTAAAAAAAATGAAAAAAGTCATGCGTAGCGACATTGCGGCAGTACCGCATACTGAAAAAGATGCCGTGAGTCGCACCTAGACTTACGGGCGATGAGGTTCTGCTATAAGATAGAGCTTTGTGAGTCGACCATCAGAGTGTCTACATTTTGACAAACCCGATCCGTAATTTCGATATTCTGCCTGCGCTGCATTTGTCGGGGGGGCGACTGGTAGATTTGGCTGCTGACTCGTCAAGTGATGAACCCGTGCTTGACGACGATACTGATCAACTGGCTGCCGCTCGCCACGCTATCGAGCATGGCGCACAATGGCTGCACGTTATAAACGTCGACACCACCTTTGATCCTACAGCCAAGCATGATTGGGCGTTAGTCAGGCAACTGTGTCAACTTCCTGTCAACGTACAATACGGCGGTGGACTTGCGCGAGCAGAGAACATCGACAAAGCAATTGAAGCCGGCGTTAGCCGAGTGCTGCTCACTACGTTGGCCATAACGTCACCTGAGGTTGTCTCTGAAGCTATCATCAAGCATGGGCGAGAACACTTTGCGCTTGCAATTACTGCAAGCTCCAAAGGTGATGTTGTGGGTCAGGATTGGGAAGCCGTCGGAGGACTTGAAGCGCTGACACTTGCTGTTCAGATGAACCAACTCGGTATTACAACGCTGGTGCATACCAGGCTGCAACCTGACGGAACCATGAGTGGTACCGATCTGGACAACTCGTGCGAGCTGGCTGAACTATCTGGCATGGACGTAATCGTCGGTGGAGAAGTGCGCAACTTAGAGGACGTAGTCACGTGTTATAACCGACCTGGGATCACGGGCGTTCTGATTGGTAAGGCATTGCAAACTGGGAAGTTAGGTTTGGGAGATGCGCTAGATGAGACTCGCGCGACGCTTGCATTCGAGTCAGGTATGCCGCGCTGGAAGGAGGAACAGCAGACCGTGCGCTCGCGTTTGCGGCGTAGTTTGGCGCACGGCTACCTAATCCGCTATTTACCTGAATTGAATGGTCTCAGAGTTCTGGACGCAGGAGGTGGGAATGGTAACGCCAGTCTGCCGATAGCGGAGTCCGGCGCCACTGTAGACGTCGTGGATCGCTCCATGGCAATGCTCAACGATCTTAAAACGGTTGCTGAAGCCTGCGGTCTGCAAGATCGCATAAGAGCACACTCGCAAGACATTCGCAGCATTCGCGAATTTTTTAAAGCCGATACGTTCGATCTGCTCATCTGCCACAACGTCATACAATACAGCCCGGCATGGGAAGAGCTGCTTGTTTCCATGATTGCCCCACTGAAAACAGGTGGCCTGTTGTCACTGGTTGTCAGGAACTGGAATGCGGAGCCGTACCGAATTGATGTGGAAAACCATACAGCTGAGGAGCTGCCTAAACTGCTTGAGCGTACACGGGGACCATCACGTGTGTTCGATGCAGACGTTCTGTTCTTCAGTGCAGCTTTTTTACAAGAATGGCTGCGCAATCAGGGATTTGAAGTGCTTGGCGACTATGGGCTACTTTGCCGTAAGGACGTAGTGCCGAGCGTTGACGGGCCTGGTGGTGAGCAGATGTTACTTGACAAACTACTAGCTCTAGAAACTGCAATGGGCGAGCGGTCACCTTATAAACACACAGCACGCTATCTGCAGATTGTTGCACGAAAACTGTAATGAGGCGCAATCGATGGGTACTAAGCGCTGATGATGTGTCAATAATATAAGCTTGGAATGTGGCAGCTCAGTCGCAATTGACGAACTTATCCAAATAGACAGCAACGCCATCACGCATATTCGACACAGTCATGGCATCGGCTATTTGCAAGACGTCCAGATGTGCATTGCCCATGGCAACAGCCGTCCCTGCCCAGGTAAGCATAGGAATGTCATTGAGGTTGTCACCAAATGCAATCACATCAGAAGATTGAATATCGAAATACCGAGCGGCAGCTTCTAGTCCCGAGGCCTTATTAACATCGTGAGCTGTTGCATCCAAAAAAGGAGCACCAGACGTTGATGCTTCGAATACGTCACCAACCAGCTCGGTAATGTTTTGTTGAAATTCTGCGCCGGAAAGATGAGGCACGCGAATCAGCACTTTGTACAATTCACTTTGTCCTAATACTCCACCATTACCGCCGTGTTCCAATGTGGAAGGATCGTCCGATTGCTTGAGGAAGGCCTTTTCATAGCTAAAGCCGGTAGCACTCTCCCAGCCGAATCCCACGTTAGGAAATTCACTACGAATTTTACGCATGGCGTCGAGGCACACCACTGGGTCGATTGGATGACTCCAGAGTATTTTTCCCTCTGTAATGTCGTAGGCATAGGCACCATTGCAACAAACAACAAAGTTGATGGCTGTAGCCGGTTTTAGACGATCAACACAGGTTCGCCAACTACGACCAGTGACTGCAGCAATAAAATGCCCTGCAGTTTGGGCGGTTAACAGAGATTCTGCCGTGCGTGCAGAAACTTGGCCACCTCGACCAAACAACGTTCCATCCAGGTCAACAGCAATGAGCAAGTAGTGCCTCCTAAAAGGATATTTCTAGACCACAGAGAGCAGGTAACTGCAGTAATTCAATACGTCAAAACGGTATTCAAGCCATAGGATTCTGTCAATATCGGGACCCGGTAACTTGTTGATTATTCAGCATGCCATAGGTAATTTACGGTGTACACCATCACGGTTGTGAATATTATTGTGAATAGATCTGCTTTT
>JBLIIE010000160.1:0-11221 GCA_047634635.1 Granulosicoccus sp. | reverse complement strand
GCGCTGGTGCCTTTGGTCATCTGGCTAGCGTTCTCAGTCGCTTCTTTAGCTGACATGGATTACCTGGCTATTCGAGAATGGTTGTCACAGCCGTTCAACGCAATCCTCATGATCTTATTCCTCATCGCAGGATTCCATCACGCGCGCTTGGGTCTGCAAGTAGTCATCGAAGACTATGTAAGCTCACACGCAACCCGCACAGCAGCCATCATAGGCGTGACTTTCATTGCCGCAGCACTCGGGGTAACAGGTGTCTTTTCAGTTTTGCGAATCGCATTCGCAGGCTGATACGTATCCCCTACTGAAGATTAAGACTGACAACAGAATATGACGAACGCATACAAAATCATCGACCATACCTACGACGTCATCGTTGTAGGTGCTGGCGGAGCGGGGCTTCGCGCAACACTGGGAATGGCTGCTCAAGGTCTCTCAACAGCCTGTGTTACCAAAGTGTTCCCAACCCGTTCGCATACGGTGGCTGCTCAGGGTGGTATGAGTGCAGCTTTGGGTAACATGGGTGAAGATAGCTGGCAGTGGCATATGTACGACACCATCAAGGGATCTGACTGGTTAGGCGACCAAGACTCCATTGAATATATGTGCAAAAACGCTATGAAGGCGGTCATCGAACTGGAGCACTACGGCGTACCCTTTTCCCGCACCGATGAAGGCAAGATCTACCAACGTCCATTTGGCGGCATGACCACCCATTTTGGCGAAGGTACCGCGCAAAGAACCTGTGCTGCGGCCGATAGAACAGGACATGCAATACTTCATACGCTCTATCAGCAATCGCTAAAGCACAATGCCGAATTCTACATTGAGCACTTCGCGACCGATCTCATCATGGACGACGGCGTCTGTAGAGGGGTTATTTCACTTGATTTAGCAACCGGTGAGCTGCATCGATTCCGCGCGCACCAAGTGGTCTTGGCCACTGGTGGCTGTGGCAAAACCTATTTCTCAGCAACATCCGCTCATACGTGTACGGGAGACGGAAACGCCATGGCACTTCGTGCTGGCCTGCCACTTCAGGACATGGAATTCGTACAGTTCCACCCTACTGGCATTTACGGAGCTGGCGTCTTGATCACCGAAGGTGTTCGCGGTGAAGGTGGCTACCTGACGAACAGTGAAGGTGAGCGCTTCATGGAGCGTTACGCACCCAATGCAAAAGACTTGGCGTCACGCGACGTGGTCAGCCGGTCCATGACTATGGAGATCAATGCGGGTCGCGGAGTGGGGACTGACAGCGATCATATCTACCTGAATTTGCAGCACCTAGGCGGCGATGTCATCGAAAAACGTCTGCCAGGCATTACAGAGTCTGCTCAGATTTTTGCAGGCGTAGATGTCACCAAAAATCCGATTCCGGTTATACCTACCGTTCACTACAACATGGGCGGTATTCCAACCAACTATCACGGTGAAGTGGTCACACTCAAAGACGGCAATCCTGACACGGTCGTTCCTGGACTCATGGCTATTGGTGAAGCTGCTTGCGTATCCGTACACGGCGCAAATCGCTTAGGCAGTAATTCACTGCTCGATATCGTGGTCTTTGGCCGTGCCGCGGCTATGCGAGCTGCGGAGCTGGTCACGGCTGGTTCTCCACATAAGCCGTTGGGTGAAGACGCTACGGCACCTGCACTTGATCACTTAGACAAAGTTCGATTCAACAAGGGCGAAACTGGCACTGCCGACATTCGCGACCGTATGCAACGCACTATGCAAAAACACTCTGCCGTTTTCAGAACGGGTGACAGCCTGAAGGAAGGCATCGTGAAGATGCGTGGCATTGTTGATGAATTTGATGATGTAAGAGTTAATGACAAAAATTTGATCTGGAATACAGATCTTGTAGAGACTCTTGAACTTGAAAATTTATTGGCTCAATCTCAGACCATTATTCACGGTGCTCACAATCGCCTCGAGAGTCGTGGTGCTCATGCGCGTGATGATTTTGAAGATCGTGATGATGAGAACTGGATGAAACACACACTAGCTTGGACCGACGATCGGGCCAATGTCTCAATTGATTACCGTCCCGTGCACATGTACACCCTGACAGACGAATGCGAAGTCATACCGCCCAAGACGCGTGTTTACTAATCGCATTTAACCTTCTCGGCTACGACGGACAGCAACGGAAACAAGTAGAACCATGGCAGAATTTACGCTACCGGCAAATTCCATCATCAAGCAAAACGGCAAGCAGTTTGCCGCGCCAGACGGTGCCAAGAATACACGTCGATTTAAAGTGTATCGCTACAACCCTGACAGTAGTGAAAACCCGCGTATCGATACGTTTGATGTAGACGTGGAGAACTGTGGCCCAATGATTCTTGATGCGATCATCAAGATCAAAGGCGACATGGACTCAACCTTGACCTTCCGGCGCTCGTGCCGAGAGGGCATCTGCGGCTCCTGCGCGATGAACATAGACGGAGCTAATGGGTTGGCATGCACCACAGCCATTGCTGATATCGAGGGTGACATCACGATCTACCCCCTACCTCACCAACCGATCATAAAAGATTTGGTTTCAGACTTGACGCACTTCTATGCTCAGTACGCATCCATTGAACCTTGGTTGAAATCAGATACGCCAGCTCCACCGGATAGTGAGCGATTACAATCACCAGAGGATCGAGAAAAAATTGATGGCGCCTATGAGTGCATTCTCTGTGCTTGTTGCTCCACTGCCTGCCCCAGTTACTGGTGGAACCCTGAACGTTTTCTGGGCCCTGCGGCCCTTCTGGCCTCCTACCGGTGGTTAGTTGATAGTCGCGACGATGCAACGGGTGAGCGCCTTGATGACTTGGAAGATCCTTTCAAGCTTTACCGCTGCCACACCATCATGAATTGTGCTCAGGTGTGTCCAAAAGGGCTTAACCCGGCAAAGGCCATCGCTGAAACCAAAAAAATGATGGTAAAGCGACGACTCTAGGAATACTGTTTACCATGAGCATGGATTCGTCACATCTTGCAAAAATGCGTTGGCGCTGCAGGCGCGGCACACGTGAGCTTGACAAAGCCATGCGTGCTTATCTGGACAATCATTACGAGAGCGCTCCGATAGAAGAGCGTGAAGCTTTCGTAGCTTTACTGGACTCGCAAGACCCGGAGTTGTACCAACTAGTCACTGGAAAGGCCAAGGAGGCCCGCTATCAGAACATTATCGACAAGATGTCAGCCACCATGGCACGTCAAGCTTAAACCCAGCCGAATTCATCGCAGGCTTATCTGTATTCTTGCAAGTGTTTCATTGCTGGCATCATTTAGCACACAGACGAACTTTTGGTTAGAAATTGGCTGTGCTGCCAGCGTACTGCTTGCAGCCCTCTATCAATCCAAAGCCACAGCAAGACTAACAACGTTAACTCATGATTCGTCCGAAGGCATTTGGCGACTTACACATACCGGTGAGCAAAAAACTACTGGCAAACTTATCTGCGCTGGTTATAGAAGTGCATCCCTAGTCATTCTGGTCATACAACAGGAAGACACTGGATACCAGTACTGCCCAGTCTGGCAAGATCAGATCAGTGGCAGCAACTTCAGCTACCTTCATCACCAGATGTTATTCAACACGTCAGTCCCTCTACGGCGGCCCCTAAAAGTTGTGCTATCAGGTGTCAAATCCGGCTAATGCCGTCTTATCAATTTCAAACACAGACTTAGCAGGTACACTGTTTGTATCAGATCAAAGGCGAGTAGCAGTGAAACAACCCATATATCTTGGTGTAAACGTCGATCACGTAGCTGCAGTCAGACAAGCTCGTGGGCTCTCCTACCCGGATCCGGTGCATGCCGCTCTACAGGCTGAATTAGCTGGAGCAGATAGCATTACCATGCATCTACGCCAAGATCGACGATATATCCAAGATCATGACATTGAGCGGTTTGCAGCCAGTGGGCAAACAAAACTCAACTTGGAAATCGCCGCTAGTGAAGAAATGCTGAAAATAGCTCTCCGCGTAAAACCAGATACAGTATGCCTTGTGCCCGAAAACCGACAAGACTTGAACTCTAGTGACGGTTTGGATGTAGTGTCGAGACAATCCGAAATGACCGATTTTGTCAGCAGTCTTCAATCAGAAGGGATAGAGGCATCCATCTTTATCGCACCTGATCAAACCCAAGTCGAGGCTTGTGCCCGAATTGGCGCCCCAACTGTTCAACTCTCGACCAGTCCTTTCTCTGCAGCCTCGTCATACAGTGATCTCAGCACTGAACTAACCCGATTAATGTCAGCTAGCGACTACGCATTCAGCTTAGGCATCATGGTCAATGCGGGCCAAGGCTTGCATTATGACAACGTCCAATCTATCGCAGAGATCGAATCTATTAATGAGCTTAGAATTGGCCATAGTTTAATTACGCGCGCCCTATACTGGGGATTACCAACCGCCATTAATAAAATGAAACGGTTGATGGTAGAAGCGCGGCACCGCTAGATGAGTAACGCAGGTCTAACACCTAGTTCAATTTACATAGTGAGGTTTTGGTAAATGATTGCGGGGATCGGAGTTGATCTGGCCACGATTAGTCGTATCGAAAAAGCGTACGCCCGATTCGGAGATCGATTCGCCAAACGTATTCTCAACGAAGAAGAATGGACCTGCTATAAAAACCATCGGCATCCTGTTCGTTTTTTAGCAAAGCGTTTTGCCATAAAAGAAGCTTCCGTTAAAGCTCTGGGTACAGGAGAACGTGGCGGTGTATTACTCAAAGATTTTTATTTAACACACGATGACTTGGGCAAACCCATACTGAACGTGTCTGGCAAGGCTAAAGAGCGCTGTTCACTTCATGGGATTAACCACTTTTGGGTCACCCTAACGGATGAAGGCGACACTGTTGCCGCCTTCGTCGTTATGGAAATAAGCTAAGGCTCAATCGTTGCGCTGATAAATGCGAACATAGTCAACCAACATTTCTGCAGGTACAGGTGTTGTACCGTCTGGGGCGCCTGGCCAAACCCCACCTACGGCCAAGCTGAGAATTAAATACATATTCTGACTACTCACGTTCTCGCCCACAATGCGATAGCGGGCCACACCGTTTATATAGAACAGAAGTTCTTGAGGTGACCAGGCGACGCCGACATTCTGAAATCCTTCTGAGAATTCTGTCGACGTTACCTCCCATTGACCTGGCGATCGGAGATTACCGTCTAAATCCGTATAGTTGTAGTTGTGAAAAATACTGTTTTGACGGGACCCATCGTTCTCCATAACAAACAATTCAGGTTTCAGGTCCACGAATTCCGAACTGAGCATCCAGAAAGCTGGCCACAGCCCTCTGCCAGCCTGCAGATCTACTCGTGCTTCAACATAGCCGTAAGTGAAGTCAAACTTATCAGCTGTTGTAAGAACACCCGACAACCAAGGTTGCTCGTTTGCAGCACTTCTCAGTGCGTCTGGAGTCTCGACAGCACTGATCTTGAGTATTCCACCATCGAGTATAAAAGGATTGTATCCAAAGTCAGGGCTATTCTGAACGTCAATGTAATACTGCATCTGGTTATAGACGACTAGGTCCGGTCCCCAGGTCAATGCGGTATTCCATTTAGTGCTATCGAGCACCTCTGACTGGAACTCGTCGCTAAAAACCAGGTTGTACAAACTCAAGTCCACACCCTGTTCAGGCGATACGGCCGTCGCTTGTCCCAATTCAGCCTGAGCGGCTGCGTACCTGGCAACACCCAACTGACGTTCCTGCAACTCAATAAGATCGCTTTCACCACAAGCCGTCAACGTAATTGACGCCAGAATGATCATACAAGGACTAATTACTCTAATCGCCTTCATATTCATTATGCTCATCCCTGTTAGTAGTAGAAGCGAATACCAAGACCAACAAGGTCGTTGTCACCAAGTTCGAATTGAGAGACCAGATCCAATTGAGGAGTCATATGCCAATAAGCGCCACCGAACATCGACAGATCACCCTTGAAGAAAGTGCTATAACCAAATCCTCCTCCTAACTCGAAACGATGATTCAAGACAAATCGTGTAGCTGCACCAAAATACAAACCTGTATCGTTGTAGTTCACTGTGATATCTGCACTTTGATCATCTTCCAAGCGGAAGGATCCATATTCAACCCCTGCCTGCAGTACCATAGTAAGTTTGTCCGCCGCGCTAGGAGTTAGATAGTAGCCTCCACCAAGCATGGCTTCTTGATAAGTATTTGTAACGCCAATTCGTCCTACGTAATGAAATTTTGAATGACTCTCACTACTACCTTTGACCAAAAGTCCTGAACCACCAACATCAAAACTAACAGGCATAGCCTCTACGTAGGAAAAACGATCGTGTTGTTTATTTGCAGATGCTGGCAGTTTCAAAGCGGACAGTAGACTAACTTGATTCGTGGCTTTACTGCTCTCGGTTTTTTTAAAATCCTCAGCCACCGTTGAAATTTCTGACACAGCTGATTGCTCAACTTTAGCGGTGTCGTCTCCCAGTTGGATCGTCACAGTCTCTAACTGCTTTGACCCATCTACAGTGAGTATTGCTTGTGGCAACCTATCTGCCTTTTTAAACTCTGATAAGTCGGTGACTGGTTTTGGTTCTGTAATAACCGCGACAGAAATCTGAGTAATCTTGGGCCGAACTATCTGACTTTTTTCATTAGCACGCTCCACCGCATCGAATTTTGTAATCGCACCCGTATGTTTACTTTCAACCGGAACTGGCTGCGCGCTTGGAATACTATTACGATCCTCTCTCACTGTTTTTGGAGTAAGCAGAGGCCCAACTTGGCGTGTGCTTGCTTGATTGCTCTTTGATTTAACGGGCTGTTTTGGGATGATACCTGCAACACGTTGCTTTAAAGCCTTACTGGATTTCTTGCTTGTCGTCCTCTTTGGTTTCTTCGCCTCAGCCAGCTGTGTGCGGTAGAGGTCAGTTGGCTTGATGGTTCCATCGTCAAGCAGAAAAACTGAGCCATCGAGGATAATCCTAGATCCAGGCTGTCCACCGTTTGCTGGCAAATCTTGTTTTGCTTGCAGATACCGCTTTCCATCGATAGTAATAACTTTTCCTGTAAACGAAGCCAATGGTTCTCTTTTGGGTAAGTCCCTGCCAGCTGTTGAAGCAGAGCTAATAACCGCTTCCTCAAGCGTCTTCGTTGTTCCTTTCAGGTCATCTTTACGCTTAACTGATATCGACGTAACAACAGGCTTATCGATTAAGCTTGCTGAAGGTTTGCTTTCAACTGATGTATTTGCCTGTTTTTGGACTAATTCCTTTGTGTCCGATCCCTGTTCAACAATTTTCTGTTTTTTGACCATTCCTTTCGTGTCAGAGCCTTCCGCAGCATCTTTCTGTTTTTCATTGGCGCTTTGCTTTAAGAAAGCTTGCTTAATATCCCAACGTGGCCCCATTGGCTGACACGATTCCGACTCAGTGGCCTTACCGTCCAACGAACCCACACAGTTTGAGTCACTGACTGTGCTCCCAGCTTCGGGAGGTCCATGACCACACTGAGAATCTGCATAGACTGGGTGACTATATAGACCCTCAGTTATTTTCAAACCCGGTCCAGTCCCCACTCTCTGGCAGACCTGAGCCACTGTCTGGCCTCCAATAGGGGTTGGAACAATCAAACTCTCTACGGCAGACGAAACTTCCCCGACACAGAAACATTGTCCATTAGCCGAGTAGCTGCCATTCCAATCAGCTGCCAAACTGCCCGAGGCCGTAAAGGGTGCACACATGAGCACGGCAACAGAGATTTTAATAAGATAATGTCGCATCTGCGATTCCAAACGTAAGTACACCTGTTTCGGAATCAGGAATCATGCCATCACAGAAAAACAGAACTAGTTACGATTACCGCAGTTACGTGTCAAGGGTTTCTTAGATATTCCGATATAACACGCACGGATATTCCATTCGGGTTGAATACCTACTTAACAGCTCGAATTATGTGCAAAGCGAACTAACTCGCGGAATTGAATGCTACTGGCACCTAAGATGAAGCAAGAGCAAATCACAAATTTGAGGCACAGTCGCTGGCCTGCTTTGACCTTACAGCTAACGTTTTTGGGGCTTTTGAGCGCCTGTGGCGCTGGAACAACTGCCGAACCAGCCTTGGGTGCGGTTGCGGGCGCAGCAGTGGGAGCGGCCAGTGAAGCGCCAGTAGCTGGACCTTCTGTTAGTGCGGCACAGTTATCCAACGACACATCTTATTCAATCGGATTTGCACAAGCTGTGGCCGCGGGAGTCGAAGCCGCTCCAGAAAAAGCGACGAGCGCGGTTACCAGCATAACTTCAACAGAATCTGCTGAAGCAATACCGACGGCGAACGCAGCTGAACCCGATGCTAGCGGTACTAGCGGTACTAGCGGTACTAGCGGTCCTGACAATATAGTTATCCCCACTGCCGGGAATATTACGGCAACGGACAATGAGCCTAACGACAACTCCACCGACCTGCCAATTTTACCTGCACCAGATCCAGAACCGCCAATCACTGACCTAGAGCCTCTGGTTACCGATCCAGAACCAGAACCGCCAGCTACCGATTCAGAGCTTCTAATTACCGATTCAGAGCAGCCAGCTACAGATTCAGAGCCTTCGGTTACTGATCCAGAGCCTCCAACTACAGAAGAGCAGTCTCCAACAACCAATCTAAACTCGCCTGCTACGCAAATTGTTGAAGCACCTACGGATAGCACAGTAAATGACAACGAACCTGTAGAACCGACAGATTCAGATCCAACAACAACATTTTCTTCCAGCACAACGCCAGGATTTAATGGCCAGGTTCTGACCAACTCTATCCGAATAACTTGGCCTGTTGACCCTGATGCACGCGGTTATAACGTTTACCGGCAAGCTCAATATGTAACGTCTGTATTTACAGAAGAATATATAGACGAAGATGTTTTCGACAGTAATTATTACTACGAAATTCAAGCTTTCGACAATTCCGATGCGCTTTACTACGTCGCAACGGGTTTAACGGTTAAGGCAAGAACGTTCGGCACAACAGATCCTGATGCACCCGTACCAAACACTCAGCTCCTAGAAGACTATGATCTCGTGTTCAGTGATGAATTTAATGGCAGCGTACTAGACGGCACAAAGTGGAACACATCATACCTTTGGGGAACTGATCTCATCATCAACAGTGAAGAACAATACTATGTTGATATTCTTGACGACCCAGAGTTCGGTTTTAATCCGTTTACCTTTGATGGTGACAATTTAACCATTAGCTCCATTCAGACACCCAGTGAGCTTGCTGGAAAAGCATTGAATCAGTCTTATCTATCGGGTGTTATTACGAGTTACGATGCTTTCAAATTTACGTATGGCTACATAGAAACGCGAGCAAAGGTAACATTTGGACGAGGCTATTGGCCAGCCTTCTGGCTCCTTAATGCTTACTATGTGGACGATATGCCAGAAATCGATATCATGGAGTTCATAGGCCATAACCAGGACGTTGTGTATCACACCTACCACTACTACGATTCAGAGGGTCAGCTTCGATCAACACCATCTCAACCCACTCCAGGAGTTGACTACACCGCGGATTTTCACACCTACTCGGTGGAGTGGAAACCCAACACAATTATATTTTACATCGACAATATTGAAGTACACAGGGTAGTCGACCCAAAAGTTTCTCAACAGGATATGTATGTCATCGCAAACACAGCATTGGGAGGCTGGTGGGCAGGCTCACCTGATAATACAACACCGTTTCCAGGCGAATTTGTCATTGACTATATTCGTGTCTATCAAAAATCAGAGCCATACGACGACGTTTTACTTAATGATGGGATAACACAAGTACCTTATGCAGATCAAATTTTCGGTACATCATCGCCCAGTCATCGCCCATCAAGAGAAGATTGGCCTGAAGGTTACCCCTCTGGGCAGTAGTTACGCGACATCGGCTAAGCTGTGGAATAAGGTTCGATAAAAAAACTAAAAGTGCGAACCAATAATTCAAATGCAGCCGCCATCATTTCTTCTCGTCCTGGCTCTCCGATTGCATACAGTCCTACCGTGTAGCCTAAACCACTGATTTGTGCCTGATAGACTGTAAGATTAATATCTTCCAGTCCGTAGACTTCAGCATTAACATCTAGTTTATCAATCCATGCCGGCCGACTATCAATGGATACTTCCATACGATTGCTGCCATCGGTTTCGAACGCTCCAGAATCAGTACCGGGCAGAATTTCTATCATGATGTAGTCTGCGAAGAGATCATCACTGCCCTCATGTGGAGCTTCGAAACCGATGGCATAGCCTGGCTCCAGAACTTCGAAAACCTCAAGCGTGTCAACTGCGACCACCTTTGCCCACCCAGAGGGAATAGCAACGCTAAATCCGTAATCGTCGTCGTCGTAGTTCTCGATATTAAACATCGAATCGAAATTGATGACGTCTTCCACAACAATCTGCGTGACACGCATCTCCGTTGCGGGGGTCTGATATAAGGTTATTAATGCAGATGCACCAAAACCAACAAGGAGAGGGATAAATATCGCTGATTGCATAACCAGGAGAATGCCGGTTACGACACAAAGATTCCGAGAGCAATGACTCAGAAATAGGACCGCTAGAGGATGGACAAACCGCCCTCCATACAAACCCTTGCCTATTTCACAAATTTTGAACTCTTACAGGCGCCTCCAGTGCCATCCATATCGGTATCTAATTAAGCAGGGTTGGCAACGTTCAAGCAGTTATCAACACTAGTTAGAATACTGACAGCGTCAGTGTCGTCAGATCGTCGGTGATGGTGGCGGAGTTACTACTACAAACAGTGTCGTCAATGACGCCGTCGGACCGTCGGTGGTGGCGTTCCCCGCAGCATCATCCGCTTCTATCTTTACATCGTAGCTTGTGCCTGCCGTTAAATCCGTCAGATTGAAGCCTGTTACCGAACTTGCTACTGCTGTCACTTCTGCGCCATCAAGCAATACGCGGTAACCCGTTACCCCCGTGTCATCTGTCGCCTCTGTCCAACTCAGATCTGCACTGGTTTCAGTGATATTCGACGCTGTTACCGTCGCACCCGTCCACACCGGTGCCGTGGTATCAGTTGTATCGCAAGCATCACCCAATCCATCGTTATCAATGTCTGCCTGATCTTCATTGGGAATCGAAGGGCAATTATCGCCCGGGCTGTTAACGTTGTCATTGTCCGGGTCGAGACCGTTAGTTGGATCACAGACGTCGCC
>JBLIIE010000159.1:0-11543 GCA_047634635.1 Granulosicoccus sp. | reverse complement strand
CATCGATATGAGATAGTAAAACCATAGCAACACTTTATGTGGTTTCATCCGGGCTATGTCATACCCTTCGATTAACCAGTTATGTTGTTCGCCATTAATCGTTAGTAGTTGATCATTCGCGCTTGGCGAATGAAATTTCCCTTCCGCCAGACTCTTGTAATACAGCACAAATCCGTTATTCTCACAGAACAGAATCTTCACTTTGTCGAATGCACGATTTCTAAACACGTAAAGAATACCGGAGAAAGGATCATGTTCTAGCTCCATTTGCACAATTGCAGACAAACCCCTGTGGCCATTACGAAAATCAATTGAGTCTCTATACAGATAGATTATTGGCACGCTGCTACTAGGTCGAAGTGCGTAGCGTTTTGTCATAATCGTGCGATTAGTTTGACTATGATATCGACACTACGTTCGTTAATTCCCTCAATCGTCACTCCATTGGGAAATCGGATGCTCAGACCAAAATCACGCTCGTCCGAGGAAACAGTTACGCCGACAAAACCGCCTGGGGATTTAGCCTCAACGACACATTCTACTTTGGAGCTCCAATACATTATTTGATGATACGTCAACCCGTGCTGTTGACAGTACGCCATCTTGGACAATCCCGATGTGCGCCATTGATCTACTTGGCGTTGCCAGAAGTCCTTGCGGCTAACAGTTTGTAGTTTGGGTGTGCCGTTGGTCGAATCACTGTACATATTAAGCTCCTGTTGTGAGCGCGTACAGTTTCGTTTAAGAAGTCAGTCCTTGGCTACACGCTCATACTTGGGCGCTTACATTAAAACCCTTCAAAGATAGTCTGATGATGGCCCAGGGCACTTAATTCACACATTTATTCCATACCGTTAGCACAGATTAGCGTTCCACTTGCTCAGAGCTTGAACAGTGATCTGCGGCCGAAGGATTCCAGTACATTATGACTAGAGGCGTACGCGCGCTGTTAATCCCGGCAGGTGTATAGCCAGCCACATTCAATTTAGGAGATTGCACGACTATGGTTAAGGTAATTGCGGTGACCACCGCATCCCTCGTGGCCCTAGTTGCGCTGAGCTACTTCCTAGTAATGGGCGTCGGGAAACCCATTAACACCGACCTTTCTATCATTGGTCAGGGCAAGCCAGTTCTGGCTTTGGCCTATGAGAATTTTTCTCCCTCTGGTGGAGAGGCGCTTAATCGCCTGCGCAAGGTCCAAAGCGACTTCGATTCGCGGCTCGACTTTGTGGTTGCCGACTTGGGGACGCCACAGGGGCGCGCGTTTGCCAATCTCTATAAGCTGGCCGATGGTCAGGCGATATTCCTGAAAAAGGATGGTCAGCCCCTGGTGATCACATCGATACCAGCAGATGAGAATGAGCTACGCGGTCGTATAGAATCCCAACTGGCCACCGTCGAATGATGACGTATTGCAAAGCACCAGTATCCAGCAAGAAAGCGGGATAAGTAAGACTGAGCCTTGTAAGAAATCAATAGGGCTAATATCGAAGCCAGAAAAATGAAGCATTTCGGAACGCCTATCGCGTAGGTGTCAGACTGATATCTAGAGTGCTAAAACAACAAGAAAATGCCCTGAGATACTATCAATGTGGAAAATTCTACTATGCTGCCGGGCAGAAAAATCAGCCCAAGTGCTGGAATAATATCCAGATATTGATGCCTTGTTTTTTGCTAATAACGATTGAGGTTCTTGATCGCTTTTGTACTGCCTATCGGAAGGAACATCAGTGCTAAAGGATTTAGCACATGCAGGCTTATCTGGATTGCAAGTACCTGAAACAATGACTTTGCAGGTAACAGCAATAAAGACGCCTCAGTAAACAATTGGGTGTGGTAGCAGCTAAGCAGTTCTTGCGATTTGTGAGCCTAGCTGGAATTCCGAGTTTGATGATTGTCATAAAACTAGCATGCCTCTGCCGATAATACAGACTCAGACTAATTGAGCAAGCGTCCAACAAACTTGATAAAACCGGGGCTTTTCGTCTTCTCCTGAAACCATCGCCCAGCCGTCTAAGCAGGAATTTTGTAAGGATATTGCAAAGCGCGCAGTAAATATTACCCAAATTCTAGCTTGCAACAGGCTATCATGAAAAGCCAGCCCTCCCATTTTGCTAACGGGTTAGTACAGAAACTTCACTCTATAGGAGATTAATACAACAATGTTCATCAGGAAAAAACCAGCAGCCTGGCTGCTTAAATCGATTATGTGCTCAGTGCTCGTTTTAAGTCTAGCAGCCTGTAGTAGTAGCGATGATGATGTTATAACTCCGCCAACAGATGGTAGCGGAACGACTGACGTCGATGGCGGCGATGACGGCGATGACGGCGATGACGATGCCGTGCAGGAAACTGCCAATACCGACGGCACATCCACTTTTATTGTGCCTCTTTCTGCAGAGCAACAAGTTCCAGCTATCGACTTGGAATTAGCCACGGGCGAAGGCAACTTGTCGATAGACCGGGCTACGGGTGCGATTTCTGGTTCTGTAACTGTCAGCGCTCTGAGTGGTCAAGCCCAAATGGCTCACATTCACAGTGGCTTGGGGGGTACCAATGGGGGCGTACTCCTAGGATTGACTGGAAATGATATTGGTACTGTCTGGACTGTACCAGCCGACTCCGTACTGGATGCCGGTGGATTAATCGCGCTTGCCAATGGAGGCTTGTACTTGAACGTCCATACCGATGCCAATCCTTTAGGTGAAATACGCGGACAAATTATCCCCATTGGAATTTTGTTTGAAGATTCAGAATTATCAGGCGGTGAAGAAGTTCCACCAGTGGTTACGGATGCCAGCGGTGTTGGCGTGTCTACCGTCAATTCAGCTTCTGGAGCAATTTCGGCCACAATTTTCGTCACTGGGTTAGACATTGCCACTATGGCTCACATTCATTCAGGGGCCGAAGGGGAAAATGGAGCCGTCATCATTACAATGGAACGAGATGCTGAAAATCCAGGGATATGGCGCACACCTGCGGCCAGTACTCTCACTGAAGAACAGATAACCGCTTATCAAGCCGAAGCTCTGTATTTCAATGTCCATAGCGATGCCAACACTGGTGGCGAAATTCGCGGCCAACTTTAGACGTTAGAACGTCGAGGCTCCGGAGATTCATCAATTCTCCAGAGCCTCTTTTGTAAATAGCATAAGTATTAAAATTGGCTAACCCAAGAAATATGCTTCCTCTGCGCGCTGCATGCTAGCAGCAGGTCTAAGAAGCGATGCCGGCTGCAGACTAGCGCCGTGAAACGTGCTGGATCCAAGGGCACCTAAAGGGTGTGTTCGGCGCCATTAGGGATTGTGATGCCATATCAACGTATTACGTTGCTTCACGCTGATCAAACGCACCATTACAAAGTACGCGCTAACGACAATCCCTGAGAAGACTCCCGTTTGATCAGAACCGCACTGTGGAAGTTAATAGAACATGGCGCAATGATCAATATTGGAACAGTTGACCGAGCATAGAGAGGGAATCTGCGCGGTAATGTCACTAGTTTTGTTTGAGTCGAAAATGAAGTAAGAGGCAGAGAGGTACTGACAAGTTAACGTATTTATCTCAGTGTATCTCCGAGAATATCTACCTGCTACGCTACAGCAGCTTTCCAAGACGCAAAGGCGCTCATTCGACGTGATCGATAATGTTTGGCAGAAATCAGATGACGACCCAGATTAAACAGATTGTAAACTAAATCCTTAGTCTCCATTAACGGCCAAAGCCCACCCGCCTCATTTGCGGATATCAACTCAACATCAACCCCCTGCGCTCTCGCTGAAGGCACCGTGCGCTTTAACTGCACCACTCGCTCAGCGGTTCGCGCACCGACACAGAGCCACAGTTGTTCCAACCAGTAGCCAGGCCAGTTTCTGCCTCGAGCTCGGAATAGAGCTGGGTAGAATATTGGATTAAGCTGGTCATACTGCTGTGGCCACGGAGCAGCCTATTATTCCACCGCCGATAACAACAACCTGCGCAACATCTGGCTGAGTGGGAGCAGACATCATTTTTCACAATATATTAGTGGGACGGACAGATACACACCAAACTCTTCACCGATATCACAACTGACTCGCGCATGCACACGACCCTGCCGATCCAGAAATCGCTGTTTGTCCTGGGTGGGGAATATTCCTTCATGCCAGATATTTGGATGGATGTAGAGTCCTTTCGAGCCATCGCACCAAAACGCAACAACCTTGTCCGGTGTTAGATCGTCGCCAGGAAGTGCGACTGGGACGACAAAGGGTTTATTGTCGAGCGGATAAAAAAGCTGGCCACCGTCGGGGTGATAGTTCATGTGCCACAGCAACACTTTTTCCCGTGGCACAGAAGCTTGCTCAGAAGATGCTAATTGAGGGTCTGTTGACCAACCCAATACGTAGTTCCCATTCACCGCTTCATTAGATCCGTAGAGGACATCCCCCCTCCACTCACCATGAAAAGTGCCTTCAACAAAGCCACCTTCATCTCCTGTGTCTGGATCTACAGGCCGCCATCCCGGGGCAGGCCAACGCACTATTTCAATCTCAAAATGGTCAGGATCATCAACGAGACAACCGTACTCTGCAACGCTTTCTGACGTCGCTTCAATAAGCGGAACCTCAAACAATTCACGAGACGGTTTTTCTGATGCCTCAAAAATGTAAACAGGAGCGTCATCTTTCATTGTGTTTTCTCTTTCGTTGGGCTCAGGGTCATTGTTGCACAATGATGACAGTACTTATTAGCACAGCAAGACCGACGGTGGCTGCCCTCTATCGGGCTAAGCTATTTTCAACAGTTGCGTCGGGCCGTCTACATATTGTCAGGTTCTTGGCGGGTGATCATTATCTGATTCCCCATAACGGAAATCCCACATGACATCTACTCTGACAGCAAAACAACGATGTTGGTCAGAACATCTTGCGTGTGCCGAGCACAGCTGCCGACTGTGGTCCGCAAATATTCAATCTATTGTTAGGCAACCATGATTTGATAGTCATCGTGAAACCCACCACGTATTGGTGTAGCTATTATTCGATTAGTCGGTTTGAGTTTTATTGGCAACCTCACAACGTTTTCGCTCGGTTTGGTAACTCTGGACGGTGTATCGGGACCTATCGCACTATGTGGGCGTGACCGATTGTAATCGTCCACCCCAAGCTTCAGAGTTCGTCGCAAATGTTTTTCTGACAATGGAATACATAGCCGAGATACTCGCGTCTCAAGGTGCCTATCACTCGCTCGCAAATCGCGTTGGCCGTTGGACGCTGTCGGGGTGTTTTAGTAGGTTTGATGCCACGATTCTCTATAGTTTGGTCAAAGTCAGTTGAGAAAATACAGTCACGGTCATGGCGTAAGAATCGGTAATGGTGATCTGACAGGAAGATAATTGGACTCCCCCACCTCTCCAAACAAGTGAGGTAATGTAATTGTTCTCACACAAATTATATAGAGGAGAGACCATCGTGAAGAATACTGTTATTGGTGTTGATTTGGCAAAAGACGTTATATTTGTATCTAGCGCTGGGTTGTGCTGATCTGGGCAGCTTTCTTAAAGGAAAAGATGCGTCAGCATGCATTGGGTTGACCCCTATTCAATACACGTCTGGGGGAGAGGTAAAACTTGGCTCAATTGGAAGATATGTGAAGAACAGTTTGTTGCGAAGCCAACTGATTACCTGAGCCATGGCAGCCGTGGCTCAGGTTTGCAAACGAACAGCTGTCACCAGGAAAGACCTTGGATACACGAGCTGGTCGGACGCCGAGGCAAGAAGGTTGCGGCAGTCGCTTTGGCCAACAAAACGGTGAGGACAGCATTTTCTATGCTCACTCACGGCACTGAATACAAGGCGGAACTTCTAGTCGCCTGAAAAGCGTTCCAACAATAAAGATGCACAAACGAAGACTCAAAACCAGCGTGTTAACTCAGTTTAATGCTAAGAGCCTAGAGCTCGTTAGGAAGATTTGAAAACACGTTCCGCGTAAATAGCAACGAGCCTGAGTTCGCTACTCAATTGAGAGCTCGTACATGAGTACGCATCTAACTCTTCATTTATCGCAATTTTGTTGTTGACACAGGGGGAGTCCACATAAGCATTAAGCACCTATCGACACCCCTGCTGAGCCGCTATCAGCACACTTCATGAGTTATTTGGCGTGGGATCAATCTGCTCCTCGCAGCTATCCGCTCTTCCTTATGCAGTATCCATCGATCATCCTTGCTCTGGAGGTGCCCACCAGCAAACGACTGACTGCGGCTGCGAATATAGAGCGTGGATTTTGGAAAAGCGGCCATTTGGACTATTAAAGGTCGAAAACGTCGGCCAACGATGGCTTGGAGCCCAAACAGACGACTTCAAGTCAAACCGTCTTCGCGTGTTGCCTCTGCGTTTTCTTCAACCCATTCGCCCGCAGCCTCAATCGCAACAGTCGAGGATGTGGGGAGGACATTTATGTAGCTCTCAGTATCGTTTACGTTGACTATTGCGCGCTGCGTCATACGGTAAAGTGCGTAAAGCGCAATAACGCCGAAAGTTGTGCCCAGCACCAACCAGAAAGCGTAGGGATCAAGCCCTTGCATTGCCCAACCAGTCACCAGCGGACCTGCGATAGCGCCCAGCCCAAATGTAAAGACGAGGCCCCCTGATGCAGCTGGCATATCAGCAGATGAAAGAGAATCGTTCGTGTAGGCCAGAAGTAGGGCGTACAGTGGCGTTGTGACGCCACCCGCAAAGAATGCAGCTCCCATCAATGGCCAAAGCGTATCACCGATGAGCCACCCCATCAGGCACGATGAAGCACCTAAAACGGCCAATCCAAAGATTAGTATGCGTCTATCCATCCGATCAGACAGCCACCCAATCGGGTATTGCAGCACCAGCGCACCGGCGAATAGCATTGCTACAAATATCGCGATCTGAGTCGCAGTCATCCCTATCTGAGACCCGAATACGGCACCCATCCCTGATTGCGTCGCGTAGACGCTGCCAAGTAAAAAAATGCCCACGGTTCCAAGCGGCGAGCCTTTGAAAAGGTTACGCAACGGCATAGGGCGCGCGACTTCGACCACTGGGATAGCAGAGGTGGACAACAGGATTGGTGCAAATGAGATCGACACAAGGATTGATGCTCCGATAAAGAGTACCGAAGTCGCCGCATCACCCAACGTTAGAAGCCCCTGCGCACCAATGATGCCTAGTGTCTGCGCGATCATGTAGGCGGATAGCACCTTGCCACGTGTCTCATTAGTGGCGGCGGCGTTCAGCCAGCTTTCAGCTGCAACGTAGATCCCCGACATGCAAAACCCAACCAACACCCGCAGCACGGTCCAGGCCCAAGGTTCGGTCAGCAGGGGCAGAGCAATCAGTGCTGCGGACATGAAACTGCCGAGCGCCGCAAAAACGCGCACGTGACCGACCCGCTGTATCATCAAAGGGGTAAGGCGCGCGCCGGACAGGAAGCCCAAGAAATAACCAGAGGTGACGATGGCCAATTCCGCGGATGAAAAACCCTCTATCCCACCTCGAAGACCAATCAGGGTGAAATGCATCCCGTTGCCCAGCATGATAAGCACTATACCAAGCAGAAGGGCCCATACCCCAGACAGCACTTTTATCATGAAATTCCCTTTCACGCTCTGCGCGTACGCCCGTAAGTGCCATGAGCATACAGGGGCAAATGACCTGAGCTTTCTCTGCAACGCCACATAAGTTTTTGTTTACGACACAGCATCAAGATCAAAGAGTACAGAAAGCATTAAGCACGTATCGCCACCTAACTGCCACACCAAAAAAACGACATTTGCTGAACCCCTATCAGCACACTCCATGAGTCATCTGACGTGAAATCAATCTGCTCCACGCAACCATCCCCTGACCTGCCAGCTCCAATCGCGCCTCCGATAGCGCGGGGCGGGAGATATACCGGCGGAGCCACCCCAGGAACGCTCGAATGCCACGTCTGCGAGTTCTGGCCAACACGCCAGCATCGCCTGCTGATGCATCTTGGCAATCGAGTCCACTGATTATTGAGTCGCCAACTGACCGCCAGCGTAGTGATAGCGATTACGCTCCATCAATCGACGATCATTGGTCAATCGAATGGTTGATCCCACTTCTGGTGCCCTGAGCCAACCAAACTCCAACAGTTCTCCAAATACCTTTAGTTGCGACGGTGTTAATGGAAAATCCATTGTGGTAAGAGATCAAGAAACTATGCTTCCAGTAGCAACCAGAACTCTGGCCAATAGCGCTTCACGGTAATCCCCCCATTAATAATCGAGATTGAAAGTAGAGAGTTATGCGACCTAACTAATGTGTTCGTGATAGCGGATTTAGATCAGTCTGCTGTTTCGCACTCTGTGCGGTCGATCAGGAGAGCTTAATGAAAAACGCCTTCAACGCACCAAGTGTCTAGCAATGATCAAACGTCGCTGTCGACAGCCGGTTAAAATCAGCGCTGGGATCGTTGAATTTCACATAAATTAATGAGTTGAATGTATGAAGGCCCAAGATACAAAGCTATCCATAAATCTCAACATTTTCAATCGCCTAGAGCACATGAACGGTAATTTACTTCCGCTTACGTTCTAGGAGCCAATTAACTATGAAAATTCTCTAAGTTAAGTGTCCAGTCGGACCAGACTAGTCTATACAGTATCACTCCAACACTGCATATCGAAGGCATATCGACTTAAGCCCTGACAAGCTTTCTATTTTCCCATTGGTAGTGATCACATAGGGTTCATCTTGAATACGTCCTACAGGGACACCCTGGTGCGTGATAGGCGTACCAGTTTCTATCAGAGCACCTTCGTTACATGGAGAAAACCAACATGTCTCTGGCGTATTGATATTAATGACTTCATTGACATCGTTTATCTCTACTGATTTATCTTTAGCGGCGGTTATGCTTGCCAATGCACTTACACAGAAAACTGGACGATCGTCGATATCTAATTGTTGCTTAAATTGTTCACCTAACAAATTCACAATGAGCATCGGTGGGCGAATAGAGTTAAGAGTAATTGCAAACGCATAATCCTGTGTATCAAAAACCAAGCTGGCGGTATCTCCGCGTACTTGCACTCTGTTAGTGTCACCTTGAAATATGCGGCCCGTACTATCCATCGCGACCAAGCCAGCATCAAGAGTTGCATTGTCTTGAAGGAGTTCCACTAACGCTTGCTGATCACAACCTTGCGCCCGAAGAATACCCAGCGCTGATTCATTAAGTGGGATGCCTTTACTGGTTTGTGTATGGGGGAAGCGATGCCCGCTAACCATGTTCCCCGTTTTATCCCAAGAAAGAAATCGATGCAGAGGCTCTGGTCGATTTGGACCGCTCGATATCAATGCCGCCCGATCTGATTCCATGAGTTCAGACGGGAGATTCTGGCTTGCATCCACACCGAACAGAGCGCTGACCCCACCTGTTTGACACTCATAGAAGACAGGCTCAGCGCCTCGTCGTAGCACCACTAGACTAACGAACCCTCCAATAGAACCACTGGCTATCTTTTCTATAGAGGCCATGCATTTCACCAGCGCTGCACCAGCGTGTGGCCCTCGAATTATAACGCCAATCGTCATGATGCGTTACTGCTCACAATTTCGTGTTCGTTCGTAAAAACCACATGATGATCTGATGAATCAATAACGCTTTTCATAACAGATGATGGTGCCTCATAGCCAAGTGGCCTTATTACTGACGGTATTTCCCCTTCTATTAATGGATTGCTCGTCAGTGTTGCCAACGCCGGGTTGGCGTTTGGAACTGCCGAAATAAGACGTCTGGTGTATGCGTGCTGGGGATTATGAAGTACTGCCTGAGTGTTTCCAATCTCAACAATTCGTCCTGCTGTCATAACCGCAACTCGATGGCTAATCTGTTCAACCACAGCTAGATCGTGAGAAATAAACAGATAACTTACGCCAATTTCGTTTTGTAAAGACTTCATCAAATCGATAATTTCAGCCTGTAACGATACGTCCAGCGCAGAAACACATTCGTCCGCAATAATCAATGATGGTTCTGTGGCCAATGCGCGGGCAATACAGATTCGCTGCCTTTGCCCACCCGAAAATTGATTGGGGTAGCGTTGCATATCTTGCTTGCTTAACCCGACTCGTTCAAAAAGTTTCTCGGTTCGCTCGTGAATTTCAGAAATCTCGTAGCTTGAATGGATAGCCATAGGTTCAGCCACCAAGTTGCCCACTTTCATTCGAGGATTAAGCGATGCCATGGGGTCTTGAAAAATCATTTGCATGTTTTTTCTTAACGGTCTCATTAGTGTGTTGCTCAAACTAGTGATATCACGCCCGGCAAACACTACCGATCCGGAGATCACCGGCACTAGATTAAGCACTGCTCGACCAAGTGTCGATTTCCCACTACCACTTTCACCAACCAAGGCCAGCGTTTCGCCCCGCTTAAGCGTTAAGCTGACTTGTTCTAGTGCATGAACATTCGATGTACTTTTGCCGAAAAACCCCTCTCTTTGTGGGAATCTAACCGAAAGCCGGACAAGCTCCAGAAGAGGTTTCTCGAGTTTTTCAGATTGTTTTCTACAGGGCGCATTAACCACCTTACCTAGCACCGGAACGGCCTCAAGCAAGGCTTGGGTATAACTATGGCCCGGCTTGGTGAGTACTTGTTGCACTTGTCCCTCTTCCACTTTTTCACCTCTATACATCACCATGACTCGATCAGCTGTCTCAGCAACAACTCCCATATCGTGGGTAACGATAATGATTGCGGTGCCGTAGCTTTTCTGGAGCGTTTTCATCAAGGTCAGTATCTGCGCCTGGATGGTGACATCCAACGCTGTTGTTGGCTCATCAGCAATTAGTACCTGCGGCCGGCAGGCCAATGCCATTGCAATCATGACTCTCTGCCGCATCCCACCCGAGAGCTGATGGGGGTATTGCCGTAAGCGTTTGGCAGGCTCAGGAATACGAGAAACTCGAAGCATCTCAACAGCGAGTTCCTTAGCCGCTTGACGTGTCAACTGCTGATGACATCGAATACCTTCGATCAATTGCTCTCCAATAGTGAGAACTGGTGTCAAAGCGGTCATCGGCTCTTGAAATATCATGGCTATACTACTGCCACGAACAGTGCGTAGTGCCTGCGCATTCATGGACAAGATATCCTTACCGTTCAGACGTATTGATCCTGACTCGATAACTGCAGATTTAGGCAGCAACCCCAGCAGGGCCAGAGAAGAAATGCTCTTGCCAGAACCCGATTCGCCAACAATGGCCAATGTTTCGCCAGCATAGAGTTCATAAGCCAGATTTTTTACAACCGTTTTAAGTTTCCCGGCCGATTGGAATCCAATACTGAGATTCTCCACTTGCATTATTGAATCAGTCATGACTTGCCCATTGGCTTGGCAACATCCAGTGCTTGCCGTAGTTGGTCTCCAATAAGGTTAAAGATCAAAACCACGCCCATAATGGATAACCCAGGTATTAGCAACAAGGAAGGGGCACGCTGGAAATAATTTTTGCTGCCTGCCAACATCGCTCCCCACTCAGGCGATGGTGGCTGTG
>JBLIIE010000158.1:0-11588 GCA_047634635.1 Granulosicoccus sp. | reverse complement strand
AGGAGCACCTATGCAATTGGCTGCACCTGTGATTAACGCACGCATATTGCCCTCTTAACTTCTGTAAGTACCCGCAACAATATAACGAAAATTAGCTGTTTAAACCAACGGACACAAAGGAATTAACTTTCTGTGAAATCACCAGGGGCTGAACCACGATACATTACGGTTAACTCATCAGGCACTTCTGTGCCATCCACCATAAACGGTAGAATTCCACGTCTCAGGGATCTTCCACGCATCGCTTTAATATCGTCTTCTGATTTAGTCACTCGCTGAGCCAGACGGCGGCCCCATTGCGCCAGATACTCGTACAAGCGATCAATCTCAGATTGATGCGTCGAGCCTTTAGCCAAGTCATTAAATTCTTCTGGATCTTCCTGCAAATCAAAGAGCATGGGCCGAAACCCGCCCTCGGCATGCATTAATTTATAACGACCATCGAACACCATGAACAATCGGGCGTCTCTGGGTTCCAAGCCAAGCTGTACGCATTGCGCTGTCGCAGAGTAATCAAATTCGCTAATAGCAAACTCTCGCCATTCAGGACTTTCGCCTTTCAAGAACGGCAATAACGATCGACCTTCGATAATATGATCTGGGACCTTGCCGCCAGCCGCTTCCACAAACGTAGCCGCAATATCGATTGATTCAACGAGGGCATCACAGGTAGTTCCTCTTGTGGCTGAGGATTCTTTGCGTGGATCGTAAATTATCAATGGAACTTTAACGCTCTGCTCGTGGAAAAGATCTTTTTCTCCTAACCAGTGATCACCGAGGTAATCGCCATGATCTGACGTAAGGACAATCATAGTGTCATCCATTCGCCCTGCGGTTTCCAGGTAATCCAGAAGCACGCCGAGTTGATCGTCACATTGTTTGATCAACCCCATATAGGCAGGAATTACTTTTTGCCGAACCTCCTCCTGCTGGAATGCTTGGGCTATTTTGTTACCCATGTAAGCATCGAATACAGGATGTGCATCGACTCTCTCAGCCTCTGAGCGCTTGGCCTCAGGCACACATTCAGGGCCGTACATATCGTGATAAGGCGCTGGGACGATATACGGCCAGTGCGGTTTGATATAACTGACATGGGCACACCATGGGCCTTCAGCCTGGTTTATAAACTCGATTGCTTTTTGTGTGAGCCATGGTGTTTCGCTATCCATTTCGCGAATATTTGCAGGTTTATCCACGTTAGCAAACATCCAGCCCGTAGCCATATCGCCGTTCTCGTCAATCCCAGCATTAGCGAAGTCTGCCCACGGATTTTGCGACGGATATCCCTTGGATTTCAAGTATTCATTGTACGGTGAACGCTTTTCATCATAGAAACCATCAGGACCACTCCCCCACAATCCATCGTCACGTATCCAGGTATCAAATCCGCACTCGCATTGTCGCGCACCGATGACAGAGTCTGCACTTAGGCCAAGTCTTTCCATTCCATCGACATCTGCCTTCATGTGAGTCTTACCGATTAACCAGCAGTCCATACCTTCACGGCGTAAGTGATCACCCATCGTCATCTCACCCACACGTAAGGGAAACCCATTCCACTGTGCACCGTGAGAAGAAGCATACCGACCTGTATAGAAACTCATTCTGGAAGCGCCACAAATAGGTGATTGCACATAGGTGTTGGTAAACCGAACACCTTTAGCCGCAACTTTATCGAAATTAGGTGTATCCAGATGGGGATGACCGGCGCAGGAAAGATAATCAAACCGCAACTGGTCGTACATGATGAACAATATGTTCATGAGGATATTTTATCTATTTTTATGTAAGGAAGATTGAATTGTACCGTCTGATAGCCAGGCATCGAATACTGCTAAAGCGGCGTCTGCAAACGCCTGATCGTTGATGTGCGCATTCACTTCAACGAACTGAATAGGCGAGATAAATACTTTTCGAGATTCATCAATATAAGCTGCCAATGCGTCGGGATCGTGTGCGGGTTGGCCCAGTTTGTCCCATTCTTCCACCCCACCAGTGGGAAGCAATACGCACACCGGCGCTTTGGCCTCAAGCAAACGCTTAGCCATTTCTCTTGCTGTTTCACGCCTTTCGGAGCTGTTGAGAGCGGATGACTTGATGAGTCTGTTGTGTTCATGGAATGGACGATCAACATACTGTTCGGGGATCTCTTGCCAGCCGGCAAAATCGACTAAATCAAGGCAACCTGGAGCTACCAACTGAGGGATGCCGGCACGCCCTGCGTTTAATAGTCGATCTTCGCCTGCATTTATTACAGATCCTGCGATTAGATTACCTAACTCTGATAATGCGAAATCCATTACACAGGCAAATCCTCCCTGGCTGGCAATTTTTTCGAAAGCCATACCACCCATGCCTGTTGCATGAAAAATGGCGACTTCAAATCCGCGTTCTTCTAAGGCTGGCTTTAGAGTTTTCATGTAGGACAAACATGAAGATCCTAAAGATGTCATGCCTACCACAGGTTTGTTTGTTGCCGGTTTCTCGACAGCTCTGGCAGCGCCAAGGACTGCGCCAGCGGCTTGGCTTAGTGAGGCTTTGCACACCGAGTTTAGGCCGTGTAAGCCACCCGCCCATAGGATCATCTGAATGTCAGGGGATAAGCGATTAGCGGGAATGATGGGGGAAAATGATACTGTTGATACTACATATTTGGGAACTCCCAAAGGCAATGCCTGACACACGTCCAGGGCGAGATCTGTGCCCATGGTTCCGCCTAGGATGATGACACCGTCTATGCGTCCATTTGTGTGCAATTCAGCTGCGCAAGTGGATGCGCCTTGCGCCATGATTTGCATTGCCTGGTTTTCGTCACCGCGGTCTATGGCAGACTGGATAGAGCTACCCGCTGCAATAGCGATATCATGCTTTGAAATATCGCACGGTGTTGAAGGAGCACCTAAAACGCTGACATCCATAGTCAGAGTTCTACCACCCTGGGAGTGAATGCGAGATTCGATATAGCGGAGTTCTTCGTCCTTTGTATCGTACGTGCCTACGACCAGTATCGTTGTGGTGGGCAAGTGAAATCTCCTATCGCTTTTTTCGATCACGCCATAAGCTGAGCAATTGAGAGCCAATGACGAGCAAAATGATGACAAATACGATGAATGCGATGGGGCGACTGATAAAATCTAATGGGGTATCTACACGCATCATAGAAGTGCGTAGTTTCGTTTCCATGATTCCACCTAGTACCATTCCTAAAATGATAGGGACAATTGGTAAATCGAGTCGTTTGAGTATAAAACCGAAGATGCCAAACGCTCCTGCAATAGCGCAATCGATCACGCTGTTGCGAAGACTATAAACACCAACGAAACTCAAAGCCAATATGGCAATACCCAGGAATCGCGTGGGAATCTGAATGACCTTGAGTAGGGCATTGGTAGAGAAAAGCAGGAAGACTATAACCAGCACATTGAGAATCAGTAGCGCCAAATATAAAGCCACGACAAAATCCATCTGATTTTGAAAAAGCTGGGGTCCGGGTACCACATTGTGAACGTAGAAAACGCTCAGCATCATCGCGGTTAGTGCTTCACCCGGTATTCCCAATGCTAGCAATGGGATCATTGCAGCGCCTGGAACTGCATTGTTGGATGCTTCTGAAGCAATTAGTCCTTCTGCAGACCCATTGCTAAATTGCTCAGGTGTTACCGACGTTTTTTGAGCATAGGTATAACTGAGAAACTGTGCAGTAAATTCACCCACACCAGGAATCATTCCCATTATAACGCCAATGCTTGATGAGACCGCTGTGACTCGCTTATGAGCAAAAAGCTCTTTGAACCCTGACAACAAACTGCCCGATATTTTAGATGGTTTTGAGCGCTTGTCGGGCTCAACCAACAACACAAAAGCCTGGCTCAAAGCAAACAAACCGAGGACAACGACAATCAGATTAACGCCTCCAGATAACCAGCTCTGGCCAAAGGTATAACGCTGCGAGTATTGAATCGGTTCTAGACCA
Organism: Granulosicoccus sp.; assembly: GCA_047634635.1. Classification (GTDB taxonomy): domain Bacteria; phylum Pseudomonadota; class Gammaproteobacteria; order Granulosicoccales; family Granulosicoccaceae; genus Granulosicoccus. The sequence continues at coordinate 7,612 of JBLIIE010000158.1, read as the reverse complement.
ATGGTATTCAACCAGATGCCAAAACAGGCCATTAAACCTGCCGCCATAACGTGTCTACGATGAGCGAATACAACTAAGATCATGCCAAGCAGCGCCGCTAAAAATATTTCGCGGCTACCAAACATCGGTGCAATTTTTGCCAGAACTGGTGACAGCAGAATGAGACAGATGACTGAAAAAATGCCTCCAAAGAAAGACGCTGAATACGCCAGAGATAGTGCTCTTTTAGCTTCTCCACGCTTAGTCATGGGGGTGCCTTCATAGGTTGTCAGTGCATTAACAGCGGTACCCGGAGTGTTAATGAGAATGGCAGGAATAGCACCACCGTACATGGAAGAGCCATAAATACCAAGCAGCACGGTCAGACCGACAATGGGATCCAACGAGAACGTTGCGGGCAACAGAATCGCTATCGCAACAGCAGGGCCGACGCCGGGAATGGCACCAATCAATACCCCACCGATTGAGCCCACAAGCAAGGCTGCAAGAACATCAAAACGCGCTAGAATTGATAGCGCTGACAGCAACAATTCCATGTTAAAAATTCACTATCATAAAATTACGGATGTTATCTGGCAAGAATTCGTACAATTCTCCACCCGGAATTTTCACAGCCAGCCCTGTCTTGAATATTAGGACAATACATACGCCCAATAAGGCCGCTGTGAGCAGGTGCTTTTTTGTTAGATATCCCTGACGCAAAGCCAGTGAACAGGTAAATAATACAGTGGCAGGCAGGTAGCCCATATAGGGAACCACGAGCACATAGGCCATGAACCATGCAAGGTATTCCAAAGCCCTGAGCCAGACTAAAAACTCGCCCATGGTTCCCTCTTGCTTTGTGCTGATAACTGTCAGCAAATGCCCCACGCCGAAGAACAGCATTCCAATTGTGGCAACGCCTGGCCAGAAACGTGGCTGAGAGAACAGCTGTTTGCCTGTCGAGAACTTAGTTTCTGCAGAGAGTTGCATTAACAGAAAAACCGAGGTGAGTACAATCAACACTGCGAACAGTACCTGTCCCGGCCGTGTCGGTTGTTCTGTTGGATTCATAGGTGCTTCATCACAACCCATAATTACTGAAGAATTTCACCAATTTTGGCTAAAGTAGCTTGATCTGCAATAATTCTCTCAGCTGCAATATCGGCATCCTGCCAGTAAATCAACGCGCCTGTATTTTTAGCCACTTCCTGAGCGCGATCTGACATAACAGTTGCTTTAGCAACATCAATGATTTTTTGACGAACGTCTGCAGGTGTTTCTTTTCTGACAAACAACCCGTTCCACAGCGCAAGGTTTAACGTTGGATCGATTTCGCCTAATGTCGGTGTATCTGGCACGATGGCTATACGCTGGTCTGTGATGCTTGCAAGCACAGTGATGTCGTCCAGACAAGGCAGAACCAGTTGCAGCGTCGTATTGATAACATCTGCGTCGCCTGAAGCCAGTGTGTTGCAATCTAAGGCATCAAATGCAGCTTCAGAACCCCACTCAAATCCCGCATTTTTAGCAAACGCCAATGTGGCTCGTGTAGGTGGCAATGGAGCACCAAAATGACCTAATGCTACTTTGTTGGATTTAGCATGGTCTGCGAGTTCCTGCATGGTTGAGTAAGCTGCATCTTTTGATGCGACCAGTACAAAGGGGTATGTCAGGAATATTCCCAAAGGATCAAATTTTTCAGGTGCTAGCTGGGGAATTCCAATGGTGTGTCCGATAGCCGGCACACCGATTACAAATGAGCCAATGGTGTAACCATCCGCATCGGCCATGGCTACATCAATGGCGCCTGGGAAAGGTCCACCACCTCCACCAGGCTTGTTTACAACCGCAGCAGCTACATCGAACTTAGCTTGAAAATCCTCAGCAATCATTCGGGTCAGCACATCCTCTAAATCACCCGGAGGCCATGGGACGATGAAATTAACAGGCTTTTCTGGATATTCGGCTATCGCTGCGCCTGCGTTTAACAGCACTGTGGTGCTTAGAAACACTGCGGCTACAATTTTTTTCATAATTTCCTCCAAGAGAATTAGATAGAATTTCCGTGCGCTTGATACGATATAAGTTTTATTCTCATACCATCCTTACCCACGTGCAGCTTACCTGTCCATGTTGATTCAATAGCAGCGTGCCAGTGTGAATCTTGATAGTCAGGATCATCGGATGGGATTAGGTGATTTAGTACAAGTGCTGACACACCCGCACTTGTGGCAATTCTTCCTGCGTCATGTGCAAAGGTGTGTGAGCGCATCCAATGTTGGCGCAAGCGATCGTCACTGTTGCCTATTCGGGCAAATAAAGCCGGCAGAGCCTCTTCGAGCATGGCTTCATGGATGAGTAGATTCGCTCCACTGGCAAAATCTGCCAACGCTGGCATATAGGCTGTATCACCTGAGAATACGACACGCACGTCATCAGCGGCGAAGGACAAGGCAAAAGTCTCGACTAAAGGTGGGTGTATATTACGTATTGCTTTAACCTGAAATGCACCGTCTTTGAGAACCTCACCCTCCTCCAGTACCTTAACGATCACTAGCGAAAAAAGATCCGGCCGGCCTTCATCTGCAATACGAAGCTCTATATCGTCACTCATGGAATTAACAAACTGCTGCCAGTAACGCTCAATCCCTTGTGGACCATAGATAGTCACCGGTGTGTTAAGCCCAGCGGTCCACGCTGTGTGAATGAGTGGACCCAGTTCGAGGTAATGATCGGAATGTAGATGGGTGATGAATATCAGCGATATATCTTTGAGCTGCATACCCTGATCAACGAGCCCTCTTGTAACGCCCAGACCACAGTCGACAACAATTTCACGCCCTGCCAATCGCAACAGATTCGACGTCGGATTAGTAGAGCCTGGACGGATGGCAGGACCGCCTTTGGTACCTAAAAGACAGACATGATTGTCGTTAACTTGCATTGGACGCTTCAGCCAAGCCATCATCAATAGCAGACAGCATGTCGCTGACATCCTGTTCAGTGACAATCAATGGTGGAGATAAAATCATATTGGGTCCTGACACTCGGACCATCACACCTCGTTTATAGATAGCCTCCTGTATCCGAATGGGCGTCTGTTTGTCGATAGTCGACTTTGTGCTACGGTCAGATACCAATTCCAGTGCTGCCATTAATCCACAGCCTCCTCTAACATCGCCGATAACCTCGTGTTTTTCTTTAAGTGACTGCATGCCCAGAAATAATTGTGAACCTCTGGCTGCCGCATTCTCGATAACATTCAGTCTTTTTGTTTCTGCCAGACAAGCAACGGCTGCAGCAGCTCCTACAGGGTGCCCCGAATACGTGTAACCATGACCTATAGCTGCAGTACCTGTCGTGTCTTTTTCAAACACGTCCACGACTTGTTCGGACAACATAACGGCACCGAATGGAAAATATCCGTTGGTAATCGCTTTTGCCGTACACATCATGTCTGGCTTGATTCCCCACAAGCGGGACCCACTCCAGGCACCCGTTCGGCCGAAGGCGGTTATAACTTCATCTGCAATGAATAGTATTCCATGCTTTGCGCAAATATCCCGCACCTGTTGAACGTAGCTTTGCTGTGGGACGATGATCCCGCCAGCCCCAAGAATCGGCTCCATGATAAAGGCAGCTATCGTACTTGGGCCTTGAAACACTATTTCGTCCAGCAATGCAGCCACGCACAACGCCGTCAATTTTTCAGGGTCACTTTCGTTAAACGGATTGCGGTAGCCATACGGAGACGGTACGTGGAAACAACCGGGCAGTAAGGGTTCGTAAGCTGTTCTGAAATTCGCATTACCATTAATACTCGCACCACCCATATGAGTGCCGTGATAGCCTTTTTTCAGACTGATGAATTTAGTTCTGCCAGCTTCACCACGAATTTTATGATACTGACGTGCCAGTCTTAACGCCGTTTCTATGCTGTCAGATCCACCAGATGTAAAGAATGCGTTCGTTAAGCCATCAGGTGCAAAAAACTCAGCCAATTCGTAAGACAGTTCTATGACTGCATCATTACTAGTACCGCGAAACGTTGAGTAATAGGGTAGTTCCTCCAACTGTGCGGTAATGGCATTTTTTACAGGATTGCAGGAATAACCCAGATTGACATTCCACAAACCACCAACAGCGTCTATCAACTCTTGGCCATCGACGTCCCGAATTCTCACACCATGAGCACCCGTTATTATTTTGGGTGGATTGTTTAAACTGTCTGCAGGATGCGCCATTGGGTGCCACATGTGACGCGCATTGTTTTCTTTTAGAAAGTTCGAAGTTTTAAGATTAGAAGTGCTCAAGGAGGATGAATCTCTTTAAATGTGAGTTAAATCTGTGCTGACCAAACAGCATCAAGACCGACTGGAACGAATCCACCCCAGCTTTTCGTTATAGTTCGTGCAGCCCTCACCAGTTCATTTTTGATCGTACGAGCAAGATCCTCATCAAGCCGTGATGCGACACTGGCAATGGCGACGGCTCCTGCTACATGATTGGTAGAGTCGAATAGTGGCACTGCAATTCCAGAGACACCCAATTCAAAGCCGTGCTCCGTATGGCCAAATCCTGTGTTTCGGACTTCACACAGAAGCGACTCAAGTTCCTCTCGATCAGTGATGGTATGTTCGGTGTACTTCGGTAATTTTTTGAAAACAGCTGACTTCAGTTTCTCGCCAGCAAATGCAAGCACAGCTACCCCGGATGCAGTCGCATGAAACGGCAATACCGCATCATCCAGAACGACACGTGCACTGTGCTGACTCGATGTGTGATCTGCCAGTGAAACCAGTGTGTTTCCTTGTAGGATAGACGCGTGTGCTGTTTCACCCGACACGTCCGCAAGCATAGGTAATACACGTCTGACACCAGCTCGCCTAGGCACTGTAAGTTCTCGAATATGAGAAAACCTCAACACAGCGGGTCCCATGCGATAGGCTCGAGTCGTGTCATCCTGCTCTAGCAATCCAGTAGACACAAGTTCTGACAAATGCCGGTATGTAGTGGTCTTGTCGCGTCCCGTCAAACGCCGAAATTCGGAAAGCCGTATCTCTGCTCTTTCAGAGGAGAACAAATTAAGCAACTCTATGGCTTTGCTCACTGTAGACACGAATACCGGTTTCTCAGCTGCGATTCTTAAAGTATAAACAAGCTGCCAGAATTCTCAATGAGAATCAATGTTTTTTGCAACATCGTTTCACTATATGAAACAGCTGAATTTCCATGAGCCTGATAAGCTGAGGAGATGCTCAGCATTCAGACCCTTATAATCTTGAAAGCGATCCACTAAAAATTAACGTTGTAAATGGAAAATTGATCTAAATGAACTCACCATTGCTGCACGGAGAAAGCGATCTTGACACGCTATTGAAAGGGATGGACCCCGTGCTTCATCCAGAAATATTTGTGTTTACAACTTTCAATAACAGTCAGGATATTGCGACACTGGATCCCATCATGATGTTTAAAGAAAGCGAAGGAACTACCCTTATCATCACTCAAGCTACTGCGGAGCGAGAAGAGGTTCAGTTTGAATTCCCTTGCAGAATGATTACACTTAATGTCCACTCAGCCTTAGATGCGGTAGGTTTTCTTGCAAGAGTTACAGGCCGACTGGCTGAGCTTGGAATGGGTGTGAATCCTGTGGCAGGCTTTTACCACGATCACCTCTTCATACCCGTCAACCTTGCTGAAGATGCCATGGTGGCATTATGTGAATGGTCTTAACTATCAACTTATCAGCCCATTTTGTTGCCAGGTGGATTGACGAGGGAATGAACAAGCAGCGATACTCTGGAGCACACTTGGAGAGCAGAGACATAACCATGCATAAGTTCACCCGTACATTAACTATGGCAGCGGTCACACTAACCTTTGCCAACACCGCATTTTCAGCTGACAAAGTGTTGACTGTATCTCACTGGGCTGGCCCGAAGCACGCAATGGCCACTATGGTATTCCCATGGATGGATGAGCAATATCAGGCCTGCTCTGGCGGCTCATTGAGCCTTAAAGTAGAAAATGGCCTGGCACCTCCTCCTGCACAATACGACACCATCCGCGACGGTGTTGCTGACATGGGCTGGATCGTTCACGGCTACACACCCGGAAAATTCGCCACAACAAAAATTGCCGAACTACCAGGAAACACAGGGAACGCAGAGTCCATGTCCGTTGCCTTCCAGCGTACTCATGAAAAATACCTGGCAGCTGCAAAGGAGGCCAAGGGAGTTGAAGTTCTGGCAAACTTTGTACACGGTCCCGGAATGCTGAACACCCTTGAAAAAATCACATCGTACAAAGAGGTTAAGGGCCTCAAGCTTCGCGTCGGTGGCGGCGTAGCAAATCTGGTCGGCAAAGCTCTGGGTGTTGCCGGCGTTAACGTCCCTGCCCCTGCAGTCTATGAAACCATTGCCTCTGGTGTTGCAGAGGGTGTGTTCTTTCCTGGAGAGAGTCTGTATTCGTTCAAAATCGCTGAACTGATCAAGTACTCATTCAAGAACCCAGATGGCATGTATACAACATCCTTCGGTCTAATTTTGAACAGTGATACGTACAACGATCTATCTGATGAGCACAAAGCCTGTGTAGACTCGGTTAGCGGTGAAACACTTGCGGGGCAAATCGGTAAATTCTGGGACCAGGCTGACACTATAGGCGTCGCAAAAGCTATCGAAGAGTTTGGTCTCGTCATTACTGAAGTTAGTGCAGAAGAACGTGCCTACTTTACTGAGCTGACCAGCGGCATCGAAGCAGAAGTACTTCAAGGCGTGACCGATCGTGGTGTCGACGCCCAAGCTGCCCTTGAGTACTTGCGCTCACAGCAATAGGGTTTGGTAATTCCGGTTTCTTAATGAAACGTTTACTGGATAAAAGCGAAAGACTGGCAGATACCGCCAGTCTTTTTGCGGCTAATATTGCAGCTACGATACTGCTAGCGCTAGTGGTTTTGACGTGTGCCGATGTCATTGGCCGCTACTTTCTGACAATGCCTGTGACGGGCGCTGTAGAGCTTGTCAGAATATGTATGGCTGGAATTATTTTCTTTTCCCTGCCCCTCATGTTTTTCCGTAACGATCACATAATCGTCGATCTAATCAGTTTGTTTCGCAACGGTTATCTAGGTTGGCTTATAGGGTTGATACTGCTAATCCTCTCATTCCTAATTGCACTCAAGTTGGGAGCCCGAGTGTATGACTATGCCATACGAGCACTAGAAGACGGAGATGTCACGGAATATCTAGAGATTCCACGCTACCTCGTTGTCGGATTGATTACGACCGCCATTTTCACTTCCGCGTTTTTAACGCTTCTCAGATTTGCCATTACATTGACAAGGCCCGGAACCACAGAAGGCCTAGACGGTAACCCACCACGATGACTGTAGCGTTGATCGGATTTGCCGCAGTTCTGATACTGGCATTTTTTCGCATGCCACTCGGCATTGCTCTCGGGTTAGTCGGTGTCGTAGGTTTTGGGCAATTGGCGAACTACAAAGCCGCCATGTCCAGCGCCGCCAGACTGGTCATCGACGCGGGTCAAAGCTACGGATTGTCTGTCGTACCGTTGTTCATACTGATGGGATTGATGGTGGAACGTGGTGGCATGGCTAAAGAGCTGT
>JBLIIE010000157.1:0-11597 GCA_047634635.1 Granulosicoccus sp. | reverse complement strand
AGCCTGAGTTGTTCTGGTCTAATTGAACCGGACACTTTAATAAGAGACAATTACCGTCAACTATTAGGGTGCGAAACGAACCAACAAGCAATATCCGACAGAGTTTAAAGAAGAAGCAGTTGCTCTAATTCATGAGCAGGGCTACAGCGTTGCAGAGGCTGCTAAATCGCGGGGTATTGGAACAAGCCTGCTGTACAAGTGGAAAGAAAAAGCTGAAGCTCAGCGTGATAGCAACGCCGTGAGTGAAGACGAGCGATCTGAGCTTAAACGTCTGCGTGCCGAGAATAAGACGTTGCGTATGGAAAAAGAAATTTTAAAAAAAGCGAGCACGTTCTTCGCAAAAGAAATGAAGTAAAGTTTGAGTTTATCCGAGTTGAGTCTGACAACTATCCGACAAGCGTACTGTGCAGAGTGTTGCAAGTGAGCACCTCTGCCTACTACGCTTGGGATAAGCGCCCTGGGAATTTGATCAGCGCTGATACTTTGCATTTGTATCGGCGTGTAAAAGAGCTCTTTAAGCAGAGTCGCGGTAGCTTAGGTAATCGCGAAATGGTTAAGAAGCTTCGAGCTGAAGGCTACCCAATAGGTCGTTACAGAACACGTAGAATCATGTCTAAACTGGGATTAAAAGTCACACAACGACTAGCCTACAGGGTGACAACAAAGAGAAAGCACAGTGACACGGTTGCGGACAATCTAGTCAACATGAATTTTAACTGTACCGCACCAAACACAGTGTGGGCTGGAGATGTGACGTATTTAAAAACAGGTGAAGGCTGGATGTACTTGGCCATCGTGATGGATTTATATTCGCGTCGGATTGTAGGCTGGCACATTAGCAAGCGGATGACGACAGATCTAGTGGCGCAAGCTTTAACTAAAGCCTATTGGCTGAGAAAGCCAGGCAAGGGGTTAATTTTTCACAGCGATAGAGGGGCACAATACACCAGCAAACAGCAACGTAAATTACTCAAGCGTTTTCGTATGCGTGCCAGCATGGGTGACGTTGGTGCCTGCTGGGATAATGCCGTAGTGGAGAGATTTTTTGGAAGCTTGAAGCACGATTGGATATTCAAGCAACACCAACCCACGCGAGAGCATATGGAAAAGGATGTCGCAGCATTCATGAAGTACTACAATCTAGAACGCTTACATACGGCGAATAACGATTTGTCGCCAATTAACTATGAAATTTTTCTAAAGCAAGTGTCCGGTTGGACTTGACCAGAACAGTTTCAGGCTTACCCATATAACGGTCAATAGCTCTCAAAATGTCTGCAAAAACAATCACCGATGTTGTGTGCGCGAAGTTGTCACCCACAGGCCTTTTGCCAAGCTTATTCTTGATCTTCGCGTGCCTTGCCGGATTCCTGTGTATCAACTCATCAGCCAGCGCACTGTCAAATATGCCGCGAAGGTAGGACAACAGTCGGTGGGTGGTTTCTTTCTTGCCAGCTTCAAACGATGTCATCAGCACAGTCAGCACATCATCTGCAGTCACTTGCATTACCGGCATAGAAGTAAACGAATCTGGCAGGCGCTTTAACCGGCCTCGCACTTTACTGGCATGACTCTCTACCCATTCCGACTCTCGGGCGTTTTGCCACTCAGCCATTACAGTGGCTACGGTAATGGACTTGACGGCCTTGGACTGCGCCTGTGCCTTAACGTCTGCCTTCTCGTCCCGACGACTTTGCACTGGATCTTCGCCCGACAACAACAGCGCTCTGGCCTGCCGGTGCTCTTCCCGGGCTTGTGACAGGGGGACGATTTCGGCATTGCCTATCGTGAACTCACGAGCCTTGCCACCGATTCGATAACGGTAGCGCCAGAAATTTGCGGTGGGCGTGATATGTAGGTACAGGCCATGGCCATCGGCCAGCTTGACAGGTTTATCAACGTACCTAGCAGCCTTAACCGCCGTTGCAGTCAGTTTCATGTGGGTATATCGCTTCTGTTGTACGCGGTGTGGTCGACCGCTTACCCACGTACTAAGCGAAAACTAGCCGTTTATACCCACAATGAATTTTTCGTACCCACATTCATACCCACGACAAAACTGGCTAGTCACCGTTCACGATGATCGGCGATGGCTGGTTATAACCGCTACTGGAGGGCGCTATATCTTTGTAAATCAATACCCTACCGTATCAATGAGCACAAAAAAGGCCGCTGATGGCGGCCTATGATGTGTGCTGATTTGGAGTATATGGTGGCTACACCTAGATTCGAACTAGGGACCCCAACATTATGAGTGTTGTGCTCTAACCAACTGAGCTATGTAGCCTCCGAAATCAGCCGCCTATTCTCGTCAAAATGATTAATCCTGTCAAGTCATAATTAGACGTTAAAGCGGAAATGCACCACATCTCCCTCACGCATGAGGTATTCCTTGCCTTCTAGCCGCCATTTGCCGGCATCCTTGGCACCGTTCTCACCTTTGAACTGCACATAATCGTCGTAACCTACAACTTCTGCACGGATAAAACCCTTCTCAAAGTCCGTGTGTATGCGCCCAGCTCCGTTAGGAGCAGTAGCACCTTTCTTAACGGTCCAGGCGCGTACTTCCTTCTCTCCTGCGGTAAAGAACGTTTGCAGGCCCAGAAGCTCGTAGCCAGCTCGTATTACACGATTAAGACCTGGCTCCGTCAGATTCATCTCATCCATGAATTCCTTTTTGTCCTCTTCATCCAGTTGAATAATCTCAGCTTCAATGGCTGCACATACAGGGACTACGTCTGCACCTTCTTCCTTGGCGCGCGCTCGCAACGCATCTAGCATCGGGTTGTTTTCAAAACCACCCTCATCCACGTTAGCGATATACATGGAAGGCTTTCCTGTTAGTAAGTGACAGCCCTTTAGCCACACGCGATCCTGCTCGCTCATATCCAGTGTACGAACTGCAATGCCTTCTGCCAGTGCTTCAGACATTCTGAGAAGAAATGCATTTTCTGCAATTGCTTCTTTGTTAGCAGACTTGGCTGTTTTTCTGATTTTAAACAGAGCCTTGTCAATGGTATCCATGTCAGCAAGCAATAACTCGGTGTTTATGGTTTCACTATCATCTAGAGGGTCAACCTTGCCAGATACGTGGATGACATCGTCGTCCTCAAAGCAACGCACAACATGAGCGATAGCATCAGCTTCACGAATGTTAGCTAAAAACTGATTACCGAGGCCTTCACCTTTGGATGCTCCTGCAACCAAACCAGCAATATCCACAAACTCCATGGTGGTAGGCATTATGCGTTCAGGTGATACAATTTCTGCCAAAGCAGCTAAGCGCAAGTCTGGCACTGGAACGATGCCAACGTTAGGCTCGATCGTGCAAAACGGGTAGTTTTCAGCTGCTATTTCAGCATTGGTCAATGCATTGAACAATGTCGACTTTCCAACATTGGGCAAACCCACAATTGCGCATTTAAAACCCATGATTTTTATTCCTATTAGATAGTGGGCTTGTGTGTATGAAGCTCTTTAGTCGCCTCATTAATATCACCGTCGATGATGGTCGTAGACTCGCGAAGCGCAAGCTCGACTGCTTCATCAATCAGCCTCTGTTGATCTGCTGGTGCACGTTTAAGGACATAGCCTGATACCGCACTCTTATGGCCAGGGTGTCCAATTCCAATTCGCAAACGCCAGAAATCCCCAGTGCCCATTTTGGTAACTGAATCTCTTAAGCCGTTATGGCCACCATGACCACCTGCTTTCTTTAAGCGAATTTCACCGGGAGCTATATCAAGCTCATCGTGTGCAATCAATATTTTTGTAGCATCGATTTTGAAAAATCGCGCTACAGCTGCAAGCCCTTGACCGCTGTTATTCATGTAGTTCATTGGCTTAACTAGCAACACCTTACGACCCGCAATCTGTGCTGATGCGACAGCTGCAAAGAATCGTTTATCGGTGTTGAATGTTGCGCCAGCCCTTTCTGCTAATTCATCAACGAACCAGAAGCCTGCATTATGGCGGGTGGCTGCATACTCACTACCAGGATTACCGAAACCGGCAATTAATTCGAATTGGACACGTTCACCGGGCATTGGGATATTCCTGAACTGACCAGCATACGCTGGCCAGTAAGAGGTACAAATTTACCGCAAGATGCTGCCGACTTACTCGGCGTCGCCTGCAGCGGGTACATCAGCTGCAGAATTTGCAAGAGCTGCATCTTCATCCGACACTTCAACTTCAACGCGAGGAGCGTTGACAGCTGCGATTTGACGATCTGAATCGTCACCTGCTTCGTGTAATTCCACTAAGCGAACATCCGCTGGCATAACTAACTGGGACAGATGCACGGATTCGCCAACAGCGAGTGCCGCCATATCAACTTCGATATTTTCTGGGATATCACGTGGGCGACAAGCAACAAGGACTTCGTTCACTGTGTGAGAAATGATACCGCCTTCGTTCTTAACACCAGCACAGATATCTTCGTTGATGAAGTGCAGTGGCACGCTAACTTGCAGCTCAGCGCCTGCAACAACACGAACAAAATCCAAGTGCATGATTTGCTGTTTAAAAGGATGCCGCTGGACATCTTTGAGCAAGCAACGAACAGACTCGCCACCATCGACACTTACTTGCAGCAACTGAGAATAAAATGCCTCGTTTTCAAGGTGTTTTGTAACTTCGTTGTGCTTAAGCTGAACAGCTTGAGGTTCTTGATCAGCCCCGTATACGATGGCTGGAACTAAATTGTCACGACGCAGGCGGCGGCTCGCACCTTTCCCAAAAACGCTGCGCGACGTGGCATTGACGGATATGTCGTCAGACATGTCGAATTCTCCATAATGCGGTGTTACCGGAATTGGTACACCGTCCTCTACCCGCGACCAGGCAGAGCCGGCGAAGTATATCAGAATTAGTGAGAAATCGGTAAGTCACAGAAAGTGTATCGAGGCCGACACACCAAACTTGTGATCAGTCCATATAAACGGAGCTGACTGATTCATCTTCGTGGATACGACGAATAGTCTCACCCAGCAAATCAGCCACTGAAAGCTGGCGAATTCGCGAACATGCTCTTGCTGCTTCTGACAACGGAATGGTATCCGTAACAACCAACTCATCCAGCTCTGAGCTAGAGATGTTTGAAATTGCCGCGCCTGATAGCACAGGGTGAGTCGCTAACGCGACTACCTTGTTTGCGCCACGCACCTTAAGCGCTTCAGCGGCCTTGCATAGTGTGCCAGCTGTATCAACCATGTCATCAATGATTACGCAGGTTCTATCTGCCACTTCACCAATGATATGCATAACCTGCGCTTGGTTAGCCTGTGGGCGACGCTTGTCGATTATCGCCAGGTCTGCGTCGTCCAGCTGCTTAGCAACGGCTCTGGCACGCACTACGCCACCGACATCAGGTGATACAACAACAAGGTTGTCGTATTTACTACGCCAGATATCTAGTAACAGGAGTGGTGAGGCGTAAACGTTATCAACAGGGATATCGAAAAAGCCCTGGATTTGCTCAGCATGGACGTCAACGGTGAGTACTCTGTCAACACCTGCCACACTCAGCATGTTAGCAACAAGCTTTGCGGTAATTGGCACTCGGGCGGATCGAACCCGACGGTCTTGACGCGCATACCCATAGTACGGAATAACCGCCGTTATACGATCTGCGGATGCACGATGCAAAGCATCCACCATAACCAACAGGTCCATAAGATTGTCATTTGTGGGAGCGCAGACTGGCTGAACAATGAAGACGTCCCCACCACGAACATTTTCCAGAATTTCAACGGATGTCTCACCGTCGCTGAAACGGCTGAGCTGCACCTTGCCTATCGGCGTATGCAAATATGCAGCGATGTTTTGTGTGAGACGAGGATTGGCGTTTCCGCCAAAAATCATTAACCGGCGCTCTTGCATGAGTATCAACGAAGCGTTGTGCTGGTCGAATCGACCTGAGCGACCAGGGATATGAAACTAAAGAAAAAAATGGCTGGGCCGGGAGGGATCGAACCTCCGAATGCTGGGATCAAAACCCAGTGCCTTAACCGCTTGGCGACGGCCCAATCAAGAGGCAAAATTGTACGCTAGAATTAACCAGAAAAGTCATAAAGTGGCGAAGCATTTCGACCTTTTACAACAAAACCTTCCATCGAGTCAGGTAAACGCCCACATAATGCCTTTGCATCGTCCAAAGAATCGAAGGCTGTGAACACACATGCACCCGTACCACTCATTTTAGCTCGATATCCACGATAATTAGTGCGTAACCAATCAAGAGCCACGCCAACTTCAGGGTATCGAGATATAACTACAGATTCAAACACGTTCGTACTGCGCCCATCCATGAAGTCGCGTATTGTGATCGGACTAGTATTGCGTGTCAATTCAGTTGCGTTAAATAATGTCGCTGTAGAGACTTGAACCTTAGGGTTCACAATTAGATACCAAGGCTCTAAAGGTGCTACTGGGGTCAATTTATCCCCAATGCCCTCTGCCCAGCTAGATTGCCCGTAAACAAATACTGGCACATCTGCACTCACAGTGAGGCCAATCTCTGCCAACTCCTTAATACTCAAACCCAAACGCCAGAATTCATTCAATGCAACCAGAGTTGTCGCTGCATCGGAACTACCACCGCCTAACCCACCGCCCGAAGGAATAACTTTCTCAAGTGTTATCTCTGTGCCCGCACGAGTTCCAGAATGAGCCTGCAAGGCTTTAGCAGCCCTCACAACCAAGTTCTGTTCCTGGGGTACTTCATTAAAGTTAGACTTCAGGTGTACTTCGCTATCTTCGCGCACAGCGAACTGGAGCACGTCGCATAGATTGACGAACTGATATACAGTCTGGAGCGTGTGGTATCCATCGCTGCGGCGTCCTGTCACATGCAGAAACAGATTTATCTTGGCCGGAGCCAGCCATCTGGTTGTCAACGTAGTCCTTCAATTATGTTATGTATCGGGTACTTGGCGTAGTGTACAGCTACCGACCGGGTATCGAAAGTCGCTTGTTCGGCTCATTCACCCCGGATCCAGACAAAATAGTAGTTAATTTCCAGTTTTTCAATAGAAGTCGGACAGAATAGTCACCACCAGATGCCGAAATGAGTGTTGGCAACAACAAGTCATCTACCCTTCCATATCGCTTGAATCTGACACGCCAACGCACCCCAGACTGATCAAAATACTGTAAGGATGAGAGTCTGCCGGCAGAATCCCGGACAATCGCGTCCCCCGCCCCCGGCAAACCTCTCACCCATTGCTTCAATTCCTCGACAGGAACGGGCGTAGTGAGACCTAAACCGCGTTGAACCACATCGTCTACTGAAGAGCCTGACGTCACAACAGTTTTGCCTCGAAGTAATGAAACAAAATCCGATTTATCCTGTAACTGAAGCTCTCCCAACCCTAAGGGGCCAGAAAAACTCAGATTAAGGTCGCCACCAGATTGCACCCAACGAATTCTGGCAGGAATGGATTGTGTTTCTGACCAGATACCCAGCCCTCCAGCAAATTGAAAATTCGTCACCTGACGAAGCTTGAGTTCCCGTTGCTGAATAGTCTCAGTTGTGGCCTCAACAGCAGATTCCGCAACTGTCGAGACGCTTTGACATCCTGAAAGCGTAAGCAGCAACCCAAATACCGCTGGTAGCGCCCTGAGCGCTACGCTGCGTGAATTCATTCGGAGTATTTACGCTTTACCTGTAAAAGCTTGTCATCTTCAGGATCACTCAACAGCGCTTCTTCAATTAACTGGGTCGCTTCCTCAACCCGACCACTCAGCCAGAGCGCTTCGCCAAGGTGAGCCGCAATTTCGGAATCCGGATAAAGCTTGAAGGCACCGCTGAGCAGCTCGATTGCCTGATCAAGTTTTCCTTGGCGATAAAATAACCACCCGAGGCTATCCATGATCGCAGGATCATTGGGCAATAACTTATTAGCCGTAACGAGTAGGGTCTCTGCTCTCTCTAAGTCCAGATTGTTATCTGTCAAATGATAGCCCAATGCGTTCAACGCGTGGGCATTTTGCGGCTGCAACTCAATGAGTTTTGTCAGATCAGAAACAAGCATACCCTGATCACCGACCACATCAGCTGCCAATGCCCGGGCGTACAGCAGGTCACCATTATCAGGAAAACGGCCTAGTCCATCCGTTAGGACAATGACTGCTTCAGCTCCCCTTCCCGCAGTCTGCAACACTCGACTCTCAGCAGTGATAATGCGGGCTTGTAATGTTGGGTCTTGATTAGTGGTGGCCAAATCGCGCAACCGCTCGCGACCATTTGCAACGTCGCCAAGCAGCCCAAGCAGCTCTGCTACCCGAATTTGTGAACGTAGTTGCAAATCGCCCGATACAACCGCATCGTAGTAATTGATTGCCTCGAGGAAGTTCTGCTGCTGATCACTAATACGAGCCAAGTAGTAATTTGCCTGATCTTGATATTCACCAATTTCCAACAGTCGGCCCAGATATATTCGAGCCCGGTCCACTCGTCGCGCATCAAGTGCCAGTGAGCTTAACGCCAGTAACGTAACTGGGTTGTCATTATCAGAGATAAACAGTTTATCCAAATGCGT
Source organism: Granulosicoccus sp. (assembly GCA_047634635.1). GTDB lineage: Bacteria > Pseudomonadota > Gammaproteobacteria > Granulosicoccales > Granulosicoccaceae > Granulosicoccus. Next base: position 3,054 of record JBLIIE010000157.1, on the reverse strand, counting down.
GCTCACGGCATCAAAGCGTCCGGCTTCGACCAATATCTGCGCATAGCCGAGGCGAACCTGCTGATTATCCGGATAAGCCTCTAGGGCCTTGTCTACAACGTACAGCCCTTCATCAGGCCGACCCAGCTCCATCAATGTCTCGGCTTTGAGCAAAATCGCAGGTGTATTATTTGAGTCAAGCTCCATCGCTTGATCGGCTGCAATCAGTGCCGATTCGTTGTCGCCCTTTTGAACAAGCGCACGTGCTACCGCTAAATGAGCCTCTACTATCTCAGGGTAAGCACTTTGCATTCGGCGCATCACATTAACAATTTCATCCGCACTACTCGCCCCCTGCACCGTTGCCTGTATCTCACGAAGGGTTTCTTCTTTGTTATCTGATTTTTGTAAAATCGCAATGTATTGATCTGCAGCCTCCTCGGCTTTTCCCTGTCGCAGTAACGCCTGACCGAGAAATTGAGGCGCTTCAATGGAGTCTGTGTCTAATACCTGCCAACGTGTGGAAGCTAGCTCGGCCGCTTCCCACTGTCTGCCAAATGTCGCCAGCCTGGTGGCGCGTTCAGACACTCTTGGGTCATCAGTGCGTTCCGAAGCACGTAGATACCCTGTCATCGCGATGTCCAGCTGACCCCGGCGCCCCGCCAGCTCAGAAATCATAATTTCGAACATCAATTGGCTATCCATGCCTTCCTGACTCAAGACCGCACCTTCACTACCGACGCTACTCTGGGCGAAAGCATTTCCGGGTGCCATCTGCACAGTGCTGCAACCGAGCAACAGTAAAGGCGTCAGCCCCGTCATTAATCTGCGAGGCAAGGAACACTTTTTTAACCGATTGTTCATCCCAATTCCTTCAATTTTGTTAACCGTCGCCTGTTCGTTAGAAAAATAGAACAGCAGCCAGTTTGCACCAGACTAGCGGATACTTAAGATTGTAGTGTTTCTTTGTACGTATTCATTGACAAATCAGGCCGGAAAGGTTCCCGATCTTGCTAGAATCCCCGCATGCCCATTCTTGCGCTCGGACTCAACCACCACACAGCCCCCATCGATATTAGGGAAAGAGCTGCTCTGGGCGAAGGCCAATTGAGCGACGCCTTGAAAACATTGCGTCAAATCGATGCTGTGAACGAAGCAGCCATCGTCTCCACTTGCAACCGCACCGAAATCTACTGTGGCATGCGTCATCCAGACACTGCTTCTGTTGTCGACTGGATGCACGGGTACTTTGAGCTTAGAGACCAAGGGTTTGAACCGTATCTGTTTTATCACTCGGATAGAGACGCTGTTCGCCATTTAATGCGAGTGTGCAGCGGGCTGGATTCGATGATACTGGGTGAGCCTCAAATATTGGGGCAAATTAAGAGCGCCTATCGGGACGCTGACGATCTTGGCGCTTTGGGCAATGAGCTCTCGAATTTGTTCCAGACAGCTTTTTCTGTCGCCAAACAAGTACGAACAGACACCGCAATCGGCAGTAGCCCCGTATCAGTCGCGTTTGCAGCCGTGAGCCTTGCTCGTCAGATATTTGCTGACTTGAGTGAGCAATCGGCCTTATTGATTGGTGCCGGTGACACGATTCAACTGGCTGCCCGTCATCTAAAAAGTGCGGGAATCGGAAATATAGTGATAGCTAACCGTACTATCGAGCGGGCAAAAGTGTTGGCCGACGAGGTTGGTGGCAACGCTATAGCTCTCAAGGATATGCCCGAAGCCTTGCCTCACGCAGACATTATTATTAGCTCCACGGCGTCTACATTACCGATTCTGGGAAAAGGCACAGTTCAACGAGCGCTTAAAACGAGACGATTTCGATCCCAACTGATTGTCGACATTGCCGTGCCACGTGATGTCGAAGCCGAAGTTGCCGATATCGACGGCATTTTTCTCTACACCGTAGACGACTTGCATGCTGTTATTGATGACAACCGACAATCTCGCCAGGAAGCTGCACTTGAAGCTGAAGAAATCGTTAACAGCCAAGTCGAAGTATTCATGCGCAAATTGCAGTCACTGGGTGCCAGTGATTCCATTCGCGCCTATCGATCCAAGGTAGACTCTATGAAGAAGAGCGCCTTGGACAAGTCCCTAAAGCAACTAAAGCTTGGACAAAACCCTGAACTAGTACTGCAACAATTGGCTCACACATTGAGTAATAAGATCATGCACACGCCCACCACACGGATGCGCGAAGCCGCTGAGCTTGAAGACACTCAATTGCTAAATGCAGCCCGAATCTTATTGGATCTACCAGTGTCTAAATCATGAAAGCCTCCATTCAAGCAAAGCTTGAAAGCGTTAGAGAACGCCACGAAGAAATAGCAGCGTTACTGGGCGACCCGGACACTATCAGTAACCAGGAGCGGTTCCGCTCGCTGTCCAAAGAGTATTCACAGCTTGAGCCCATCGTCAAAGCCTTCTCTAACTATCAACAAACTGAGAGCGACGTTGCCAGTGCGCGTGAAATGGCCAATGACAGCGACCCTGACATGCGGGCAATGGCGAACGAGGAACTACCCGAACTCAACGAAAAATTCGAAGCACAGGACCTTGAATTACAAACCCTGCTGCTACCCCGCGACCCACGTGACGAAAATAATGCATTCCTCGAAATTCGTGCAGGTACAGGTGGCGATGAAGCCGCTATTTTCGCAGGTGACCTACTTCGTATGTACTTGCGCTTTGCAGAACTTAACAATTGGCGCAGCGAGATCATCACCGAACGAGCTGGTGATCACGGCGGATATAAAGAAGTCGTTGTTCGCCTGATTGGCGATCGTGTTTTCTCTCGCTTGAAATTTGAATCTGGTGCGCATCGTGTACAACGCGTACCCGAAACAGAATCTCAAGGACGCGTACACACCTCTGCTGCCACAGTGGCAATTTTGCCTGAGGTAGATCAGATTGAGGCGATCGCTATCAATCCCGCAGATCTCCGGGTAGATACATTTCGAGCATCAGGTGCTGGTGGACAGCACGTTAATAAAACGGATTCGGCTATCCGCTTAACGCATATACCGAGTGGTGTTGTCGTTGAATGTCAGGACGGACGCT
>JBLIIE010000156.1:0-11678 GCA_047634635.1 Granulosicoccus sp. | reverse complement strand
TCTGTGATTTGCGTTGCGTGTTGCGGCGTCATGCCTAGCCCGCGCTCCATCAATCTTTCGTTCACATCTTGATAGGGGCCATATATTTCATCAGGTGGGCCTAATGTGAAATGTCCGTTGTAGGAGTCTTTTGACCCAAGGTCTTTGCCCGTAATGCGATGACAAACAGCGCAAGAGACACCATCGCGCCCAAGAGAGCCATACAGTGCCGCCTCAGCTTCACTGCCGCCGGGTACAGCATCCAACATCTCTAGGGTCAGAGCCGTTTCCTCACCCCTGTCTTCTTCCAATTGCAGCTGCCCCATAGGTGCGTGGCAGCGCATGCAGGTGCTCAAGATCTCTTGCTTATGCTCCGGTGCATTGGTGGCGATCTCGTATTCTGCTTGCGCACGGAACAAAGGATCTCTGGCGGAACGGCTCATAAGCGACCCCGTCCATTCACCCATTTGCCCCAGGTTCAATCGCTCGAATGGTTTCATAGGGAACGGGACAATCATGTGTGTCATGCTTGCCTTCAACTGATTGGTCGCATCGTGGCAGCCTTCACAGGCGTCAGCTGTGACGAGCCCCGTGTGATTATCTGGACCCATGACCACATGATCAAAGATGACATCTGACGGCATTCGTTTAGGAGTAGCCGGCGGAAACAATCCATAAGTCGCCAAAATTTTAGGATCAGGTTTAGGGAGTGGTTCAGTGATGGGGTGGTAGGACAAACACTCTATTAGCGGCAACTCATTTGGAGACGCACAATCAGCGCCAATGGCTGCCGCGCTAGGTGGGCTGTGACCACCTGTCTTTGCCGGGGGCACAGGCACAACTTTGGTCGCGGGCACATTCACATAGTTCACAATATCCTGGCCCGTAATGTTCCCCAGCGCTGAAAACGTACCCTCAACGTTGGAGGTTGACGCATGGCAAGACACGCAAAACGACATCCCGTACTGCGCCATCTCAAACTCTCGATCGTTCGTCGTATTGTCTGGCAGATAATACAGATACCACAGCCAACCATCGTGACTGACCGTGCTATCACGAACCATCACAGCCCAACCGGAAACCTCATCTTCTTTTCGCTCTTTCGCTGACGCCGGCACCAGCGGCGGATACATTTCCTTAACGATCATGGCGCCGTCAGGAAGCACGTTATAGGGATCCCTAGGGTCGGTGTCTCGTCTGACTAACCAGTCGACAACCCCTATTGAGTAAAACACTCTTACTCGAGCGTGGGTTGAATAGCTATCCCTAAGAAATTCTGGGCCGGTCATTCGCCTATTATTAGTCCGAGGAGCCTGATCTGCCGCCCAGCCGTCATAGCGCCGCTTTATCATAAACTCGCGCAGCGCCATGATTTTTTCATCAGGCGGCTTTATTGCACCCTTGTTATCGAGTAGCGCTAAGGCTTCCAATGCTTTTTCTGATCGTTTAGCTGCTGCTGCGTCGTATAAGTTGTTGCTGATGGGGTCCATGGCCTGTGCCGCGGCACTAGCGACCAGGCAAGCCAAAAACAGCATCGTTAGATATTTGGTCATTGTTCCACCCATTGTTACTTTCTATTTTTATAAGGGCACACCGATACCAATTGACTCTACCTCTTCACATCATCAAGCCAAAGCCTTAAAACTTGTTCGCCGGAGGCCAAGCCGAGTTCTCTAATTCATCTTCACCCACCACATAAGGCAGGAATGGTACCAGATTGCCAGGTACATCGAGCTCGGGCACGGATATCTGGATGAGAAAATTTTGACCTGCGGACGTCCGAATTTCTTCAAACACCGCGACCAGTTTCTGGCCATCTTCCACTACTCGACCTTGTAGCCCAAAGGCTTGAGCCATCGCCTTTAGATCCCATTTCGGCAGAATATTGTATTGGTAAGGTGCATTAAGAAGCTCATCAGTATACAGAACTGCAGGATCACGAAAAGGGTTCGGGTTGACCAGAGCCTGTTCAACGCCATACAGTCCATTGGCTATAACAAATGTGACGGTGTTGTGACCCAACTGCACATTGTTGGAAAGTGCCTGACAGGTCTCTTGGAACGCGCCATCTCCGACAATGTTAAAGACCCGTTTGTCCGGTAGCGCGGAACGAATCCCAACGGCCGCTCCAACTGACCATCCAATGGCGAGCCATGCTCCTTGAGAATAAAATCCGCCCGCTCCCCCAACCACAAGGTGTTGTGCACCACTTAGTGGAAAACCAGCATCAACCACTAGTACATCATCCGCCGTGATTTGTTTCTGCAGCTCAGCGAAGAAAATATCGTAAGTCATGCCGTTGGTACCGCCCAGTGGCAGCTTAGGTTTGGGCGGCAGAGTCAGCCCGGTCAAACCCAATTTCTCTTTAACAATGGCGACTTCTAACTGGGATATATAAGCAGACAGGTTCACTGAGAGGAAAAAATCAACGCCGACTTGAACATAGTCATGGGAGGCAATCACCGTCCCTGCTCCTCTAATATCCTGACCCGCTGTATTTTTGGCAATGGTCCAACTGCCAATACCCAGGAGGCAGCCCTCATTGCCTGTGAACTTTTTTACCTCAGTTTCAGTGAGTGTGAGACAACCTCCAAAGCGAGGGTGACTTTCATCTATCACGGATTTGCTTAAAGGCGCCGTAATAAAACTCACCGGTTCGGCATCGTCTGCAACTTGAGCATTAATGGTTTCTAACAGACTAAGAAAGGCCTGCTCGAGACCTTGGCGACGTACTTCTGTCCCTGCCCAGAGCGCAATGTTAGGTCGTGCGTTGAGCAGTTTAACTGTCGCGGCAACGGCTTCTGACGTTTGGCTAACGGTCACGATTGCATTTCGACCAGATTCGATTTTCCCTAGGGGTTTGGCGCAGGAGGCTCGCCAAACGTCTTCGGTCACTTCCAGGTATCCCGGTCGTTTGTGGGTCACCATGGCTGTCAGCACAGTATCTATTTGTGCAGGGGCAGAGGTTGCATTGGTGATGCGTTCTGCGGACACAGTAACGGGCCTAAAAACTTCGAGATCAGCGAGTACATTGCCGGTTGAATGAGTGGAAAGGACGTTTGCGTATTTTTGCCGCGCATCCTCTTTATTGGTCGGGGCACCATTCACTAACAAAACGGGAATTTGTTCTGTGTAGGCCCCGGCAATGGCGTTAAGCGCATTAAATGCGCCGACACTATAAGTGGTAAAAATAACGCCGAAGTCAGTGACCCGTGCGTAGCCATCCGCGGCATAACCGGCGCACAGCTCATTTGGACAACCCACTATTTTTAAGGGGGAGTTACTATCTTGCAAAATTGTGTCAAGGAAAGGTGCTGTGAAGTTGCCGGCCACACCAAACATTTGCTGGACGCCCATTTGTTCAAGGCGTTCTTTTAGATAATCAGCTGCCGTATATTCGCCACTCATCTTCGTCCCCTCAGAAATCTCGTTATTCTGCACCAAATTTAACACGCGTGCGTTCTAGCACAGCCACCGAAATAAAAGACAACCCAAGAAACGAAAGTGATTTGATTCTTAGCGCTCACCGAACAATAATAACTACCCTGACAGCGGGCGACTTGTTGTATGGCCAGTATAACCAAAATGCACGCGAGTACGAGTCGGCTTTGTATCACTGCCACCTTATTAGTCTGGGTTCTCTGCGCATGCACTGCACCACCAAACTCGACACTACTCTGCGAAGACCCCTCCACCTGTTTAACGATTTGTCAAAATGATCCTGCTGTCTGTGCAGCTGAACTGAACAAGTTTGTCCTCGCCAACTACCAAACTTGGAGTATTTTTCCTGGCAAACGTCCAGCTCAAGCAAACATTAGAACCCCTATGCATGGCGCTTATGTCAGTATTTATGTAAACCCTCTCGCCGCTGAATACGCAAAAACACTATCTGCAGATACACCTATCAAGACCGTACAGTTTCCTTCTGGGTCTATCATTGTGAAACAGAATGCGACGCACCCGAATATGGATCCCGATGCGGACCCGTGGTTAACCGTGATGATCAAACAAGAAGGCTATTGCGGCTCGCTGGTTGCAAACAATTGCAGCGGTGGTGATTGGTTTTACTACTTGTATCGGTTCGGCGCTTTTAAGTCTGCTGATATTTTGGTGGCTGGAAAGCCGCAAACCCAGTGCATCGATTGCCACGCACCAGCGCAGAAAGGCGACTACCTGTGGTCCGCTTTTGATGCTGCTGCCAAGCATCAGCAATCAAGACCACAACTGACCACGACAATGCAGCCCCTAACCATCGACGCGTGCGAACTAGCCAGCATTAACGCCACTGTCCCGCCAGATGTAGGCGTTGACCCCAATCAATCGAATCAAGCACAGCGTCTTTTTGACTGTTTTTCATGGCGTAGTTTTATCGCTTTGAATCTTCCCAACCAGATTGTGGAACCTGGCACGCCCTGGCGGGGCGTGCCTCGCGCCGGTGCACAGATAACTGCACCGGGTCCGAGAGTCTGGGAATCCTATCCAACAGTGTTTGACACATTTCAACCACTAGACAAGACATGGACACTGAGCGACCGCACCTGGGAGGATGCAGTTTCAGATACCGGCTTCTGTGCATCCAGTGATATCGATACACCTCATCGAGTAAAAGAAATTCGAATGACGAGCAAGACTCGAACAAGCTCAAGGCCAACGTTAGCCGACGAGACTCACGAGGCGTTCGGCAATCCCTTGAATACGCTAGTAGATCAAAATGGCAAACTGACCCTGTTTGAAGTGCGCATCAATCAGGATGAATGGACGTTTATCCGTGATACCCAATACTCCACTACGGGCAGTTATGGTCCTGGCGGACCCCTTCAGGCTTTGAACTGGACTGCAGAGCCATTACAAATGCCGGACAACACAAACGGTGCTACGGGCACAGGTGCTATCGAGATCAAGGCAGCGTGGCGACAACTTTGCACCATCGCGACTAGCTGCGCGAAGGTAGACAATCCAGATCGTTTTTATACGGTCACCGCAAACTACTACGAACGCCCAGCAGGTGAGTGTCGTCAGGTCACTTTGGGTCTTGTTGGAATGCACATTGCTCACAAAACTCACTGGGCGCCCCAGTGGGTTTGGTCAACTTTTGAACACGAGGACAACGTGCCCAGTCTGACAGCCACGGCTAGCAACAAATCCTACAACTTTTATAGTGCGAAGACCGCCAGGGAAGCACCACCCAAAAACGTTTGTATTAATCAGCGACCCGGCGTCTTTCCTGCTGGCCACCCGCTGCACTCACTAAGCGCAAGTGCATGTGCCAACGTACAAACCATCTCTAACGCGTTGCCCTGGGCCAGCGCGGTCCAGAATCAAATCACTCGTATAGATCCAATCTCTTCAACACCACTTAACGAATCCTTCCCTGCCATGCTCAAAACTCTGGATTCACCCTTCCAACATTATCGTCTGGTGAATACACAGTGGCCAAAAAATGGACGAAGGAATGATGGGCAAGTAAATGCAATCGACTGTTCTGAAGCTAAGTCAGGTCAACCTTGCTATACGGTAGCCCCGCTTGCAGGGCAGCCCGGTCATCGATTGCGCAACACGTCCATGGAATCTTACCAGGTGAGTTACAGCAACCCCGACCCGAACACTTCACCGCCATCGAAGAGCCCGTACCCATACGTTAAACAAGCAATGTGGAGCGTAAATAGAGTCCATCACAGATCTTGTGTGACAATAAGACACATCAATATAGTCAGAGCATTAGTTTGAAAATGAAATCTGTAACGATTGGATTTTTTTTGTTGGTATTACAGAGTTGTACTGCGGTGCAAAATACTGATCTTGGCCAAAGTAATCCAAACACCTGCGCTGGCTCCATTAATGTTCCTTCTGGGCTTACTCCAGTTGAGAATCCTTCCCTCTTAAACATGGCACTAGGCGCGCCTGGGAAAGGCGGCTTGTGCCTGGGTGAAGTGTTTGAAGTGAAGAAAAAACACCTGGTTTATAGAGTCTATTCAAGCAACACCGAAAACCAATTTGGCCACTGGTGGACGTTCGATAAACCCGACAATGTCAGCAGAGCAGAGTACCGACAGGTAGAAGATATCTGCACGAGCTGGAGTGAGCTGGATTTAATGGTGGCGTGCGAGTTAGTCCTAGATACTGAGTTGGCCCTTGGCCCTGGCCAAAGCGCGAATTGCCCCGGACCACCGTCGATGACTTATCCAGCTTCGCCCAACAATCAAATCTATTTCGCTTCTGCTCAGTTATCCGTCGCGCAATGCTCAACACCCGTTTCATGGCCCATTTCAGAGTAGCGATGCCGTTAGTTACTGAACGATGTTTTGTAGAGTTTTTATAACGCCCTTATCGAGACGTGATCCTTCGTCTTGCCAGTGACTGTCGCGCGCTGGATTTGCTGATTTACAGGTCACCTAAGTGATCAATTAGGTGATTGAAAGGCGAAGCCTAGGCTGTTGAACCACCGTCCACCATATAGGTAGAACCGGTGACAAAGGCGCTGTCGTCCGAGGCTAAAAATAACATGATCTTGGCAATATCCGCGGGCTCGGCATAACGACCCAGAGGAATATTTGCCTCCATTCGCGCCTTCATCGCCTCGCTCTCCCCAGGGGACAATCCTTCCTCAAGCACTCTCATCATGTTTGTGTCGACGGGAGATGGGTTGACGGTATTCACTCGAATATTCATGGCCGCACATTCTTTTGCTGCAGACTTCATCATGCCGATCACCGCGTGCTTAGAGGTCACATAGGGGGCGATATTGGCGCCTCCCGTCACGCCCATGATGCTAGACGTAATAATGATGCTGCCACCACCACGCTTGTTGATGGCTGGAATGGATGCCTGCAAACCCAGAAACGGTCCTTTAACATTCACCGCCATAACTTGATCAAACCGAGCCTCATCGTATTCGACAATGGAAGTCACGTCTCCTGCGATGCCGGCATTTGCAAGCAGTACATCAACACCACCATAACGCTCCTCTGCCACGCTAATCATTTTTTGATTGTCTGCAGCGCGTGTGACGTCAGCCACGCAGTAACTCACACGGTTACTACCAATCTCATCGCAAGCAGCTTTGAGAGAGTTTTCATCCAGATCAACAAGCAAAACATCTGCTCCCTCCGCCACAAAGAGCTTGCCGGCGGCTTTACCAATACCACCTGCCCCTCCAGTAATAACCGCTACTTTTCCTTTCAATCGACTCATGTTGTTGTCCTTATCGACGACGTGGTTGTTTTTGATTCTCTGGCAATGTACAAATTCGATTCATGCGAGTTTGGCTGCCATCAGCATAATCCCATATCAACTGCTCGCCATCCAGATATCGATTGACGACCACAGGTCCCCAGCCAAAGACATGAAAGTCTAGGACACCTCTATTCCAAATCATGCTAGCGGAGGTTTTTGGGCAATAGTCTTTACCACTGAGACTAGAGATTTCACGCCCCTCAGCGAGCTAACTTACTCTGAGTAGTTTTCTTTGCTTGCAGGTTTACCATGCCTTGCGTTAGAACTGTCATGTTGCTGGAGGGCTGATGTCGAAAACGATTGGTGGTGGAGCAAAAAAAGTCATGTATACGTTGCAGACGGCAGCGCGTATTGGGCTGCTTGACGCCAGCAAAGCATTGGCGTCGAAAAATGCCTGTAAAGCTTGTGGGCTGGGTATGGGTGGGCAAAAGGGTGGAATGACCAATGAAATGGACGAGTTTCCATCGGTCTGTAACAAAAGCCTTCAGGCTCAGTCGACGGATATCCAGCCGCCGATACCGAACGAGATTTTCCAGCATCCCATCAATGAACTAAAAGAGTTAGATGGTCATCAAATTGAGCATCTGGGTCGCCTAGGTCAGCCGATCTATAAAGCGTCAGGTTCCAACCACTTCACACCTGTGGATTGGGGTTGGGCAATTAAGCACGCAGCGACAAAGTTAGGCGCCGCAAAACCAGAAGAGAGTTTTTTCTACAGTTCTGGGCGTTCATCCAATGAAGCGGGTTTTTTACTGCAGCTCATTGCCAGGATTTATGGCACCAACAATATTAGTAACTGCTCTTACTACTGCCACCAGGCAACGGGAGAAGGGCTCAAACACACCATTGGGACGGGCACGTCGACCGTAAAATTAGAAGACATTGATCAGGCAGATCTGTTTTTTTTGATTGGTGCCAACCCCGCTTCGAATCATCCACGGCTCATGCACAAGCTCATTCAGCTTAAGCGGCGGGGCGGCAAAATTATTGTCATCAACCCGATGCGTGAGGCAGGTCTCGTAAGGTTCGCAGCACCGAAGATGATGACCTCTATGCTCAAAGGCGGTGACGATATTGCAGATATCTATTTGCAGCCGAAAATTGGCGAAGATATCGCGCTATTCCAAGCCATCGCAAAAGGTCTACTTGAACGTGGTAACTGCGACGCCAACTATCTCCAACAATACTGCGAAGGGGTTGATGAACTTGGCAGCCAGATAGATGCTTTGCAATGGGAAGATTTGTTGCAAGCTTGCCAGGTACCGCAGGACAAAATAGCCGCTGCAACAAAAACCTATGCCCACGCTAAAAACGTCATCTTTGCCTGGGGGATGGGCATGACACACCATCAGCACGGCGTTGGCAACGTAGAGTGGATCAGTAACCTGGCACTACTTAGGGGCATGATTGGCAAGCCCGGCGCAGGGCTTTTGCCGCTCCGGGGCCACAGTAATGTACAAGGGATTGGCACAATAGGTGTTAAGCCAGTGTTGGCTAAGGACATTCTCAACAGTATTGAGTCAGAATTTGGTATCGACTTGCCCACAACACCAGGGCTGCACACGCTTGCTTCGCTGGAGGCGGCTCACGCTGGTAATATGACATGTGCTTTGCTTATGGGCGGTAACCTGCTTGAAGCAACACCGGATACGGATTGGGCAATAGCGGCCTTTGATCAAATTGATTTTAAACTCGCGCTTACCACGACTTTGAACCGCGGCCATATATTGGGTACAGACAACAGCGAGAGTTTAATCCTGCCTGTTTGTGCCCGTGATGAAGAACCAGAGCCAACCACGCAAGAATCTATGTTTAACTTCGTCCGATTAAGTGATGGCGGCATACAACGAATCGCCACCGTGCGCTCGGAAGTCGCCATCCTGAGTGATCTTGCGACAGAGCTGTTCGAGTCGTCACCTATTGATTTTCAAGCATTTAAAAGCCACCGCAACATACGGTCGGCTATATCTAGAATCATTCCGGGGATGGAGGCCCTAAAGGACCTAGATGAAACTGGTGCTGAGTTTCATATTGAGGGACGCATCAAACATTCACCTAGTTTCAATACATCTGGCGGTAAAGCAAAGTTGGTGGCAACGCCGTCGAGCGCTAACAAAAATGACTTCACGCTCATGACGATCCGCAGTGAAGGTCAATTCAATTCGATTATTTACGAGATGGCTGATACCTATCGAGATGTTCAGCATCGCTGGATATTACATATGAATCAGCAGGACGCCCTTGAGCTGGGCGTCAATGGAGGAGATCTGGTCACGGTGACCTCAAGCGCCGGTACGATGGAGAAGCTTGAAGTTAACATCAGCCCATTACCTAGGCATTGTGTGGCGGCGTACTATCCTGAAGCGAATGTTCTGACGACCAGGCAAAGCGACCCGCGCAGCCATACGCCTGCTTTCAAATCGGTTTCGGTGAAAATCGAGCGGAGCTACTCTGAGTAGTTTTCTTGGTCGATACAGTTGAGTCTTCGTAGGTAGGGTTCTGGGAGTCGCGTGCTTGCAGACTGGCAGATGTTTTGATCTTTGGTCCGAGTCGCAAGAGCATAGTAATGGAGGGCCTGGTCTGTATCGCTGGGCGCTAGCATCCACACTTCAGCGATATGCCGATACAGTTTCGCCCTGGCGGGTGCTGTGACTTCTTCGCTTATCTGTAACTCAGCTGCGAGCGCTAAAGAGAGCAGGACTGCCTTGTCAGGAGATGGCGATGCAAGAACATGGTGTAGTGTCCAGATCTTCCCCTGCAGTGTAGCTGTCATTTTACCTAGTAAATCGATGAATTCAGGCGAGTGGTTAGTGCCAACAATGCCTAGCCCTATGACTAATCTTGCGTAGTCATAAATCAGGCTGTCCATCAGTACCCGTGTCCTGGGATCTTTAATACCACTATCACGGCGCTGAGAGATTAGATTGGCGAAGTACTCGTCGACGAATATCGTTCGGTAAAACCCCGGGGTAGACGAGTTGTACTTAAAGTAAAAACCATGGTCTTCGGCAGGCAAGGGCAGTGGTGCGATGGAGTAGACGGGTCGGGTGGCATGTTTGATAAATTGGAGGATGGTGTCGGCTTTGGCCTCTTCTGATGCCTGAATCGGTGTGAGCCGGTTGTCGAACAAAACGCTGTCTAAATTGTAGATGTCAATATCAGGTCTAACGCCCTCCACATAATGAAGATAGCCTAGTGGCCCAGTTTGGTTGTCACTACGAACGAACAGAATTGCGTTTTCATCCAGGCTCATTAGCAGGGTTCTGCCGTAGTGGTCGACAACATGATCTTGTGCTCGATAGTTGAATGGTGCCGAAATAAGTAGCACTAAAAGAATAGACACCGCTGATGCGGCTTGACCGCTCCAACGGATTCCTCCGACCCAGCTCCCGATAGCTTGCAAGCCAATAGCCATCCATAACGCGCAGCTAATGTGGGCTAGTAGTGTCCAGGTGATGACGATGCTTCTCATCTCATACGAATAGGGATAGTCAGTTAGTAACGGCAATAGCAAACAGTTGGCGACCCACAGCGCAACCAGGGCTATGGCGTGGTTAGTCTTAAGTTGATGGAAAGATCTTACGAGGCCAATAGGTATCAGCAACCAGGCTGCATAACCAAATGTCTGGATTGACTCGAAGGGTAAGCGCCACAAATAAGAGTAGGTGCGCTCTGACTGATTTAAAAACGTATCGTCATAGGCGGTTCGTGCGATGTAGTGGACGAATTGTTCTAATGAGTTGATCGGACCGTGTATCAACATGCTGTTGTCATTTTTTGTCAGCAGCAGCAAATACGGACTGAGTCCGACGATAATACTGAGACTGCCGAGTAAAACATGGCGGGGTTGGAACAGCTGTCTTAAGGATGCAGTGGAATAGATAACGAGCGCTGCAAGAGCCGGCGTCGAGACGACAATCAGCGGCCAATGATTGGCTAAACCAGTGCCTAAGAAGAACGCACTGATATAGAGATCTCGGCTTACGTTGTTCTGATTGTAACGAAGTGCGAAATAGAACGCGCACAAGAGCAAGAAACTGTTGAGCGTGTAGACCTCGATGATAATGGCCTGAGACCAATAGTGCGTGGAGCAAGCGAGTAATACGGCGGCAGATGCTGCGTAGGTTCTGGTCAATCGCAATTGCAGGGCTGTGAAGTAAAGTGCAATTACCGTAAGTGAACCAAAGATGACGCTCAATAAATTGCCCGGGATTACGCCTTCGAATGGTAGATAGCTGAGGCCGTGACAGGCAAGGGTGGCAATTGGAAAACCGGAAGGATGGGCTAAACCATTCGCATCACATACCATCTGGAACAAACCAGCGTCAATGAGTGTGATGCTTTGCGGCATGCTCCAACAGTAAAGTGCAGCACTAAACAAAAATAACAGCAGGCTGATGAACAAGTCCTGACGCTGCATAGGTTTGAATTCCTGAATAGACGGCCTGAGTGGAATTCGGGGTCAG